>CALFRN010000163.1 GCA_937919085.1 uncultured Reyranella sp.
TCTTCTTCGGACGCACGATCTTGATCGTCGAGGTGGCGTGAACGATCAGGCGGCCCTTCTCGTCCTTGAGGTCGCCGTCGAGGAACCCAACCGAGCCGCCCCAGCGCATCACCCGGCCTTCGGCGATCACCACCCCCGGTCCCATGGCCTCGAAAAAGCTGATCTTGAGTTCGAGCGTCGGCACGGCCACGGCCAGCCTGCCTTTGACCATGGCTGCATGGGCCATCGCGGTGTCGACCATGCCAGTGAGGAAGCCGCCCTGGCAGATACGGCCGTTCGAATGACAGAAGGCCGCGATGATCTCGAACCGGAACCGGCAGACGCCGTGTTCCGAGTCAACATCGATCAGTTCACCATGAAGCGTCTTCACCGGATCCGGCGGGTTGGCCCGCAGCAACTGCGCCATGTCGTGGTCGTTCATCGACTGGCCGTCGATATGACCGAAATCGGGATGAGCGGAGTTCATGCAGCACTGACCATGGCGGGCCGGACTATACCGAACGCGCGCCGGCCCGCACCTTTTCAAGCAGCCGGATAAGCGTGCGCGTTTCGGCGGTCGAAAGGTGGGACGCGATGCGCTTCTCGTGTGTCCGCACCAGGCGGGTAAAGCGCGCGAGCGCCTTGTCTCCGGACGGTGTCAGCGCCAGTGCATGCGTACGCCCGTCGGTGGGCGAGAGACGTCGTACCAGCAGGCCGCGCGCCTGCAGGCGATCGAGGATCGGCACCAGGGTCGAGCGATCGATGCCCAACGCCCGCGCCAGCGCCATCTGGCTGAGGCCCGTATTGCGCGTCACGAGGACCAGCAGGCCGAATTCTCCAGGGGTAAGTGCCGCGCCCGCCGCCTGGAACGTGGCCGCGAAGTCGGCAAACACGGCTGACTGGGTGCGGCGCAGCACGTAACCCAGCAGCGTCGACAGCACACCGCGGTCCAGTTTCGCGGCGAGGTCCGGAGCATTGGCGTTGACGGGTGGACGGCTCATGGTGCGAGTGGTAAACGGCGATTGTTTGGGGATCAAACAAATTCTGGCATACAGTTCCCGATGAGCTTTAAAGTCCGTATCGCCCAGGCTGACCGCACCATCGACGTGCCGACCGGCGCCACCATCCTGGAGGCGGCGCTCGACGCCGGCATCTCCTATCCATTCGGCTGCCAGTCGGGAAACTGCGGCGCCTGCAAGTCGCACCTGGTGAGCGGCGAGGTGGCGATGGAGGGCTATTCCGAGTTTGCGCTCTCCGACGAAGAGAAGGACCGTGGCCTGATCCTGGCCTGCCGTGCCGTGCCCTGGGAGGAATGCGAGGTCGCCTGGCTGGACGAAGACGATCTCGTCGTCCATCCCCGCCGCCGCCTCGCCTGCGAGGTGGTTGAACTCGACGATGCCACGCACGACATCAAGCGCGTTCGACTGGCGATCGTCTCGGGCGGTCCCTTCGACTTCTCGGCCGGGCAGTTCGCGTCAGTCACGTTCGGCGGCTGCCCGCCACGCGACTATTCGATGGCCAACGTGCCCGGCGACCCGATCCTGGAGTTCCACATTCGCCGTACCGCAGGCGGCGCCACCAGCCTCCACGTCGCCGAGCGGCTCAAAGTCGGCGACAAGGTGCGCGTCGAGGGACCGTTTGGCGCTGCACATCTGAGGGAATCCCATCGTGGTCCGATCATCGCCGTTGCCGGCGGATCAGGCATGGCGCCAATCAAGGCGATCATCGAACGCGCCCTGCAGCAGAACCTGCCACAGCACATCTACTGCTACTTTGGTGTCCGCGGCGAACGCGACCTCTACCTGCACGACCATTTCACCGCGTTGGCCGGCCGGCACAAGAACCTGCATTTCATTCCAGTGCTGAGCGAAGGCGACGGCATGGCCCGCCGCTGCGGGTTGGTCCACGAGGCGGTGGCGGCCGACTTCGACGAGGTCGACGGCTGCAAGGCCTATCTCGCCGGGCCGCCGGTCATGGTCGAAGCCGCTACTCAGCTGTTCAAGCAACGTGGCATGCGGCGAACCGATATCCACGCCGACGCCTTTTACACGGCGGCGGAGATGGCCAACGCCAACAAGAAGACGGGAGCGGAACTATGACGGGTCTTCTCAAGGGGCGTGCGGCGATCGTCACCGGCGCCGGCCGCGGCATCGGCCGCGCCATCGCCGAGGCGCTCGTGGCCGAAGGCGCTAACGTCATCGTGGCTGACAGCGGCACGTCGATCGCGGGCGAAGGCGGCGACCCCAATGTGGCGCGCGAGACCGCTAAGGCACTGGGCGCCATCGCCTTCAGCGAGAGCGTCGCCTCGCCCGGAATCGCCAAGCAACTCGTCGATCTGGCGGTGAAGAATTTCGGCGGCATCGACATCGTCGTGAACAATGCCGCCATCCTGCGCGACGCTTTCGTCTTCCGCGCCGATCCCGGCGATTGGGATGCGGTGATCCGCACCAACCTCTCGGCCGCATTCTATCTGATCAATGCTGCGTCAGGCGTCATGCGAGATCAGGGCAAGTCGGGCCGCGGCGACAAGGACGGCTACAACTGGGGCCGTATCGTCAATATCGTCTCCTCGGCCGGGCTCTACGGCAATCTGGGCCAGGCGGCTTACGCCAGCGCCAAGGCTGGCTTGTTCGGCCTCACCCGCGTGACCGCCATGGACCTGGCGCGGGCGCAGATCACCGCCAATGCGGTCGCCCCCTTCGCACGCACCCGCGTGACGGACATCATCCAGCCTGCCAACGAGGCACAGAAGAGCTACAAGGACCGCGCAATGAAGATCGGCGCGCATCATGTCGCCGCCGTCGTGACCGCGCTGTGTTCGCCGGCGGGCAAGGCGATCACCGGTCAGCTGCTGGGGGTACGCGGGCGCGAGGTCTTCCTGTTCAGCCAACCACGCCCGGTGGCCCGGCTCGAGGCCGGAACACCGCAAACGCTGGCGCAGAACCTCACCACCGGGTTCGCCGACCAGTTCACCGATCTGACTACCGACCTCGAAGCCTTCAACACCGAACCCCTGGTTTGAGGAGATCCGCCATGTCCGACCCGATCGTCGTGAAGACCGTCGAAGAACTGAAGGATGCGCCAGAAGAGTACCAGGCCGCCATCGCCAAGCTCGTCATCAGCCATGCCGTTAACGAGCTTTATGGCGCCCAGGTGTTCGATGAACCGGCCATCGCCTATGCCCCGACGCCCTATGCCAAATGGCTGACCTGTCGTGTCGCCATGGAGGAGTACGGTCATCACGTGCGCTTCAAGCAACTCGGCACCCAAATGGGCATTCCCGAGGACCGCATGTTGCCAGGTGCGGGCAAGAAGCCTCTTTCGATCTTCGAATTCCCACTCAAGAACTGGGAGGAATTCGTCGCCATCAAGCTGCTGGCCGATCTCGCCGAAATCCTCCAGGTCGAAGACCTGCTGCACTGCACCTTCCATCCGCTACGCAACGTCGCGCGCGCAACCATGCCGGAGGAACGCTTCCACGCACAGTTCGGCGAGGATTTCTCGGCTGAACTTGTCAAGACGCCCGACGGCAAGGCGCGGCTGCAGGCGGCGGTGAACGAATATTATCCCTACCTCCCGTCCTTCTTCGGCGGCTCGAAGTCGAAGAACAATGAGATCTTCCGCAAGTGGAAGATCAAGCAGCGCACCAACGATGAAATGCGCGAGGACTACGTGCTGCGTGCCACCGAAGTGGCCGCCAAGTACGGCCTCACGTTGCCGGAGATTCGCCAGGCCGCGTAAGCCTCGCGACATGAGTCCCGTTGTCGCCCTGCCCGGCCCGCAGCTTCATGCCCTGCGCGCGGAGGTTCTCGCGGCATCCTGGTTCGCCGCTCTAGGCGAACCACTTACCGACGGCGACCGCAGCGACGCTTCAGCTTACGCAGAGGCGCTCGGATTCGGCTCCCTGGCGATCGGTCTGTCGCGCGACTGGCGCGACGCCGAGCGCCTCCTCAAGGCGCCCGATTGGATGCCGTCCTGGTGGGCGCGCGAGGAAGAGATTCGACAGCTGCTGCTTCGCGAAGCCAAGGGCCGCTATCCGGAGCGGGCACTATGGTCGTCTCTCACCGAGCTCACGACGGAGGCCGGCGATCTGGTGCACGGCAAGGCGGCGACCGCGGCGGCCCGCATGGGTAACGCCGCCCCGGCCTCGATACATGTAGCGGCAGGCGCGGCATCGCAGGCGATCTATCATCTGGCGCTGGCGCGGCTCGCCGGACAGGCTGCTTCGCCTTTCGAAAGCAAGTTTCGCCTTTTCGCCGCTGGCCGCTGGCCGCTTGGCGCCATGGGTTCTAAGCTCGTCGTCTTCTGAGAGGACCAGCCGTGACTACTTACAGCGCTCCCAAGCGCACTGTCGGCCGGCTCAAGCGTCCGTTCGGCAACCTCCATTACGAGGTATCGGGCAGCGGACCGGCGCTGCTGTTCGCACACGGCCTGGGCGGCAATCACCTCAGCTGGTGGCAGCAGGTCGCGCACTTCGCGCCACACTACACCTGCGTCACCTTCGCCCATCGCGGCTTTACGCCGTCCGACACCATGGCCGGCGGCCCGGATCCCGCCGACTACGCCGGCGACCTTGCCGCTCTGATCGATCATCTGAAATTTGCCGAGGTGCGGCTCGTTGGCCAATCGATGGGCGGTTGGACGATGCTGGAATATGCCATCTCGTGCCCGGCGCGCGTGAAGGCGCTGGTGCTGAGTTCAACGTCGGGCACGCTCGACCGCCGCCAATGCGACCCGAGCGGCGGCACACGGTATGACGAGTGGCTGAAGGGCGCTGAAGCCAAACTCAAGGACGGCGCCGCCAACGGCATCCATCCCGCTATGGGAGCTCGCGCGGCGGAGCGAAGTCCGATGCTGCATCTTCTGTATCGAAGCATCGACGAGATGGCAGGAACGCTCGACAAGGAGAAGTTGCGCGCCGCCCTGCGCCGCACGGCAAGCCGCGTAACGACGGAGTTGAGCGCCTTCCGCGTTCCCACGTTTCTGATCGCGGGCGGCGAGGACGTGGTCTTCCCGGCTTTCCTGGCGAGCTCCATCGCGGCAACCCTGCCCTGCGGAGAATCCACCCTTATTGCCGATTCCGGCCACTCGCCATATTTCGAGCAGGCCGATACGTTCAACCAGTTGGTCGAGGCGTTTCTGGCCCGCCAGCGCTAGGAGGAGTTATTGTCCCAGGACAACCCGCGAATTGCCATTCTCGGCTTCGCCATTGAGTGCAACCGATTTTCGCCTGTCACCACAGCAGCCGATTTCGAGCAGGATGTCGATATCCGTGGCAATCGCATCGTGAGCGAGGCGCGCTCCGGTGCATCGATCACGATGCCGGACCTGCCCGGCTTCTTCACAGAGATGGATTGCACCGGCAACTGGACGCCTGTGCCACTCCGCGTATCGCTCGCCCAACCCGGCGGTCCGGTCGAAGAAAGCTTCTTCCGCGACTACCTGCGCGAAATCGAAGCCGGCCTCAAGGCGGCTCTGCCGCTCGAGGCGGTGTTCATTTCCAGTCATGGCGCGGCACTGGCGCAGGGTACTGACGATCCCGACGGCGACCTGTTCGAGCTCGTGCGCCGCATCGTCGGGCGCGATGTCCCGGTGGTCGCCGTGTTCGACCTGCATGCCAACGTCTCACGCCGGATGATCGACAATATCTCGGTGTTCGTCGGCTATCTCGAGAACCCGCATATCGACATCTACGAACGTGGCGTCGAAGCCGCCAGGCACATGCGCGAATGTCTTGCCGGGGCCGGGACAGTGGTCGAAATGGTCAAGGTGCCGATCGTTGCTCCCCAGATATCGCTGCTCACCGCCAAGGGGCCGTATGCCGACCTCATCAAGTACGGCCAGACCAAAGTGGGAGACGACATTCTCAACGTGTCGGTGATGGCGGGCTTCGCCTACAGCGACAGCCCGAAGAATGGTCTTACCGCCGTGGTCACTGCACGCAACGGCAACCGCCAGGCCGCGGCCGGCCTCGCGACCGACATCGCCATGCGCGCCTGGAACACCAGGGAGCGCTTCAAGCGCGCGATGATGTCGCTCGGCGATGCAGTCCAGCTTGCCGTCTCGGTTGGCCGCGACCGTCGCCGCAAACCGATCATTCTGGCCGACGTTGCCGATAACCCCGGGGGCGGCGGGCGCGGCAACACCACGTACCTGTTGCGCGCGCTGAAAAGAGCCGGCGCCAAGGACGTCATCTTCGGCGTGTTCAACGACGCCGCTCTCGCAGCGAAGGCCCACGCGCTGGGTGAAGGCACCATCTTCACCGCGTCACTGAATACGCAGGAGCATCAGGAGTTTTCCCTGCCCTTTGACTGCGAGGCCAAGATCCTGAAGTTGTCGGACGGCCGCTACATCGGCCGGCGCGGCGTGCTGAGGAATGTTTCATCGGACATGGGTCCCTCGGTACTGCTCGACCTGGGCGGCATCCAGATCGTGGTCATCAGCAATCGCTGCCAGTGCATGGATCCCCGTCAGTTCGAGATGTTCGACCTCGACATCGCCCGGGCACGGGTCGTCGTGGTCAAGAGCCGTGGCCATTTCCGTGGCGGCTTCGATGAATTCTTCAGGCCCGAACAGATCTACGAAGTCGACTGCCCCGGCCTCACGTCACCGGTGCTGGCGAACTTCACCTGGACCAAACTGCCGCGACCGGTTTATCCGCTCGACGAGGAGACGACCTGGACGGCTCCTCCCGCCCCGTGAGTGCGATCAGCGATCCGGCAGGGGAATGAATTCCGGATCGCCCGGCACCGTGGCGAACCGGCCGTTCTTCCAATCTGCCTTTGCTTCCTCGATCCGCTCCTTGGTCGAGGCCACGAAATTCCACCAGATGTGGCGCGGCCCGTCCATCGCAGCGCCGCCGCACAGCATGACCTTCGCGCCCTCCGCGCCGGCCACGATCCCGACCTCCTGCCCTTCGGTCAACACCGCGAGGTCTCCCACCGCCATGGCGCGATCGCCGACCACGACACCACCTTCGGCAACATAGGCTGCTCGCTCGGCATGTTCCGGGGACACGACGATTTTCGCGCCCGGCCCCATCTCCACGGCGACATAGAATATCGGCGAGAAGTGTGTGGTGGGCGCAATACGCCCAGCATATGTGCCGACAATCAGGCGGAACGCGGCTTCTCCTTCGCGCCATGCTGGCAGACGCGCGGCCTCGACATGCTCGAAAGCCGGCGCAGCGGATTCATGGGCCTTGGGCAGCGCCACCCACGTCTGGACGCCGTGCATGCGAAAACCCGTCCTGCGCATTTCCGGCTCCGTGCGCTCGCTGTGCACGATGCCACTGCCCGCCGTCATCCAGTTGACGTCACCGGGCTTGATCGGCTGGGCAAAGCCCAAACTGTCGCGATGGAATATCCCCCC
Organism: uncultured Reyranella sp.; assembly: GCA_937919085.1. GTDB lineage: Bacteria > Pseudomonadota > Alphaproteobacteria > Reyranellales > Reyranellaceae > Reyranella. The sequence continues at coordinate 7,351 of CALFRN010000163.1, forward strand.
CGCGAACAGATACGTCACCGTGGCGAGACCAATGTGCGGGTGCGGTCGCACTTCCATACCGCCGCCCGGCGGCACATCCATCGGACCGAAATGGTCGAAGAAAATGAACGGACCGACCATGCGGCGCTTGGCACTCGGAAGCACGCGTCGCACGGCAAAGCCGTCGCCGAGGTCATGGGCATGGCCCTGGATAAGAAGTTCGATCGGATCAGCCAGCTTGTCCTCCTTCGTCACCTGTGCTGCAACGGCACGACATGAACCTTCCTGTCCGCGACCTTTCGCCATTCTTCGCACCCCGCAGCATTGCGGTGGTCGGCGCCGGCGAGCGCGCAACGTCATCCGGTGGTGCCATCATGCAGATGTTGCGCCAAGCGGGATATGGCGGCCGCGTGGTACCGGTCAACCCCAAGGGCGGCACCATATTCGGTTACCAGTCGGTGACCTCGGTCAGCGCCATCGCCCCGCCGGTCGATCTCGCGGTCATCGTGATCCGTCCCGACGCCATCCTTGACGCCGTTCGCGAATCGGCCGATCGCGGCATTCGCAACCTCCTCATTCTGCCCGGCGGCTTCGCCGAGGCCGGGCCGATCGGGGTTGCACGCAGCGAGGAGTTGTTGAAGCTCGCGGCGGAGCGCGGCCTCACGATCGCCGGACCGAACTGCGCCGGGATTATTCATCTCGACCCGCAGTGGCGCTTTGCCGCCACCTTCCTGCGCGATCTGCCGCCCGGATCGGCCGCCGCCGCCGGCAATGGCTTGGCCTTCATCTCTCAATCCGGCGCGCTCGCCGAGGAATTCATCGACAAGGCCAATGCCCGCGATCTGCCGCTGACGTCGGTGGTTTCGGTTGGCAACGCCATCCACCTCGGCGTCGAGGACTATCTTGCGTGGTTGGGCGAGCGTCCGGAGATCGGAGTGGCACTTCTGTATGTCGAATCGATTGAGGATCACGAGCGCTTTCGGCAAATCGCCCGCGCCGTCGCGGCCGTCAAGCCGGTGATCGCCCTGTTCGGCGGCCGTACCGAAATCGGCGGACGGGCCGCCGCCGCTCACACAGGCGCAGTCGCCAACGACGATGCCGCCATCGACGCCTTCTGTCGCTCTTGCGGCGTCATCCGGGTGGAAAGCCTGCGCCGGCTGCTGCTCGCGGCAAAAGTGTTCGGCCGCTTTCCCCAGGGACTGGGCAGTCGTGCCCTGATTCTGTCCAATTCCGGCGGCCCCGGTGTGATCTGCGCCGACCGTGCGTCGCTCGAAGGACTGGACCTCGGCGCCCTGCCACCTGCCATGGCCGAAGTACTGCGCCAGCGGCTGCCACCCGAGGCATCGGTTGCCAATCCGATCGACCTGCTTGCCGACGCCCGGGAAGACCGTTTTGGATGGGCCCTGGAAGCAGCCCTGAACCACGCCGCTCTAGCCTACGACATGGTGATGATGATCCATGTCGTGCCATTCATGGTCGATGCCGCTCCTGTGATTGACCGACTTGCCGGCCTCGCCGCCGCAGCCCCAATACCGGTTTTGCACAGCATGATGGGAACCCTGCCCGGCAAGGCCGACTGGTTCGCAACCATGGAGCGCGCCGGAATTCCCATGTTCAATGACGTCGAAGAAATGGCCGAGGCTGCCGGTCTGCTGGCGCGCTACCCGGCACTGCGGGAAGCCACCCGGGCAGGCGACCCGGTGCCTGCGACGTTTCGGGATCGGCGTCGCCCATAGGTCAAAAAATCGTTCGTTTAGAGAGAGTTAAGTACATTGCACGGGTGTTGCATTTTTGCAACTTTTTGTTGGACTTGTGGATAGTCCATGGCCAGTATCCCGTAGTGAGGCGCCGTGAAGAGATGTTGATCTGGGGAAGATCGATATCTCCTCTGCAATAGCCTCCAAGCCGAGAGTGTCGTGTTGGATGTAGTGGGGAGAGGCTGATGGCGTTCAGGACAACGCGCGACCAAGGCTGGAGAACCGTCCGCGCTCTGGTGGCTGCTACCCTCGCCATTACCACGCTTCAACTCTTCTGCGCCGCCAGTTCGTTCGCCCAGGTGAAGGCCCCCAGCAAAAAGCAGCTCCGTGCGCCGGTCAAAGCCGCGCCAGTCGCCAATGCAGCACCTGCCGCCGACGTTCAGCCCTTCTCCATTGGCAGCGACGGCTCGGTGATCGAACAACTTGTCAGCCTCAAGGTTGATCCGGCGGATGCCATGGCAGCCGCTGATGCCGTCAACAAAGCGCTGGACCAGCCGGAAGTGAAGGCCGCCAACTCGGGGCGCGCTGTCATGGCGTCACAAGGTTCAGACAAGCCGAAGCGCCTGGTCGCGCTGCAACTCTACTCGACCAGTTCGCTCGCCGTGGAACTGGAGCGCGGGGCTGACGGTACTTTCGGTTTCAAGCTCGCCCCCGGTGCGACGGAAAGCGACGATCAGCGCGTCTCCACAGTGCCCAGCACGACCTCGGCATCAGGCCCGGGCGCCCGGTCGATCGTCAACGGCTCGGTAACCGTCATCAAGGCGAGCAATGCGACGCTGGTCTCCAGCCTGGTACCGGCCGGCGCCAGTGCAGCGACACTCAAAGAATTGACCCGGGCACTGTCGGGCTTCGCGCCCGCGACCGCCAATCTCGAGGTTCTTCAGGGCCGCACCGTCGACGGGTCGCCGCGCCTGCTCCTCGCCAGCCTCGGAGACGGCCAGAGCAAGCAGTCATTCTGGTGGTTCTCGCCCCCCAACCAGCCGGAAGGCTGGTTCGACAATGACGGCCGGAGACTGGGCGGTACGGCCCTGACCGATCCGCGTCCAGGCGCGCGTATCTCATCGCCGTTCGGCATTCGCCGCTACTACGGTCGCAAGAGCGGCGGCGGCTTCCACAACGGAATTGACTTCGAGGGCAAGACCGGCGAGCCGATCTTCGCTGCAGCCGATGGTGTCATCAGCCACCAAGGCTGGTACTTCAACTACGGTCGTACCGTGAAGATCAGCCACGCCGACAATTTCGAGAGCCTGTACGCCCACATGTCGCGCTTCGCCGCCGGAATGGGACCTGGCAGCCGCGTCCGCAAAGGCGACCTCATCGGCTACGTCGGCTCGACCGGCAGGTCGACCGGCGCGCACCTGCATTTTTCGGTGGTCGTGAACGGCCAATTCGTCGATCCGGCGCCCTATATATCGGACAAGGGCGGCAACGGCATCTTGGCCGGCGAGGCGCTGGTAGCCTACCGCCAGTGGCAGCAGGAAATCGTTCGTGCGAGCCCCGGCCGCAAATCGCGTTCGTTCGGCGATTGGTTCCGCGGCTCGCAGGACTCCGAGCCTTGGTCGAAGAACCCGTTCGCCGCCCAAGGCGCGGATCGTCTCTGACCGACGATCCTTGAGGCTCACTGCCCGCGGCGGGGTGAAGGCCATGTTTGGCCTGTTGCCTGCCGGCTCGCCGCAGTGGACAATCTCTAACGTTCAACCAAACAAGGGGGCAGCATGCGTAAGGTTATGATGGTAGCGACCGCTGGAATTGCTGCGGTCGTTCTGGGCACTGCGGGAACGGCTTATGCCGGTAAAGAACTCGACGCCATTAAGGCGCGCGGCCAACTGCTCTGCGGCGTCGGAACGGGCACCGCCGGCTTCCATCTGGCCAATACCCAGGGCAAGTGGGTCGGTCTGAACGTCGATGTTTGTCGCGCGGTTTCCGCCGCCATTTTCGGCGATGCCGACAAGGTGAAGTACGTTCCGCTGACCTCGCAGCAGCGCTTCACGGCGCTCCAGTCGGGTGAAGTCGACATGCTGTCGAACAACACGACCTGGACGCTGACGCGCGACACCGCGCTCGGGTTCGACTTCACGGGGGTCACCTACTACGACGGCCAGGGCTTCATGGTTCCCAAGAAGCTCGGCGTGAAGAACGCCAAGGAATTGAACGGCGCAACGGTTTGCGTCGCGCCCGGCACGACCACCGAACTCAACCTCGCCGACTACTTCCGCGCCAACAAGATGACCTTCAAGCCTGTGGTCATCGAGAAGGTCGACGAGATCAGGTCAGCCTTCTTCTCCGGCCGCTGCGACGTCTACACTACGGACGCGTCCAGCCTTGCCGCGACACGTGCTGCCAACGTGCCGGCACCGCTCACGATCGAGGACTTCGTCATCCTGCCGGAGATCATCTCCAAGGAACCGCTGGGACCGGTCGTTCGCCACGGCGACAGCCAGTTTGCCGACATCGTGCGCTGGGCACTGTTCGCCATGGTCGAGGCCGAGGAATATGGCATCACCTCGAAGAACGTCGATGAAATGCTGAAGAGCGACAATCCGACGATCAAGCGCATCCTCGGCACGACGCCAGGCATGGGCAAGGCCCTCGGGGTTGCCGACAACTGGGTCTACCAGATCATCAAGCAGGTCGGTAACTACGGCGAAAGCTTCGACCGCAACGTCGGTCCTGGCTCGCCCCTCAAGATCGAGCGCGGCCAGAACGCACTTTGGACCAAAGGCGGCCTGCAGTACGCCCCGCCGATCCGCTGACGTCCCCACGCGCTGGGGCTGAGTAGCCAGCAAGAACCGGACCACCGCCGCCCGCCAAACGGGTCGGCGGTGGTTTGGCTTTGGCCGGTTGCAAGCATGGAATTCCCTCCTACACTGCGATCAATATCGACCGGAATGAACGCTGAACAATCGCTGCAGGCGGGAAGGGACTAGCGCATGGCTGTCGAGGCACTCGGCTCCGCGCCTCGCGTGAAGGTTGCTCCCTGGAACGATCCGGTTATCCGCGGCTGGGTTTTCCAGATCGTCGTCGTGGGCCTCGTCGCGGCGCTTGCCTGGTATCTCATCGGCAACACCCTCGACAACCTCAATCGCCAGAAAATCGCCAGCGGGTTCGACTATCTCGGGCGCGAAGCCGGTTTCGAGATCGGCGATACGATGATCTCCTACTCGCCCGCCAGCACCTATGCGCGGGCGATCTGGGTCGGCATTCTCAACACCCTGCGCGTCGCCGTTCTGGGCATCATCCTCAGCACCATCCTCGGAACCCTGGTCGGCGTCGGCCGGCTCTCGCCCAACTGGCTGCTCAGCAAGATCTGCGAATGGTATGTCGAGGCATTCCGCAACGTGCCGCTGCTGCTGTGGCTGTTCCTGTTCTACAAGCTGATCAGCGAGGCTTTTCCCGGACCGCGCCAGGCCATCAGCGCGTTCTGGAACTCGGTGTTCCTCAGTAACCGCGGGCTCTACTTTCCCGTCCCGGTCACCGACCCGATCCATAAATGGATGGCCGTCGGCCTTCTGGCCGGCATCGCCGGCGCGATCGCCCTGCACCGCTGGGCGAAGAAGCGCCAGGACGCGACTGGCCAGCCCTTTCCTTCGATATCCGCCGGCATCGCTGTCGTGCTCGGCCTGCCCGCCTTGGTCTGGCTTGCCGGCGGGGCGCCGACGGCTATGAGCTGGCCTGCGCTCAAAGGCTTCAACTTCGAGGGCGGAGCGGTCATTCAGCCAGAGTTCACGGCGCTGCTGGTCGGATTGGTGCTCTACACTTCGGCGTTCGTGGCCGAGATCGTCCGCTCGGGCATCCTGGCTCTGCACAAGGGGCAGAGCGAGGCTGCGGCAGCCCTCGGTCTGTCGCGCGGCCTGGCGATGCGCCTTGTGTTGCTGCCTCAGGCATTGCGCGTGATCGTGCCGCCGATGACCAGCCAGTATCTCAACATCACCAAGAACAGCTCGCTCGCCATCGCCATCGGCTATCCCGATCTGGTGGCCTCGATCAACGTCACCATCAACCAGACCGGCCAGGCGATCGAGAACATCCTCCTCATCATGGCGGCCTACCTGTCGGTCAGCCTGTCGATCTCGGCTTTCATGAACTGGTACAACAGGCGCATCGCCCTGACGGAGCGCTGAGGATGACCGACTCCCTCCCCACCGGCGAACGCCGGCAACTCGCTCCGCCGCTGGTCGAGCGCGGCGCGCTCGGATGGATGCGCCGGAATCTGTTCAGCAGCTGGGTCAACGGCATCATCACAGTAGTGCTGGTGGTTTTCGTCGGCTCGATCCTGTCGTCTTTTCTCGAGTGGGCGGTCTTCACCGCCAACATCACGGCGGAAACCGGAAGCGAATGCCATGGCCAGGGCGCTTGCTGGGCGCTGATCATCGAGAAGTACCGCCTGATCTTCTTCGGGACCTTCCCTTACGAACAGCAGTGGCGGCCCCTGGTTGCCTCCATCACCCTGCTGGCGATGCTGGTCCTGACCTCCGACCGGCGCATGTGGAACTGGCGGCTGCTCGTGATCTGGACCGTCGGGTCGTTCATCACCTTCCTGATGATGTTCGGCCAGATCCACCTCCCGATCAGCCTCTTCCTCGCCATCGCGCTGCTGGTCGGCGGCATCGGCATGAGCCTGCGCAAAGCGATCGCGGACACGGGCGAAATGAACGCCTATCGTTTCCTGGCCGCCATCGGCCTGATCGGCCTCGCGCTTCGCATCGCCGGAGTCCTGCCGGCCTGGAGCCTCGACATCGAGCCGCTCAGCTACGTCGAGACCGGCCTGTGGGGCGGCATCCCGGTGACATTGATCCTCGCGTCGTATGGCCTGGTCTTCGCCTTTCCGTACGGCATCCTGCTGGCACTGGGCCGGCGCTCCGACCTGCCGCTGATCCGGGCCCTCTGCGTGGGCTTCATCGAGTTGATCCGCGGCGTGCCGCTGATCAGCCTGCTGATCATGGCCTCGGTGATGCTGCCGCTGTTCCTGCCAAGCGGCGTCACGTTCGACAAATTTCTCCGCGCCCAGGTCGCCATCATCCTGTTCGCCGGGGCATACATCGCCGAGGTCATTCGTGGCGGCCTGCAGTCGCTCCCCAAGGGCCAGTACGAGGCGGCCGAGGCGCTGGGCTTCAACTATGTGCAGAAGACCGCACTGATCATCCTGCCGCAGGCGCTGCGCGTGGTGATCCCGCCGCTGATCAACACCTTCCTCGGCTTCTTCAAGGACACCTCGCTGGTGCTGATCATCGGCATTTTCGACTTCCTAAATACCGCCAACCAGGCGCTGGTCGACCCCAATTGGGCCGGCTTTCCCGCCGAGATCTACATGTTTGCCGCGCTCATCTACTTCATCTTCTGCTACTCGGTCTCGCGGTACAGCAAGCACCTCGAGGTCGAACTCAACAGGGGGACGCGCCGCTAGGCGCCGTCAGGGAACACTGCATGGCAGCCAAAGCCGTCCGCGATCTGTCCAACATTCCCTCCGTCATCGAGATGAGGGCGGTCAACAAGTGGTTCGGGCAGTTCCACGTCCTGTCCGACATCAACCTCGACGTGAAGGAAGGCGAAAAGATCGTCATCTGCGGTCCGTCGGGTTCCGGCAAATCGACCCTGATCCGCTGCATCAACCGCCTCGAGGAACACCAGGCCGGCGACATCGTCGTCGATGGCGTGACACTCAGCAACGACGTCAAGAACATCGAGGCGATCCGCCGCGAAGTCGGGATGGTGTTCCAGTCCTTCAACCTGTTTCCGCATCTCACCATCCTCGAGAACCTCACTCTGGCGCCGATCTGGGTGAAGAAGATGCCCAAGAAGGACGCCGAGGAAATCGCCATGGGGTTGCTGAATCGCGTGCGCATTCCCGAGCAGGCCCTGAAGTATCCCGGCCAACTCTCGGGTGGCCAGCAGCAACGCGTGGCGATCGCCCGCGCGCTTTGCATGCAGCCCAAGGTCATGCTGTTCGACGAGCCGACCTCGGCGCTGGATCCGGAGATGGTCAAGGAGGTGCTCGACGTCATGATCGAGCTGGCCGGCGAAGGCATGACCATGCTGGTGGTGACGCATGAAATGGGCTTCGCCCGCGCCGTCGCCGACCGCGTGATCTTCATGGACTTCGGCGAGATCGTCGAACAGAACGAGCCGGAGGAGTTCTTCGCCAATCCGAGGAACGAACGGACCAAGCTGTTCCTCAGCCAGATACTGCATCACTGAACGTGGCCGGCGCCTCCAGGAACGACGCGGAATGAGGATTCTGGTTACCGGCGGCGCCGGCTTCATCGGCTCCGCTGTCGTCCGCCACATCGTCCGCGATACCGACTGGTCGATCGCCAATGTCGACAAGTTGACCTATGCCGGCAACTTGGACTCCCTGGCCGAGGCCCGGACCAGCAGCCGCCACCGACACTTCAAGGTCGATATCTGCGATCGCGCCGCGCTCGACGCGGTCTTCCGCGACGTGCAGCCGGAAGCGGTGCTGCACCTGGCGGCCGAAAGCCATGTCGACCGTTCGATCGACGGTGCCGCTCCCTTCATTGCGACCAATGTCTCCGGGACCTACACGCTGCTGGAAGCGACGCTCGCCCACTGGCGCACCCTCGACGAGACGGGGCGTGCCCGCTTCCGCTTCCAGCACATCTCGACCGACGAGGTGTTCGGCTCGCTGGGCGCCACGGGCAGGTTCACCGAGACTACGCCCTACCAGCCCAACTCGCCCTATTCCGCCAGCAAGGCGGCCTCGGATCATCTGGTGCGCGCCTGGCATCACACCTACGGGCTGCCGACGCTCGCCACCAACTGCTCGAACAATTACGGACCCTATCATTTTCCCGAGAAGCTGGTGCCGCTGATCATCCTGCGCGCGCTGGGCGGCGAACGCCTGCCGGTCTACGGCAAGGGCGAGAACGTCCGCGACTGGCTGCACGTCGAGGATCATGCCGAGGCCCTGACCCTGGTGCTGCGCCACGGCCGCCCCGGCGAGACCTACAACGTCGGCGGCGACAGCGAGCGGCGGAACATCGATGTCGTACGCGCCATCTGCGCCCTGCTCGACGAGATGCTGCCGGAAAGTCCGAACCGGCCGCACGATAGGTTGATCGAATTCGTCACCGACCGGCCCGGCCACGACGCCCGCTACGCCATCGATGCCAGCAAGATCAAGAACGAGCTCGGCTGGAAGCCGCGGCATAGTTTCGACAGCGGCCTGCGCGAGACCGTGCGCTGGTTCCTCGACAACCGCCCGTGGTGGGAGCGGGTCATGAGCGGTGCCTATCGCGGTGAGCGGCTGGGCCTGCCCGGCTAGGAGAGCGTCTTGCGGACCACGGCTGCCACCTCGTCGATCGCTTCCGGCGTCATATGCGGCCCCATCGGCAAGCTCAGCACCGTCTCGGCCAGCGACTCGGCGAGCGGGAACGAGCCCTTGGGCAATCCCAGGTCGGCATAGGCCTGCTGCAGATGCGGCGGTATCGGGTAATGGATCAGCGAACCGATGCCCGACTTGTCTAGGGCGGCCGCAAGCTCGGCGCGGCGGCCGGTACGGACGACGTAGAGATGCCATACCGGCTCGGCCCACTGCGGCGCCCGCGGCAGGTCAAGGCCCGGGATACCAGCGAGCCGGTCGCCATAGCGGGCCGCAACGGCACGGCGGCGCTCGTTCCAGGCATCGAGTCTGGTCAGCTTGACCCGCAGGAATGCTGCCTGCAGTTCGTCGAGCCGGGAATTGTAGCCGCGCTCCAGGTTCACGTACTTCACCCGGCTGCCGTAGTTGCGCAAGGTCCGCAGCCGCTCTGCAAGCTTGGGATCGTCGGTGGTGACCGCACCGCCGTCGCCATAGGCGCCGATGTTCTTGGTCGGAAAGAAGCTGTGGGCGCCGGCATGCCCGATGGCGCCGGCGCGCCGGCCACGCACTTTCGAGCCCTGCGACTGCGCCACGTCCTCGATCACCTTGATGCCCCGCCGATCGGCCAACGCCACGATGGCATCCATGTCGGCCGGCTCGCCGTAGAGATGGACCGGCATGATCGCCCGGGTGCGCGGCGAGACCGCCGCCGCGATCCGGTCGGGATCGATATTGGGGCCGGCCGGCGTCGGCTCCACCGGCACGACGGTGGCACCGACCGCCGTCACCGCGAGCCAGGTCGCAATGTAGGTGTTGGACGGCACGATGACCTCGTCGCCAGGGCCGAGGTCCCAGGCGCGCAGCACCAGCTCCAGCGCCTCGAGCCCGTTGGCAAGGCCGATACAATGTTCGGTCCCGCAGAAAGCTGCGTACTCCGCCTCGAACGCCTCGACTTCCCGGCCAAGCACGTACCAGCCGGATTCCATGACCCGGGCGTAGGCCGCATCGAGCTCGGTTTTCAGCTCGGTGTAGATCGCTTTCATGTCAAGAAACGGAATCATGCCCCTCTACCCGCGACTTCACGCCTGAAGGTCTCGTAGTCGCGCAAATATTCGGTCTCGTCGTAAAGCGTGGAGGCGATGACCAGGACGACCGTCTGCGGCGCGAAATCAGTGAGCTCGTGCCAAACGAAGGGTCCAATGTGCAGTGCCTGGGCGGGGTCGTCGAGTACCACCGTCTCCTTGACGGTGCCGTCGTCGAGGTGAACCGTGCAGGCACCGTTCAGAATCAGGGTCACGAGGTGGGACTCTCGATGTCCATGGCGGCCCCGCCACTGGCCCGGTGCGATGTGATGCAGCCAGAACAGACGCCGAGGCGCAAAGCCCAGCCGGCCGTCGAACGCCAGGAAATTGACCTGGCCGCGTTCGTCGGCGGCACCGGGAACGTCAATCCAGCGGCAGCCCCGCGAGGCGAGAATGGGATCGGCCATGATTCGGAAAGTCCATCTCAGCGAGGCATCGTCTGCAGTTTGCGCCATTGCATGTAGACCACGCCGCTCAACGCCACGAGGCCGCCCACGATCTGATAGGCGTTGGGCATAAAGCCATAGGCCATCGACCAAAGCACGGCGAAAAGCGGCACGAGATTCACCCAAAGTGACGCAACGGCGACGCCGAGCCGGCTCGCACCTACGTTCCAGAAGTAGCCGCCGAGACCGCTGGCGAACACCGCCACCATCAGGAGCTGCGTCCATACCCAGCCGTCGGTGACGGCGAAGGGCGAGCGCGCCCAGCCGAGCGCGATCAGCCCGAGGCTGAGGAGGATCATCCAGCTCATTGCCGACAGCGAAGCGACATAGGTCCGATGGAGCTGGCTGGCGCGGTCGAACCACGCCTGGGCCTTGATACTGTAGAGCGTCCACAGTGCATTTGAGAGCAGCACGACGATCTCGCCGCCTCCGAGGGTGACGGTTCCGGCGCCCATGAAGCTGCCGGAGGCCAGGATCAACCCGCCGAGCAGCGTCAACGCGAGTGCTGTTGGAAACCCGCGATCGAACCTGAGGCCGGTAACCAGCCGCACGGTGGCCGCCGAGACCAGCGGGCCCGCGACCTGGACGGCGGCGGCGGAGATTGGATTGCTGAACTGGATGCCGAGCGTATAAATCGTGAAAAAACCTCCCATCATCAGTCCAAGCAGGACGAACCGGCGCAAGCCGACGTCGATGCGAAGGGCGCGCACGCCTTCGACCAGCAGCAACAGGATGCCGAGCACGACAGCGGCCGATGTCGTCCGGATCGCCGACATCGGGATCAGGTCGAAATGCTCCAGCATCACCTTGGACACGGGCACGTTGGCGCCCCAGCTTGCGCCCACGAAGATCATGGCCGCGAAGGCGCCGAACAAGTGGCGGCGACCGGCTTGCGTCATCGCGCGTTTGCTCCCGGCCGGGTCGCGCGCATCTGGCGGATCTGCAACTGTGCTATGCCTCCCATCACGACGACGCCGCCCGCGAGTTGCAGCCAGCTCGGCTCGAACCCCATCAGCGCGGCGAGGCCGATGGCGAATACCGGCGCGGAGTTGGAGAACAGCGAGGCCACCGGAACGCCAACCAGCGACACGCCGGTATTCCACAGCAGCACCGCCACCGCCACGCCGAGGACCCCGATCCATACGATCATGCCGCCTTCGATCGGTGTCGGCGCACGCGTCGGCAGGTCGATGCCGAGCGTCGCCCAGACCACAAGGCAGACCACTGCCAGCAACACGCTGGCCACGCTGGAGGTGAGCGCCGACAACGCCATCTGGCCACGGTCGGCCAGCCACTGCTGAGCCCGAATCGAGTACCAGCTCCAGCACAGCTGGGCGATCACCAGCAGGATCTCGCCACCTTCGATGCCAAGACCGCCCGCGGGCCGGCCTGGCGTGCCCAGAACGACCAGGACACCGCCCCCAACCACCAGCACGAGGGTAACGTAGAAGCCCGGCGGCGGCGCTGCCCGCAGCAGCAGGCGCGACAGGATGGTGGCCCAGATCGGCCCACACATCAGCACGATGGCCGCGGTGGCAGGATGGGCGTTGGCGACACCGAATGTGTAGAGCACCGAGAAGGCCGTCATGGCAGCGCCGAGCCGGATCAACCGGCCGGGCTGCAGCGGCCGCGGCGTGGCCGGCGGCGGGCGGCTGCACAGGACCGCAAGCCACAGGACCGGCAGGCCCAGCACATACCGCAGCCACGACAGCAGCCACTTGTCATAGTGTTCGGCCAGCGCCGCCAGCACCGGGATCATCGAACCCCAGATCAGTGCCGCCAAAAGCAGAACCAGAGTGGCGCGCTTCAGCGCGCCGGCGGACGGATCGGCCATGAGGGGCCAGCTCAGCCAGCGGTGCGGCGGCGTACCGCTTCATAACCGACGCGGCAATCCTTGTAGACGTCGGGCTTCTCGGTCGAGACGCGCGCCTCGATGACGCCTGGCTGCGCCAGACAGAGTTCGAGGATGGCGTCGACCAGCGCTTCCTGAAGATTGAAATGGCGGCTTTTCGCCAGCGCCACGATCCCGTCATGCACGACGTCATAGTTCAGCACGTTGGCAATCCTGTCGCCATGCGCCGCTTCGGCAAGACCGAGCAGGAGATCGACGTTGGTCACGACGGTCTGTGGCTCCTCCTTCTCGAAGTCGTGAATACCGATCGAGACCTGCAGGCGAAGGTCGCGAATGAAAATGCGCCGATCCGTGCCGAGGCTCATGTCACTTGGTCGCTTTTGTGGCGAACGCGATGTCGCGCGGTCGGCCCGTGAGATGCTCACCACTGTCGACGATCAGCGTGTCACCAGTGTAGCTCGGCGTCGCCACAATGAAGCGCAGGGCCCGTGCCAGATCGTCGGTCGCGACGCCGACGCCGAGCGGATTGGCGGTATGCTGGGCTGCGAAGCGGGCGTCGGTCTGGCTGCCGCTGCGCAAGGTGAGGCCGGGCGCGATACCCGCGACCCTGAGGCGCGGTGCAAAAGATTGGGCAAGCAGCGTCGTCAGGCCGTGAAGCCCGATTTTGGAGAGCGTGTAGCTCAGAAAATCCGGATTGAGATTGAACAGCTTCTGGTCGAGCACATTCACGATCAGCCCGGACTCGCTGGCCGGGAGCTGCCGGGCCAGCGCCTGGGAGAGCAGCAGCGGCGCGCGAAGATTGATCGCCATATTCAGGTCGAAATCGGCCGCCCTGACGGTCGGTGCCCGGTCGAGCTTGAACATCGAGGCGTTGTTCACCAGGCAGGTGAGCCGCACTCCCCGCGCCCGGCATTTCGGAACCAGCGCTTCGGCCTGGCGGGCCGACGACAGGTCGGCGCGCACGGCCTTGGCGCGGCCGCCTGCTGCGGCGATCGCCGCCACCGTGGCCCGTGCACCGGCGGCGGAGCGATTGTAGTGCACGAAGACGAAGAAGCCGTCGGCGGCCAATGCCTGCGCCAGCGCGCGACCGATCCGCATTCCCGCCCCGGTTACCAACGCACCTTTCATGCTGCGACATCCACTCCATCGTGACTAACGCGACGGCGGGTTCTAGCATGTGGCCATGAGTTCGTCCCCGTTCGATACCGTCGACTGCGTTGTGATCGGTGCAGGTGTCGTAGGCCTCGCCGTGGCCCGCGCCCTTGCCCTTGCCGGCCGTGAGGTCATCGTCGTGGAGGCCGCCGACGGCATCGGCACCGAAACCAGTTCGCGCAACTCCGAAGTCATCCACGCCGGCATCTACTACCGCAAGGGCAGCCTGATGGCGGAGACCTGCGTCGCCGGCCGCCGCCTGCTCTACGCCTATTGCGCCGAGCACGGCGTGCCGCACCGCAACTGCGGCAAGCTGATCGTAGCCACCAACGATGCTGAAAGCGACATGCTCACCGACATCAAGGGCCGCGCCGAAGCCAATGGCGTCGAGGGTATGCGACTGCTCGCGGCACCCGAGGCGATGATGATGGAGCCCAATCTGCATTGTACCGCCGCGCTGCTCTCGCCCAGCACCGGCATCATCGACAGCCATTCCTACATGCTGGCGCTGCGCGGAGATGCCGAGAGCCATGGCACGATGGTCGCCTTCCACAGCCCGGTGCTACAGGGCCGCGCCGTCAATGGCGGCGTCGAACTGGAGGTAGGCGGCAAGGAGCCCATGAACCTGAGTTGTCGGCTGGTGGTCAATTCGGCCGGCCTGCACGCGCCGGCACTGGCAAAAAAAATCACCGGCATGCCATCCAATCAGGTGCCGGCAGCGTACTACGCCAAAGGAAACTATTTCACCTTGACCGGACTCTCGCCCTTCTCGCGCCTGATCTACCCCGTCCCGGTGCCGGGCGGTCTTGGCGTGCACATCACGGTCGACCTCGGCGGACAGGCCAAGTTCGGCCCGGATGTCGAGTGGATCGACACGATCGACTACGAGGTCGATCCGCACCGCGCCGACAAGTTTTACGCGGCCGTGCGGCGGTACTGGCCCGATTTGAAGGACGGTGCGCTGCATCCGGGCTATGCCGGCATCCGGCCCAAGATCGTGCCGCCCGGCGCACCGGCCCAGGACTTCCAGATACAGGGGTCGGCCGATCACGGCGTGCCGGGGTTGATCAATATGTTCGGCATCGAGTCGCCAGGTCTCACCGCGTCGCTCGCCCTGGCCGATCTTGTCCGCGACATCGCCTCTGCATGAGCCTGGCCCGGCGAGGTCTGGTTTCGGGCCTGCTCGCCACGCTGGCCGGCTGCTCGCCCGCCGCGCTTCTCAACACGACCGTCTCGCGCAAAGGCTATACGCTCGAGGCCGATATCCCCTATGGCACCGACCCGCGCCAGAAGCTCGACCTCTATCGGCCTGACACACCGCGCGCCGACGGCAAGGCGGTCATATTCCTCTATGGCGGTTCCTGGGATTCCGGCACCAAGTCCGACTATCTGTTCGTGGCCCAGGCCCTGGCGGCCAACGGATTGACGGTGATCGTGCCCGATTACCGGCTCTATCCTGAAGTGCGCTTCCCGGCCTTCGTGGAGGACGCCGCGCGGTCCACACGGTGGGCGGCCGATCGAGTGGGCGTAGAGAAGCTCACAGTGATGGGCCATTCCGCTGGCGCCCACAGCGCCCTGATGCTGGCCGCCAACACCCGCTATCTCGCGGATGCCGGTGTCGACCGGATGAAGCTTGCCGGCATCATCGGCCTGGCGGGTCCCTACGCCTTCCTGCCACTCACTTCTCGCCGGCTTCAGGATATCTTCGGCGGCGCCAACGATCCCGCAACGCAGCCCATAACCTTCGCGGCGGGCGCGCTGCCGCCGGTTCTGTTGCTTCACGGTGAAGTCGATCGCATCGTCTATCCCCGTAACACCGTACGACTTGCTGCTGCCTGGCAGGCGGCGGGTGGCAATGCCGAAATGAAGCTCTATCCCGAAGTCGACCACATCGACATCGTGGCAGCGATGTCGTCGTTGCTGCGCGCCCGGGCGCCCACGCTCGATGACTCGATGGCCTTCATCGACAGCCACTGATCCGCGCTGCGGAAGGCAATTCCGGGGCTGGCCGGTGTCGTCACGGTTCGCTAATGCTGGGGACAACAAATCCACGCGGCAGGGGAATCGACGATGATCAAGACGCGCTTCACCGAGATGTTCGGCATCAAGCATCCGATCGTACAGGGCGGCATGCAGTGGGTCGGCCGGGCCGAGCTTGCGTCGGCGGTCTCGAACGCCGGGGCGCTCGGCATCCTCACCGGCCTCACGCAGCCCACGCCCGACGACCTGCGCAAGGAGATCAAGCGCTGCCGCGAGATGACGGACCAGCCGTTCGGCGTCAACCTCACCATCCTGCCGACACTGGTGCCGCGACCCTATGGCGAATATATCGACGCCATCATCGATTCCGGCATCAAGATCGTCGAGACGGCGGGCAACAATCCCAAGCCGTTCCTGCCCAAGCTCAAGGCGGCCGGCATCAAGGTCATCCACAAATGCACCTCGGTCCGCCATGGCGTCTCGGCCGAGAAGGTCGGCGTCGATGCGATCTCGATGGATGGTTTCGAATGCGCCGGCCATCCCGGCGAGGATGACGTGCCCAACCTGGTGCTGCTGCCGGCGGCGGCCAACGTCATCAAGATCCCGATGCTGGCGTCGGGTGGCTTCGGCGATGCGCGCGGCCTGGTGGCGGCGCTGGCGCTGGGCTGCGAGGGCATCAACATGGGCACGCGCTTCATGGCGACCAAGGAAGCGCCGATCCATGGCAACGTGAAGAAGGCGCTGGTCGACAGCGACGAGCGTTCGACGTCGTTGATCCTGCGCACCATGCGCAACACCAGCCGCGTCTACGGCAACTCGATCGCCAAGAAGGCGATCGAGATGGAGCATGAGGGCAAGACCATCGAGGAGATCGGGCCGGTCGTGGCCGGCGCCAAGGGCCGTCTGGTCTACGAGACCGGCGACATGGAGCACGGCATCTGGTCGGCCGGCACGGTGATGGGGATCATCAATGATGTGCCCTCCTGCAAGGATCTGGTCGAGCGGATCGTGGCCGAGGCCGAGGAGATGATCCGCGGTCGCCTGTCGAAGGCGATCGCGGCTTAGGTCGCGGAAGCCCGCCGGCGCTTCCACCAGCGCCACAGCAGGCCGCCGAACGGCGGCACGAGACTTAGCCCGGCGGCGAGAATCGCCAGCGCCGCCTCGAGGCAGCCCCAGCCCCGGCGAGCTCCGATCACGCATTGCCAATCGGCGGCCATGAAAGCCAGCGCCGCGATCATCAGTGGATTGGCGAACACGGCGACCGGCCAGAGCTTCCAGGCCGGCGCCTCGACACCGGGTCGCCACTGGCAGACGAAGCAACTGACGAGCGCGCCGCCGAACAGGGCTACGGCGCCGATGAACGCCGCCTGGGGGTTGACGAAGGCGCCCGCGATGGCACCCGTCATGACGGCGGCGATCAGGTAACCCATGACGAAGGGATGAATGCGCAGCATGGCCTCATGTCGCGATCAGCCTGCCGACCGCTTCCGGATGGGTATCCAGCATACCGTGATTGGCGCCGGCCAGTCCCTCCATCCGCGCATCAGGCAGCAATTTCACCAGGGCCCGGCCGATCGACCGCACGACCGGGAAAAATTGCCCTTGGTTTCGATTGTAGTGTAGCCCACGCCTGCCGGCAGCAGCGAGTGCCCGGCGCAACCCGCGACGCTGTCGATCCCCGCGACGCTGTCGATCAATGTGAGCGCCCAGCCGCCGTGCACGCCACCCATGGGATTGAGCAGATGCTTGCCCGGCTTGCCCTCGAAAGCGGCGAAGCCGTCGCCGACTTCGACGATCCAGAA
>CALFRN010000164.1 GCA_937919085.1 uncultured Reyranella sp.
CCCACCCCGAAGATGGAAAACTTGAGGCGACAACTAGCCTGACGCAGGGGGGTTTAGGGCGACGCGACAACCGTGAAACGGGATGATCCGTCGACCAAGACCAAACCCTTCGAGATCCCCAAGCGGATCATCTGGAGATCCTGGAAGCGCGTGGCAGCCAACAATGGCGCGCCCGGTGTCGATAAGGAAAGCATCCAGGCGTTCCAGAGCCGGTTGGGGGGTAATCTCTACACGTTGTGGAATCGGATGAGCTCGGGGAGTTATTACCCCAAGCCTGTCAGGCAAGTCCTCATTCCTAAAGGGGATGGAACATTCCGTCCGCTGGAGATCCCGACTGTCGCCGATCGGGTGGCTCAGATGGCAGTGAAGGAAGTGCTTGAAACGCGAATGGAAGCGTTATTCCATCCGTGGTCATACGGTTACCGACCGGGCAAGAACGCCAAACAGGCGGTCGCGCGAGCGCGACAAAACTGTTGGTCTTTTGACTGGGTGGTGGACCTGGATATCCTAGCATTCTTCGACACCATCGATCATGGATTGATGATGCGTGCGATCGAAAAGCACGTGCCGGAGAAATGGATCCGACTCTACATTGAACGCTGGCTGAAGTGCGCTGTGCAGTTGGCCGATGGCACCGTGAAATCTCCAAGCTGTGGCGTGCCGCAGGGCGGGGTGATTAGTCCGTTGTTGGCCAACCTGTATTTGCACTACGCCTTCGATGCCTGGATGCAGCGTCATCATCGCAACGTGCCGTTTGAACGGTACGCGGATGATGTGGTCTGTCATTGCCGCAGTAAACAGGAGGCTGAACGCCTTTTAGAAGCTTTACGGAAACGACTCGCCAACTGTCGACTTGAACTCCATCCGGACAAAACACGGGTGGTGTATTGCAAGGACAACAAGAGGCGCGGGGAACATCCCACGACCCGTTTTGACTTTCTGGGGTTCAGTTTTCACGCCCGAACTGTCCAAGACAAGCAAGGCAACCTGTTTACCGGCTTCGGTCCTGGAGTGAGCCGAAAGGCACTGAAACGGATGAATCAAGCGATCCGTAGTCTCAATATCAACAGGAATATCCACTCGAAACTGCCAGACATCGCCGCGCGGTTGAACCCGATGGTTCGCGGCTGGATTGCCTATTACGGGGCATTCTATCCCGAGCCGCTGAAGCGGTTTCTGATCCGAATCGAGTTACGCCTGGGGCGTTGGGCGCGGAACAAATACAAGCGTTTACGTGGGCACAAGCGGCGTTCGTGGCAATGGCTACGCGGTTGTCGCGTTTCAATGCCGCATCTGTTTGTGCATTGGGACTATCTGTTTTCGTAGGGTGATGGATGAGAAGAGCCGGATGAATCGAGAGATTCACGTCCGGATCTGTGAGAGCCCGAGGGGGCAGTTCCCTCGGGCCACTCGACCTCACCAGAAAGCAGCACTGAATCGCTTCACTGTTGAGTTTGAAGACCGGCTGTTGCCGGTTTAAACAACGTGCCGTTTACACAGAATCCCTGACACCCCCGGCGCGGCACAGCCTGACAATGTTAATTTCGGAAAGACCTAGCCTCTACGGCTAGATCACATCGTCCCACGGCCTCGACAGACGTACCGCCCCGTTGATGATGCCGACCATTGAATAGGTTTGTGGGAAATTTCCCCAGAGCTCACCTGTGCCCTGCGCAATATCTTCCGAAAGCAGACCCACCGGATTGCAGTGCGACAGCATGACATCGAAGATGTCCCGCGCGTCTGCCGCCCTTCCAATCCGGGCCAGGGCGTCGACTCGCCAGAATGAACAGACATTGAACGCGGTTTCCGGCTTGCCGAAATCATCAGCTTCCTCGTAGCGTCGCATGAACGGACCGTCGCAGAGATAGCGCTCGAGTTGCGCAAAGGTCTTGAGAAACCGCTCGTCGCGGGCATCGATAAAGCCCACTTCAGCCATCAGCAGCACGCTCGCATCCAGATGCTCTCCGCCGAAGCTTTCCACGAAGGCGTTGCGACGTCCTGACCAGGCCTCGGCATGTATCCGCTCCTTTATGGTGTCAGCGCGCTGCTGCCATAACACCGCACGCTCCGCTGCATTCAGCGTGCGTGCGACTTTGGCCAGACGGTCGCAAGCTGCCCAGCACATCAAGGCTGAAGAGGTATGGATCCGCGCTCGGGTGCGCAATTCCCACATTCCGGCATCGGGTTGGTCGTAGAGCGCCCAAGCGCGTTCACCGACGGATTCGAACATCACGAAGTCAGCAAGATCGCTGCGCCTGAACAGGCGTCGATCGTGAAAGGACTGCGATGCACCCAGAATGATGTTTCCGTAGACATCGTACTGGTGATGTTTGTAGGCCTGATTGCCTACACGCACCGGCCCCATGCCACGGTAACCTGAAAGGTGCGCGACGACGTACTCGGGCAATTCCTTCTCGAGGCCTATGCCATAGAGCGGCTGTACATGGCCGCCGCGTGCGTCCTGGGCAATGTTGTGCAACCAGCGAAGATAGTCTTCCATCGTCCCAACTTCCGCGAGGCTGTTGAGTGCGCGCACAACAAAAAAGGCATCGCGCAGCCAGCAGTAGCGGTAATCCCATGTTCGTTGGGTAGCCGGTGCTTCGGGAATACTAGTGGTCATGGCGGCGACGATGGCCCCAGTATCTTCAAACTGACATAGCTTGAGCGTAATCGCCGCCCGGATCACTTCGTCCTGCCATTCCAGTGGCACCGCGAGCCCTCGGGTCCATTGTCGCCAGTAGCGACAAGTCTGCTCCTCGAATCGACGCGCAGTTGTCTCCAGGCCTCCCTCAAGTGTCTCGTCAGGGCCAAGCAGGAAGCTGATGGGTTCACGCAACGTGAACAGGGTTTCCTGCGTGATGTAGGAGAGTGGGGCATTGGTGGTCAAACGCAGAACCCCCGAAGGCATGACAAATCGCAGGTGATTGCTGCCACTGGTGGTCTCAGGCACTTTGGCGCCCCAGTCGTACCTGGGTCGCAGGAATACGCGGATTCGCGGCGCGGCGCCTAGCGGCCTTACGCGCCGGACGAACTGCGAGGGTCTGAACGTGCGGCCGTGATCGGAAAACCTCGGAGCAAAATCTGTGACCTCGACCCCCTGACCATCGACGTCATAAAGACGTGTGCGAAACACCGCAGTGCCTGCGTCGTATTGCTGTTCGCTACGGACCTGATTGTGAAGGTTTATGGTAAACGTGCCGTCTATACCGACCCCATCACGAGAATCCAGCAGCGCGTGGAAAGTGGGATCTGCGTCGAAGCGCGGCATGCAACACCACACCAAGCGAGCCTGCGTGTCGATCAACGCACTGATCGTGCAATTGCCAATGAGTGCGAGATTGAGGGTCGCTTGCACTGGGGTCTTCACTGCCGTGTTTTGTTTTTCACGTGATCAATCCTATCAAACGAAGACACAAACGCAAGGTTGAACCGCCCCGGATCTGGTGGAGGCTGTTTGGTTTAAGTCAGGCCGCCAAGGC
>CALFRN010000165.1 GCA_937919085.1 uncultured Reyranella sp.
GGAATGAGTGGTCGCAATCGATCGGAATGAGTGGTCGCGATCGTCGGAATGCGCAGCAGACGGGCCACAGCGCCACCCAAGGCGACCAAATATCTGTCATATTTCCGCACCTACCAGGTTCCGCGCCTATCAGGGAAATCAGGCCATCATCGCGAATGAGCCGACGAGGGCCCAACCCAAGCAACAAAGCAGGTGCCGGCCACCACAGCTTGCAAAAGTCGTATCACTGTTTGTGAAAAATTGCACTCACGGGCCCAAAGGAGCTTGTGTCCCGCGGCCCCGTGGGGTCATAAATACCCACGATCTATCTCGGCCCCAAAGGAGCCGATCCTAGATTGGGCTAACTGGGCTGACGTGTCTGTGGGAGGCATAGCAGCATAGCCCTTTGCAAATTGTGGAATGAACACCTCGGGGTTGGGAAAAGTAGCGGGCAATGCAGTCACGAAACGAAATCGCGATCGTCGGTTACGCGTGTCGCGTACCGGGCGCGCGGCACAGCGATGAGTTGTGGCAGCTGCTGCGGAGTAATCGCTGCAGCGTAACCTGGATCACGCCCGATCGCTTTCCGACGGGTGACTTTTACCATCCCTCGCACGACCAGGTCGGTCGCAGCTACACTTTTGCCGCCGGCGTCATCGATGACGTATGGGGCTTCGATGCGGGGGCGTTCGGCATGAGCCCGCGCGAGGCCGAACAGGTTGATCCGCAGCAACGGCATCTGCTCGAGGTCAGCCACGACGCGCTGGCCCATGCCGGCATCCGGCCGTCGAGCCTGGCGGGCAGCGACACCGGCGTCTATGTCGGCGCCTCATCGGTCGATCACGCCGCGCGGTACTTTGTCGATCCCTCCGTGGCCGACGTCCACATGATGACGGGCAACTCGCTCAGCATCATGGCCAACCGGATTTCCTACACGCTCGACGTGCGTGGCCCCAGCATCGCCGTCGACACGGCATGCTCGTCCTCGCTGGTGGCGCTCAACCTGGCCGCCGACGCGATCCGAAGCGGCACGGTCGACACGGCGATCGTGGGTGGGGTCAATCTGATCCTGGCGCCTTTCTCATATGTCGGCTTCTCGCGCGCCTCGATGCTGTCGCCGACCGGGCTCTGCCGGCCGTTCGATGCGGCGGCGGACGGCTATGTTCGCGCCGAGGGCACGGTCGTCGTGGTGCTGCGTTCGATGGCGGCGGCGCGCAAAGCCCGCAACCGTATTCACGCGGTCATCGTCGGCTCGGGTATGAACCAGGACGGGCGCACCACCGGCCTGTCGCTGCCGTCGGCCGACTCGCAACGCCGGCTGCTGGAGCAGGTCTACGGCGACTTCGCGGTCGACCCGGCCGATCTCACGTTCGTCGAGGCACACGGCACCGGAACGCAGGTGGGCGATCCGATCGAGGCCGACGCCCTGGGCAAGGGCCTGGGTCAACGACGGTCGCAGCCGCTGCCCATCGGCTCGATCAAATCCAACATCGGCCATCTTGAGCCCGTCTCCGGCCTGGCGGGGCTGCTCAAGACCGTCCTTGCGCTCAATCACAACATGGTGCCGGCGACCCTTCACCAGCAATCACCCAGTCCGAACATCGCCTTCGACGAACTCAACCTCAAGGTGATCGGCCGCAATTGGAGCTCGCCCGAGCGACGCGGCACGTTCCTGGCCGGGGTGAACTCGTTCGGGTTCGGTGGCACCAACGCGCATGCCATATTGCGCAGCGACGATGCCACCGCGAGCGTCGTGCAGGTGCGAACCCCCAGCCCGCCGCCGGCCCTCCTGCTGTCCGCCCATAGCGCCAGTGCATTGCCGGCGCTCGCCTCGGCCTATCTCGACCAATGGCCCGACGAAAAACGCCTCGCTGCAGAACTCATTTCCGCCAGCGCCCATTCGCGCGATCCGCTGGTGCACCGCGTCCTGATCCGCGGCGACACGACGGAGGAGATCCGACATCAGGTCGAGCAGTTTGCCGCGGGAGAAAAGTCAGCGACCATCCTGACCGGCCAGGCCCTCGGAACGGACCTGCCGGTCGCCTTCCTGTTCTCGGGCAACGGCTCGCAATGGGCCGGCATGGGCCGCACGGCGTGGCACGGCAACCAGTCCTTCCGCAACGCGCTGATCGACGTGGACGGTCAATTTTCGGCGGTCCAGTCGTGGTCGCTGGTCGATATGCTGTTCGACGACGACCTCGCCGCCAAGCTCCGGCGTGCCACCTATGCGCAGCCGCTCCTGCTGGGGCTGCAGGTGGCAACCGTCCGCGCGCTGGAGGAGGCCGGGATCGTACCGGCCGCGGTCATGGGACACAGCGTGGGCGAGATCGCCGCGGCATGGGCGGCCGGCGCGCTCAGCCTCAAACAGGCGATCGACGTGGTAACGGCGAGAAGCCGGCATCAGGAAAGTCTCCACGGAAGCGGCGGCATGGCAGCTCTCATGCTGAGCGATCGCGAGGCAAGGCGTTTCCTCAATTCGGAGAACGTGCCCGGCGTAGACATCGCCGCTGTGAACAGCTGGAGAAGTGTCACGGTGTCCGGCCCGGTGGCTGAAATCAATCAGATCCTGGCTGCCGCAACCAGCCTGAAGGTAAGCGCGCGACGCCTCGATCTCGACTATCCGTTCCACAGCTCCATCATCGACGCTGTCCGGGCGCCGCTGCTGCGGGAACTCGACGGGCTG
Organism: uncultured Reyranella sp.; assembly: GCA_937919085.1. Classification (GTDB taxonomy): domain Bacteria; phylum Pseudomonadota; class Alphaproteobacteria; order Reyranellales; family Reyranellaceae; genus Reyranella. Next base: position 2,663 of record CALFRN010000165.1, read on the forward strand.
AAGCCCCACGCGCTGCGCAAGCGCCTGGTCTCGACCGTCACGGGCGCCTTCGCCGATGCGGAGGTCCTGGACGCCGAACACTGGTGGCGGAACGTCCGCGAGCCCGTGCAATTCGAGGCCGCTTTCGGCCAACTCGTGAAGGAGGGTTTCCGAACCTTCATCGAGGTCGGCCCCAAGCCGATCCTGGGGAGCTATGTCCGCGACGTGTTGCGCGAGATCGGCGAACGCGGCGCCGTCATCGAGACCTTGACCGAGGACGAGCAGGCGATCGATCCAATCGATCAGACCGTCTCGAAGGTGCTTCTTGCCGGCGGCAATGTCGACCTGCAGCGCTTCTTCGGGCCACCGCCGCCGACGGCCGTGTCGCTGCCGCTTTATCCGTGGCAGCACACCAAGTTCATGGTCCAGCCGACGACCGAAGCCAATACCGTCCTGACCGCGATCGACCATCCGTTGCTCGGCCGGCGCCCGCGGATCGACTGCATGGAATGGTTCTCGACTGTGGATCCCGTCCTCTTCCCCTGGATCGACGATCACAAGGTGGGAGGTGTCGCGGTGTTCCCGGCATCGGCTTATGTCGATGTGATGCTCGCGGCGGCCCGCGAGATCCACGGCGACGAGGCCGTGGAGTTGCGCGACCTCGATATCATCCTGCCCCTGGTGTTCGACGGCAGCAGGTCCTTCGAGACACTCCTGAGGCTCTCGCCAGAGACGGGCGTTGCGGAATTTCTGTCCCGCCCGCGGAGCAGCGGGCCGGACTGGATGCTGAACGCCCGCGGAATCATCGGCCGGTCTCCGGTTACGGGCAAGGCATCCGCCCTGCCGACGGCGCCAGACGGTACGGTCGTTGTCGCCAAGCCGAAGGTCTACGAAGCCGCCCGTAAACTGGGCTTCGACTACGGGCCGTCGTTCCAGCGCGCGCGGCTGGTCGCCTTTCCACATCCGAAACGTGCGATCTCCACGCTCGTCCCTCTTCTCGGCCTCACCATCACCGATCACGTGATCGACCTGACGGGCCTGGATACAGCCTTCCACGGCCTGTTTGCGTCGGAAGAAGCCGGCGTAGCGGACATGCCCATGAAGCGCATGCTGCCGGTCCGCTTCGGATGCGTCCGAGCCTTTGAAAATGCCGCCACGGCGACGCACGCCGTCGCCCGCACCGTTCGACAGTCGCTGACATCGATCGTGGTGGACATCGATCTCTTCGATGCGTCCGGAAAGGTCGTGGTATCGGCCGAAAACGTCAGATTGATCGAGGCACCGGCGGAACTGACCGTCGACCCGCAATCGGTAAGTTACCATACGGCCGACTGGAGGCTGGATCGCGCCGGCGATCCAGCCGTCGTCGGCCTGCCGGGGGAGACCGCAGCCCTGCCAGCCAAACCCGAAGGGCCGCTTGCCGAAGGATTGCTGCTCCTCGAGGCCGGATGCCTGCGCGCCGCCTGGACAGCGCTTGGCGCCGCAGAGGCGCATGACGAAGCTCCGGCCGAGAGCGACCGGGAGGCCGAATGGAGGCCATTCCTGAAGTCGGCCGTACTCTGGCACCTGGAGGCCAATGGTCTCGCCGTCGAGCAGGATGGCGATCGGGCGTTGGCCGCGACGTGCGAGTTGCCGGATGCCGATTCGATCGTGACGTCACTGGTGGTGAGCCATCCGGAGATGGCCGCCGAGGCAGCCAGTCTGTCCCGGCTCCAGGAAATCCTCGGCCGCATGATTGCCGGTGACGCTTCGGTGTCGGCAGAGTTCGGATCTGCCCACTGGCGCCAGCTTGGCACTGCCTCCAGCCAGATCGCCACTCTTCGAACAGCGGTGGTCGCCGACGTCGCGACGGTCCTTGCACGGTGCGAAATCGACAGGCGGCTCCGCCTCCTGATGATCGGAGCCGACCACATGGCCGTTGCCGGCGACCTTGCGCTGCGTTTCCGGAACGTTGAAATTGCCGTCACCGATCGGGATTCCGACCGGCTTGAGCAGGTTCGCGCGCAGATGGGCGACGATCACCCCCGGGTGCGTTGCCTGCCGTGGGGCGATATCGACAGCCTGCCCGCCAACAGCCTCGATCTCGTATTCGCGATCGACTCCCTGAGCGAGATCGCGGCCGCGCCCGGCGGCCTGAATCCGATCACGCGCGTGTTGAGGCCGAATGCGCCGCTCGTGGCTGGCGAACTCGCGCCCAGCCTGTTCTGGGACCTGGTCCGTGGCACACGCCGGAGTTGGTGGGCGCGCTCTGCCAATGCCGACTTCCCTGTCGGGGCGTTGCTCACCAGCCAGGAGTGGCTCGAGGATTTCAGGGCCGCCGGCTTCACCGGCGCGACTGTCGCTCCGCTCTTTGGCGAGGCAAATGTCGGTGTGGTCCTCCACGGTCTTGCCGCCAATAGCCTTGCCTTGCCCGGACAACCGCGCGCCGAAATGCCGGTTTTCGCATGGGAAGGCGAGGAGATAGGCGAAGAGTCGGTGCTTCACGGCCTGCGCCAACGCATTGTCGACCTGACCGGCGGTCTTCGTCGGCGCGCCGATGTCAGCGATGGCGGCGCGACATCCCAGACCTCCGCCCTCAATGACAATGGCGTCACTGATGAAGAACACCGGGAAGTCACCGACATCGCCTGGACTATCGATGCAGGCTCCTCGACGTCCGAACCAGTGGCCGAGCTCGGCAGCCGCCTGGCCGAAATCGCCGATCTCTGCCGCCGTCTTGCCGCGGCTCCGGTGCGCCTGTGGATCGTCGTCACCTTCGGCGAGCGCGACGCCGATGCGTCTCCCCTGAACCGGCCGCTCTGGTGCGCGATAGCCTCCGCGATACGCGTGGCTCAGAACGAGTATTCGGGCCTCGAGATCAGGTGCCTCGGTCTGTCCGGTGCGAATAGCCTGGAGATGCTAGATCGTGCCGCCGAAGAAATGATCGAGCCCGACGGCGAGCGGGAAATTTTCTTTAACGGCGAGAACCGGACAGTTATCCGCATCGAACGCGGCACCGCCGGCAGCGCGCCTCGCAAGCCGGCCAAGGGCACGGCACTCAGACTTTCAATGCTGCCGGGGCGAGGAGCACTCGGCTGGGTATCTGCGGCACGTGCCGAGCCGATGCCCGGCGAGGTCGAGATCGAAGTGGCAACGACAGGCCTCAATTTTCGCGACGTCATGTGGAATCTGCACCTTCTTCCCGAGGAGGCGATCGAGGACGGCTACGCTGGAGCGGCTCTCGGCATGGAATGCGCCGGCACGGTGAGCCGGGTGGGACCGGGCGTCGAGGGATTTGCGGAGGGCGACCGGGTCGTTGCGTTTGTCCCGCGTGCCTTCGCGAGCCACGTCGTGGCGCCCGCATACGCTGTCAGCCCCCTGCCCAGCCGCCTCTCCTTCGAAGCGGCAACCACGCTGCCCGTGGCGTTCCTCACCGCCTATTACTCGCTCGTCCACCTCGGGCGCCTGACGCGCGGCGAAACCGTGCTCGTCCATGGTGGTGCCGGTGCCGTGGGCCTGGCGGCGATACAGATCGCCAAACTCTGCGGCGCCAGGGTCATCGCCACCGCAGGCAGCGACGAGAAGAGGGCATTCCTCCGCAGCATCGGCGCGGATCACGTCTGCAACTCGCGGACACTGACCTTCCCCGATGAAGTCGACACATACACCGGCGGCAAAGGTGTCGACGTCGTCCTGAATTCGCTGGCCGGCCAGGCCATGATCCGGTCGATGGACTGCCTGAGGCCCTTCGGCCGCTTCATCGAGCTCGGCAAGCGCGACTTCTACGCCAACACCCATATCGGTTTGAGGCCCCTGCGCCGGAACCTCACCTACTTCGGAGTCGACGTCGACCAGCTGCTCGGCGAGCACCGAGAACTGACCTCGCGCCTGTTCGGCGAGCTCATGCAGCTCTTCGCCGAGGGCAAGCTGGTTCCCCTTCCCCATCGCGTCTTCGACGGACGTCAGGTCGCGGACGCCTTCCGGTTGATGCAGCGGGCCGGGCACATCGGAAAGATCGTCGTGGTGCCGGCCGATCGGGCAAGCGGAGATCTCCCGGCCCAGGGCACATTCCCGGTCGCCGCGGAAGGCATCCACGTCGTGATCGGCGGTACCAGCGGCTTCGGCCTGGCGACGGCGGAATGGCTCGTCGCGCGCGGCGCGCGGCACCTCACCCTCGTCAGTCGCTCCGGCAACCTGTCCGACCTCGGCATCGACAAGGTCGATGCGTTGCGCCGCCAAGGCGTGGAAGTGGACATCGTCGCAGCCGATGTGTCCGATCAGCAGGCGTTGGAGCGCCTTTTCGGCAGCATTGCCCGCCAGCGTCCCATCAAGGGAATCGTGCACGCAGCCATGGTCCTCGACGATCGTCTCATCGAGGGCATGGACCAGGCCTCCATCGAACTGGCATTGCGGCCCAAGATTGCGGGCGCCCTAAATCTCGAGCGCATCGCCCCCAATCTCCAGCTCGACTATCTCCTGTTCTATTCGTCGGCGACCACCCTGTTCGGCAACCCGGGCCAGTACAACTATGTGGCGGCCAACGCCTTCATGGAGGGCCTCGCGCGCCGGATGCGGGCGCAGGATCATCCCGCCATCGCCATCTGCTGGGGCGGAATTGAAGACGCCGGCTACCTGTCACGGAACATTGCATCCGACGCCAACCTCAAGAAGCGCTTTGCTTCGAGTCTGATCTCCGCGCAAATGGCGCTCGATGGACTGGACTGGATTCACGATGACGCTGGAAAGGCCACGACCGCCTGCTGCGCAATCGCCCGGATCGACTGGATGACTGTGAAACGCGAGCTTCCGGCGACCCGATCGCCGACGTTCGACGTCGTCAGCGCCATGGCGGGCAAGCGCCCGGGCGTGGATACGGCCGCGACGCTGGAGAGGCTGCGGACGATGGCGCCGGAAGAGGCCACGGAAGCCCTGCTGGAGATTGTCGTGGAGGAAATCGCACGGGTTCTACGCCTGCCGCCAAAGGAAGTGGACAGGCACCGCCCGCTTGCAGAAATCGGCATGGACTCCCTCATGATGCTCGAACTGAGGACCACCGTGGAAGCGACATTGCAGATCGACTTGCCCATGATGTCGTTGGCCAGCGGCATCACCCCCGCCGACGTCGCCCGGCGCATCGCGCCGCTCCTCCTGGGTGACGGGCAGAAGGAAACTGTGCCGAGCACAATCGTCGCCCTGTCGACGAGCCATTTCGCCACCGAGGCCGATGCCTCGAGCACGACGGTGCGCCGCGCAGCCGTCAGTGCCGTTCTCGACCGGGTTCGTGAACTGGAGGGCCCTCGGTGACCGCCTACAATCCAGCCGAAGCCCAGGCGACGATCGATCGCGTGCGACGTGTTCTCAAGAACCCGCCCGTCGCCACCACGCGACAGGGCGAGAGCGCAAGGACTTCCGCCAAGAGTGGCGGGCGCGACGTCAATTTTGCGACCTTGCCCGAATACGAAGTCATCAACCTCACAAGAGCGGTCGGCCATATCGCCGGGCTGGAAGACCCGTACTTCCGGCTGCATGATGGCCTCGCCCGCGAGACCACCTCGATCAACGGGCGGCAGGTCGTCAATTTCTCCTCCTACGACTACCTGGGCCTGAACGGTCATCCCGATGTCGTTGCCGCCGCAAAGGCCGCGATCGACCGGTACGGCACGTCGGTATCCGCAAGCCGGCTGACAGCCGGAGAGCGCCAGATCCATCGCGACCTCGAGGCGGCGCTCGCCCGTGTCCACAACGCAGAAGCTGCCATCTCGTTCGTGAGCGGCCACGCGACCAATGTGTCGGTCATCGGCGGGCTCCTGGGGCCGGAAGACCTCATCGTCACCGATGTGGCGATCCACAACAGCGTAACCGAGGGCGCCAAGCTCTCCGGCGCCAAGCGCATTCTCTGTCCACATGGTGATCTGGAGGCGATCGAACGGGCGTTGCGTCTCAACCGTTCCCGCTATCGCAGGACCCTGATCGTCGTCGAGGGCCTCTATGGCATGGACGGTGACGTTCCCGAACTCGCCCAGCTCATCAAGCTAAAGCGCCGCTACAGCGCCTGGCTGATGGTCGATGAAGCCCACTCCCTGGGCGTACTCGGCGCCACCGGCCGCGGCATCGCGGAAGAACAGGACATCGACCCGGCGGACGTCGACATCTGGATGGGGACGCTCAGCAAGACGCTGGTCTCGGCCGGCGGCTACATCGCCGGTTCTCGCCCCCTGATCGAACTTCTGAAATTCACCTCGCCAAGCTCCGTCTACAGCGTCGGTGCGCCTCCGCCCGTGGCCGCCGCCGCAACGGCGGCGCTCGGCGTCATGCAACGGGAATCGTGGCGGCTGAAGAAGCTGCGGCAGAACGGCCGCGATTTCGCGGCCCGGGCCACTGCACGCGGCCTCGACATCGGTCTTAGCATTGGCGCCTCGATCATACCGATCGTCGTCGGCAGCTCGCCGCACGCCGTCATTCTCTCCCAGCGGCTGCTCGAGCGCGGCTACAACCTCTTTCCGGCAATCTTTCCGGGCGTCGCCGAGAAC
>CALFRN010000166.1 GCA_937919085.1 uncultured Reyranella sp.
CGCCCGTGCCAGTGCGTTGAGCCGCGCCGTATAGGTCTTCTGCGCGTCTCCGACGGAGCCACGGCCCAGCGTCGCGCGCTGTCCGGCGAGGGTAAGTGCGGACTGCGCTTTCGCGGCATCGGTATCGGCAAGCCCGGTCGAATACTGCAACGCCTGCTGTCGACGCAGTTCGTCCAGTTGCTGCCGCTGCGCCAGAGGGGCCATGGCTCCCTCGCCGGCCTGCCCCAGAGATTCGAAGAACGATCCCGTCCGCGTCGGCTTCAGCAGACCACTAGCCAACCCCAGCAGCAGAGGGGTGTTGTCGGGCTTCGTGGCGAGCAACGCATCGAGCCCGCGCTGAATCGCCATCCGCTTCTGGTCATGCGCTTCGCCAAGCTGTTTTTCATACGCGGAAAGCGCGCCCGTCGATGACGAGAACAACTCCCGGCCGAACCTGATCTGGTCCTGAAGTTCAGGGGACATCGCCATGTCGTCGGCCGACAGTGCGCCCATATTGCCGTACTGGCTCAGGGCGCCCGCGCTCGGTTCGGTATCGTCGTCGCTGTCGTCGATGAAGGCCATGCGTCAGCCCCCTGAAAGTGCGCCGCGCACCGGCGCGCGCGGAACGGAGACACGACCGCCCCGTGCCTTGATGAGATTGCTTATGGCCGCTGCCGACAACCCCGCACCCGCAAGTTGCGCCAGCGGAGACGCCCCGACCGATGTTGCCGGCTGCGTCCCCGACTTGGTCGACGATGTCGGAGGATTGACGCCACGAATGGCCGAATTGAGAAACTCGATGTTCTCGCGCGGATAGTTCCTCTGCTCCAGGAACGCCTGATACGCCGTATCGAGGTTGCGCTGCTGTTCGTTCTGCTGCTCCTGCCCTACGGCCTGCAGGGCAGCTGCATCACGAAGACCGGCGCTCTGCGTATCGAGGCCCAGCGCGCCGAGACGGTCGGAGGCCGCCAGCTGGTTGGATGCCCCGGCGCTTTCGAGCTGGCCGGAGAGGGCGCCGATATTGGCGTACTGCCCGGCCTGCGCCCCGGTGAGGTTGCCCACGGTTCCGGCGAGGGCGGCCTGCCGGGCGGCATCGGTCTGGTACAGGTTCCCGGCCGTCGAATACGCCTGATTGACCAGCGCGCCGATATTGCCGGAAATCTCGTTCTGCGCATCGCGGACGGCGCGAGAAGTGAACTCAGCACCGCGCGTGCTGCCAGCCTGTCCGGCACCGATGAACTGGTCCTGCACCGCAGGGAGTGTCTTTTCAAGCAGGTTGCGCGTCGTCAGTTCGGCCGTTCGGGATGCGGCATCGTTGACGAACGGGCTGAGATAGGATGCGGCGGCATCGGGAAAAGAGCCCGAGGCTGCATCGACATACGGCTGCGCGGCAGCTGGCGCATTGAGCGCCCCGGCCTGCGCCAGATAGGGCTGCGCGGTACCCAGAGGATTCGCGCCGCCGGCTGATGTGGCAAGATCCGTGGCGGCCGTCAGACCCGGCTGGAAAGCCCCCTGTCCGGCGCGGATGGCATCATAGGACGCCGTCTGGTCCGGCGTCGCTCCTGCCAGTCGCGGGCCTGTATATGCCTGATACGGCTCGCCGGCGATCGACGACGCCTTGGCGATGAGGCCCTTGGTGTAGGTCGACCACCAGTCCGGAACGGACGCCGTCGTGGCGCTGTAGGTATTGACCTGCGGGGGTGGTGAGCCGGAGAACAGGAAATCGGTAACGGCCATCTCAGCGGCCCCCCTTCATGTACGCCGCAGGCTTTTTGGCATCGGGCGTGAACTTGCCCCGGGCCAGAGCGGCGCCCTTGTGGCGGCGCAGATTGCTGCGCAGATCGTCCAGCGCCGAGGCGCCACGGTCGGGACTGCCATTCCCGAGCAACGCGACGGTTTCCGCGTCCATGACGTATTCGTTGTTGGAGAGCCTGGCAGGGATGGCATCCTCGCGGCCGTCGCCGGGCCCGCGCACATAGCCTTCCCTTGTCCCCGGGTCCGAAAGCGCGCCGCCTCGCGCCAGTTCGCGCGGCAGCTCGTTGCGCTGGAAGAAGCTGAACGGTACCGTGCCGAACTGGTAGTATGGCGCCGCTGTATCGGGCCCGACGTACTCGCGGTCGAACTCGACATCCGGAAGCGGCGAGTGATCGACGGGATCGACGGGCGCGGTGCCTGTGACCTGCGGCTGCTCGGCTCCCAACGCGCCGCCGGCCAGCAGCGCGCCGCCTGCGATCATCGCCGGGATCTTGAGCCGGTCCAGCAGGGATGGCGCAGGCGTCGTACCGATACCGATACCGGGATCGACCGCAGGCGCGCCGCTCTGCATCGCCATTGCCGAGGGAGAGATGCCCCCCGGGCTAAGAGCAGCACCGCCGGCCGTGCTGTCCAGCAGGCTTGGCTGCATGGACAGACCGAGGGAATCGCCGAACTCGGTCCCGACAAGTTCATTGTTCAGCATCGGCATAAGGACAGCGGCGCCACCGGACAGCGCGCCGCCTTTCAGCGCCCCTTTCAGACCGCCGCCGGTGAGGCCGCCGAAGCCGGCGCCCAGCAGGGCGTTCCCGAGGATCGGGGCATAGACCGCCGACGCCCCGAGCGATGAGCCAATGGCGGCTCCGAGCCCCGGCGCGGCAACGGCCAGTGCAAGCGGGGCAATCGTCTTCAGGATCGACCCGAGTTTGAAATATTCCGGGAGGCCCGTATCGGGGTTGACGGTCGGCTCCCCCCACGTCATCCGCAGGGCCTCAAGTTCTTCGGGCGAGACATGCACGAGCACGCTGTCGCCATGTCTCCCGGCGGCGCTGAGGCGCTGCGCATCATCGGCCATCTCGCCGCCGGCCTCGCGCTCGCGACGCAGCATGACGGGGCCACGGTTGGCGTCGGTATTCAGGGCGCCGATCATTGCTCCACTCCCCCGAGGATGGTCCCGTCCGCTTCCTCGATATGGACAAGGGTCTGCCCGAGCCGGTAGTTGCCGCCCAAGGTGTTGGACTCGAACCGGAACCGCATTTCGCGGCGCTGCGTCTTCAGCATGACGACCTGTTCGTGCGGCGTGTTCGGCACCGCCGGGAATGTCTTGATCTCGCTTGCCACGGTCGCGGCGCGCGCATTCGCGTTCCCGACGACCTGTACCGTCATGTCGCCGGCCTGCACGAAGTCGGGCTCGATGATGGCGACATGGAAGGCTCTGTTGGCCGGCGGCACGGAGCCGCCGGGCATGATGCGGGAATAGTCTCCGGTCGTGAAAAACGAGCGGATCGCCTTGCTCGATTGCGGCGACCCGGAGATTTCGTCCAACCCGATCTCGTGCTGCCAGAGGATGCTGGTGCCGCCACTGTCGGTGGCCACACCGCTCGCCAGAGGGAACCGGTAGGATGCCGCGTTCTCGGCGGCGGCACGGCCACCGTTCGGCAGTGGAGTGTCGTACCAGGTCTGTTCGGGAATGTTGTAGATCACGGCCCAATCCGGCTCTGTCGACGAACCGAACGGGAAGCACCACCAGATCTCGCCATACCGCGCGACCTTGAAGGAGAAGACCTTGTTGCGGTACGGCCAGTTCAGATTCTCGAAGAAGAAATCGGAGTTGAGGTCGTTGCGCAGTTCCTGCACGACACCATTGAAGGCCATGAATCGGCCGAGGCCGATCCAGTAGTAGATGCCATCATGCTCGACGACGCTGTTCGCGGCGAGGATGCCGTTCTGGTTGGACATGGTATCGAAACTGAAGATCGGCGTGCCGCCGACAAAGGATGCGCGGATGATGCTGTCCAGAGACCAGAACAGGCCGGACGGTGCGTTCGCGGCGCCCCCTCGTAGCGGCATGCCACGCACGATCTTCTTCGAAGTCGCCCGGAACTGGTTCGATCCCGCGCCGGTAAGGTCGGTCGGATTGTTGGCAACGGACTGCGCCATGTAGCCATCGGACCCGAAGATGAAGAGGTACGGAAACAGGCACACGACGCCCCCGGAGACATCCGAGGACGGAATGGCAGTAAGAGCGCCGGTCGCGGCGATGTCGCCGACATAGACCGGCGCGGCGACAACGCTGGCGATATCCAGCGCGTTCGGGGCTGCATGCGCGATAAGGTTTGTCGTGCCGGCGGTGAAGCTGGCCGAGGCATCATAGATCTGATCGAACTGCCACATGTTGTTGGCATCGGTTGCGAAGCCCGATGGGGTCCGGTCGAAGATGGTCGACGGCACGAATGTGTTGACGTTCAGGTTGATCTTTTCCAGCGTGGCCTGTGCGCCGAGATGGATCAGAAGCTCGTTGTCGGTGGGGTGGCTGTTGATACCACGCACGATGCCCGCCGCCTGATCCGTGATCTGACGGTACCCGGCCATCTTGCGGGGAAGGCCGCGCTTCCACCGTACCCACTCCCCCTCAATGTAAAAGTCGCCCTCGAATATGGTTCCGTCGCGCTTGATGCCCGGACGGGACAGCAGCGGGACGGGAACCGGACCGGGGGTCTGGGCGGAGGGCGCCATCAGGTCACCGCCCAGCCAAGGGTAGAGTCGACATACTTCAGGATGAAGTTGGCCCCCTCGCTGCTGACGACGAGGTCGGAGGCATCGGCCATGATCGGGTTGCCGCCGCGCCCAACGGTCAGGGGAGCGGTATCGAAGGTCATCCGCGCATCGATGATGCCGACGATATCGTTCGCGGCCGGGGACGACGGCAACGTCAGGGTGAAGGTGCCCCCGGACGTATTGCAGGCATAGGTCGTGCCGACCACGGCATTCGTATCTGTCGAGATGACGGACAGGCCGGCGCCACTGGCTGCCGCCGTCAGCCGCCCCTGCGCATCGACGGTGATTGTCGGGTTGGGATAGGAGCCCGGTGTCACTGTCGTGTTGGCGAGCGATATGGTGCCCGACACAGTGATCGGGCCGCCGGTCAGCCCGGTGCCGGTTGCCACGCTGGTGACGGTACCGCCACCAGACGAAATGGCGATGAAAAGGTTGGTCCCGTTGCTGACGAGAATTGCTCTTGATCCTGCCGCCAGATCGGCGGACGTGACACCGGCATCCGAACCGTCAACCCGCCACGTCGCGACATTTCCGCCCAGCGTGAGATTGTTGTAGACGAACCAGTAGCCGACGACGGTCCCGTACTCGTAGTTCCGTGCGCCCGTCAGGGTGCCGTTGAACTGCTGGACCTGTGCGGCAACCTCGATGGAAGTCAGCGCCTGCGTGCCGGCACCCCCACTGCCGTTAATCGTCACCGCCGTAATCGAGTACGAAGCCGGTTGGCCGAGGCCCACGGTTCGGAACGCCGTTCCATCGGAGACGATGAAGCAGGAATCCCCAATGGACAGCGTCAGCGTCGATGCGCCATCGACGTTGGCGCCGTCGCCGTCGATGGTCAGCGAGCCGCTCCCATCGTTGCGGACCATCGTGAACCAGTTATTGCCCAGCGTAGCCGGGCCGGTCAGCGTGAAGGTCAGCGCGCCGCCGGTCGATGTGATCAGTTGGGCGCGGTCGTTTGCGCCAAGCGTGTAGTTCGCGTTCTCTGTCGATACCGGATGGCTCTGGCTGAGCAGCGTCTCCATGGCAACGAGGCCGAGACCCGCCAGAGACGCCGCATCCGGGGCCGAAGTCCCGACGCCGTATTGCTGCGTCCGCCAGGTACCCGCCGCGTCGGTATTGCCGGTCAGATAGAGGAACCACGCCTGACCGGGCGCGATGACGACGATTGCCCCGCCAGTGGCGTCAAGAACGGAGAAGGAATACGCGCCGGCATTGAAGAAATAGGCGTCCTGCCCCACCGAAACCTCGGATGCGTCCGGCATCGTGATCGTGAGGCCGGCGCCGGTCGGAGTGACATCTTGCTTGTCGGCGATGATGTCGGCGCCCACCGCCGCGCTGACCGGCCAGACCAGCGTGATCGAGGTCGCAAGGGAGATGGCGCGGTAAGAGAGTTGCGACGGGCTGATGTTCTCGCCGCCAAAGGTCTCGACGTAGGACATTACGCCTTCCCTCCACGGGCCGCGGCGCGATCAAGGATCTTCTGCATGTTCTCGCCGTCATAGGCCGACGCGGTGCGGTCGTAGAACGCCTGCCAGACCGCGACCCGTGCGTCGTTCTTCAGATACGGTTCGGCCTCCAGAAGCGACGCATACAGCAGGAGGTCCGGCGCAAATTCCGTCAGCCAGTTGGTTTGCGTCGCATCATCCAGAAGCGGGAGAAGCTGGTAGTACAGCATCTCGAATGGCGACGCGGCGGCCGGCGTCGGCGCGACGATGAAGTGCTCGTAATCGTAATCGGCATAGAACTGCGGAACGCCGGTGACGGTCCGGTCTGGCCAGTACGCCGTGAGATATTCGTAATCGCGCGTGAACAGAAAGTTGCGGGTATTGTTGCCCGTGCCGGTACCGAAATTGATGGAGATCGTCTCCTTCCACCGATCCGGTTTGGCATACACGGCAAGACCGGTCTGAAACGCCGAGGTCACCACGTTCTGCTGCCCCTGCACCTTCAGTTCGCGCGCAATGCGGCGCTCCGCCAGGGTGATCAGGCGGGGAAGCTGTTCGAACACCAGCGGGTCGGACGCCTCGGTGAAACCGCGCTCCAGATAGCGGCGCAGATCGGTCTGCAGGGAGGCGAAGGTGGTGGCGGAGGGCATCCCTTACGCCCCCTCGATCATTGCGGCGCGCATTCTCATGGCGCAATCTCCATGAGGATGATGGACGATGCGAGGCGCGGGTTGTCGATGTTATTGCCGTCCGCGCCCGTTCGGTTGAGGTATGCCGTGTTGCTTCCGGTACCGATGGCCATCTGGAGTTTGTAGGTATGCGGGCCGGTCGACCCCGGCGTGTCGATAGTGGTGATCGCTATGGGAAGCGCTGTACCGGTGATAGGCACGCGCCCCCCCGAACTGGCCTGAGTCCGATTGCCCGCCGCATCGCCAACGGCCAGCGCCGTGCTGCCCCGGACCAGACGAACGAATGCCGAATAGTCGTTGCTGGATTGCCCGACGAATCCGCTCACCATCACGAGCACCCGGTTGGACGCATCGGTGAGCGTGATCGCCTGAGACAGGCCAGTCACATCCTCCCACGATGGCGCCACCGTGGTTGTCGAGAACGTGTCGGTCTTGACGACGGCGAGTACCTGACCGCCGGTGGCGGCGGTGACCAGACCCTTGGCATTCACGGTGACCGTGGCATTCGGATAGGTGCCCGGGCTTGCATTGACCGTCGCCAGCGTCGTGGCGAAGGAACTGGTGCCGGAGCCGGTGACATCGCCCGTCAACGTGATGGTCTGGTCACCGGTATTGGTACCGGAAATCGTGGCATCGCCGGCAACCGTCAGTGTCCGGTCGGCGTTATTGAGCCCAACTGTCAGGGTCCGGCTCGCGGTGAAGACCTCGACGCTGCGGATCAGCAGGTTATAGGCCGCCCCCGTCGACCGAAGGGCGAACGGTCCCAGCACCTCCAGCGCAAGACCGGCCCCAAGCTGCTGGATACGAACCAGCGTGTCGGAGGTCGTGCCCTTGACCCATTTCGCCCACTGTTCCCAGTTCGACATCGCTATTCGCCTCCGGGCGCCAGCGGGGAATCAGGAC
>CALFRN010000167.1 GCA_937919085.1 uncultured Reyranella sp.
CGCCACGACAGCGACAGCTCGGGCCAGCCGTGGACGAAGATCAGCAGTGGCGCGTCTTTCGCTCCGCAGGCGAGATAGCCCGTGGTGTGACGGGCGGTCTTGACGGTGTGTTCGGTGACCGGGAATGTCATGGCAAGGAGAAGTTCCCATGGAAATCGATACCGGCACAAATGAACTTTTGTGCGTCGTGAAGGATGGCGTAGCGCTGATCACGTTGAACCGGCCCGAGGCGCGCAATGCAATGTCTCCCGATCTAACGCAGGCGCTGCGCGACCAGATCAAGGCCCGCGGCGACGATCCGGATGTCGGCGCCCTGCTGATCACCGGCGCCGGAACCGCGTTCTGCAGCGGCGGCGACGTCAAGGGCATGGGCGGCCGGGGCCCGCGCGGCCAGATGAGCTACGAGGAACGACTCTCGGACCTGCGCTGGCGCCAGATGCATCTGACCGGCGCTCTGGTCGCGGTGCGCAAGCCCACCATCGCCGCCCTGCCCGGCGCGGCCGCAGGCGCCGGCCTCGCCATCGCGCTCGCCTGCGACATCCGCATCGCCGCAAATTCGGCCTTCGCCACCACCGGCTACGCCAGGATCGGCCTGTCGGGCGACTACGGCATCGCCTGGCTGATGACGCGCACCGTCGGGCCGATGCGCGCGCGCGAGCTGATGCTTACCTCGGAGAAGGTCGACGCCGAGCGGGCCGAGCGTATCGGCCTCTTCAACCGCGTGGTCGAAGACGCAAAACTGCAGGAGGAGGCATTCGCCTTCGCGAGGTCGCTGGCCGAAGGCCCGCGCATTGCGCTCCGCCACATGAAGGACAATCTCGACGAGGCAATGCACATCGACTACGCGACCGCGCACTATCGCGAGGCCGAACGGCTGGTCTCGGCCTCGCGCACCGCCGACCACAAGGAGGCCGTTCAGGCGTTTGTCGAGAAGCGCAAGCCGAAGTTCACCGGCAAATAGCGGCGCCGTCAGTCCCGATCGGGCGCGCCGAGCGGAAAGAAGGCGCGGTAGGGCCGTGCTTCCTCCACGGCGCGTGCAAATGACGGCCGCTCGAGCAACCGCGCGCGATAGGCACGGACGTTGCCGAACCGGTCGCCGAGCGGATGCACCCAGTCGGCGTAGAACAGTGACGGGGCGGCGGCGCAGTCGGCCAGCGTAAACTCTTCGCCGGCCGCCCAGACGCGCCCCTTCAGTTCGCCGTCGAGCCATTCGTAGGAAACGTCGAGCCGCGCCTTGGCATCGGTCACTCCCTTGGGATCGCGCTGGTCCGCGGCGCGCAGTGCATCGGAAACCAGCTTCTGCATCGGCGCCATGACATAGTTGTCGAAGAAGCGATCGAGGAACCGCACTTTCAGCGCCGTCCACGGATCCCGCGGGATCAACCGAACGGGTCCGGGGTGGCGCAGCATCAGATGCTCGACGATGATGGTCGCTTCGCGCACGACTTCACCGTCGTCCACCACAACGGGCATCAGCCGCAACGGCCAGAGCTTCGCCAACTCCGAAAAGGAATCGGCATCGGCCAGCATCCGCAGCGCGAAGGGCGTATCGTTCTCGTAGAGTGCGATCAGCACCTTCTGGCAATAGGACGAGAACGGGTGGGCGTGGAGAGCGATCGTCATGGCCAGACCCGCACTGCCATCTTGCCCCGGTTCTTGCCGCCGAAGAGCCCGATCAATGCCTCGGGGGCCTTTTCGAGGCCGTCGACGACATCGACGACGGCCTTGATCTTCCCGTCGGCGACCCAGCGCGCCAGGCGCTGCTCGGCCTCGGCACGGCGATCGAAGAAATCCATGACGATAAAACCCTCCAGGCGCAGGCGCTTGGTGACCACGAGCCCCGGCACCGCCATCGGTCCGGGCGCAGGCTTGTCGACGTCGTATTGCGAGACGTTGCCGCAGCAGGCGATGCGGCCGCGCAAATTCATCAGCGACAGGGCTGCGTCCAGCACCACACCGCCGGTGTTGTCGAAATAGACATCGATGCCGTCAGGACAGGCCGCCGCCAGCGCACGGCGCACGCCGCCTGCCTTGTAGTCGACCGCCGCATCGAAGCCGAGATCGCGCACCAGCCAGTCGCACTTGTCCTGGCCGCCTGCGGTGCCGACCACGCGGCAGCCCACCAGTTTGCCGATCTGGCCCACCATGGTGCCGACGGCGCCGGCCGCGGCCGAAACCAGCACGGTGTCGCCGGGCTTGGGCCGGCCGACATCCAGCAGGCCGAAGTAGGCTGTGAGGCCGGTGATGCTGAGCGGCCCGATCAGCATTTCGAGCGGCGCGTCGGTCGTGCGCCTGGTCAGGCGCCTGCCGGACACTGCAGCGTAGTCCTGCCATCCCCAGTCGCCTTCGACGATGTCGCCTTTCGCCAGGCCCGAGGCCCGGGACTCGACCACCTCGCCGATGGCAAAGCCGCTCATCACCTGGCCAGGCTGCAGCGCGTCGCGATAGGTCTTGCCCATCATCCAGGCGCGATTGGCGGGATCGAGCGAAAGCATGCGCGTGCGCACCAGCGCCTCGCCGTCTTTCGGCACCGGAATCGCCGTTTCGGTCCACTGGAAGGTGTCGGTGCCGATCTTGCCCTGGGGTTGCTTGGCGTAGAGCCATTGGCGGTTCATGAGGCTCAATCCTTGTAGTTGGCGGCGCGTTTCTGCAGGTTCGACAGGATGGCTTCGAGCTGGTTGGGCGAACCGATCAATTTCTGCTGCTCGATCGACTCGGCCATCAGGCCCGTCTTGGCGTCGGTCGCGATCGCGAGGTTCAGCAGGCGCTTGTCGGCGCGGATCGCGTCGGGGCTCTTTGAGGCGATCTCGCGTGCCGTCTCCAGCGCCGCCGCCCGCGGATCGTCGACCACGCGCGTCACGAACCCGTACTGCTGTGCCTCGGTGCCGTTGAAGATTCGGCCGGTGTAGGTGAGCTCGCGCACGATATCCTCGCGGGCGAGATGGCGCATGAGCTGGGTACCAGCGAGATCGGGCACCAGGCCCCACTTGATCTCCAGCACCGAGAAGCGCGTGTCGGCGGTGGCGTAGCGGATGTCCGGGCCGAGCGCGATCTGGAAACCGCCGCCGAAGGCGACGCCGTGGACGGCGGCGATCACCGGCACCGGCAGCTGGCGCCACAACCAGGCGCACTGCTGCGGCCGGTTGGCGATTCCATGGGTGCGCTTCGTAAGGTCGCGCACGCCCGGCACGGCATCGCCGTCCTGCTTCATGGCGGCGAAGCTCGCCATGTCTAGGCCGGCGCAGAATGCCTTGCCCTCGCCCGACAGCACGACCGCGCGCAGGCCCTCCATGTCGAGAAGCTTCGCGCCCGCCTCGAGGATGCCTTCGAACATCGCCGGATCGAGCGCGTTCATCTTGTCGGCGCGGATCAGGCGGACCTCGGCGACGCCGTCCTTGAAATCGATCGAGACACGATCCTTCATTTGCTTTTCTCCGACTTGAGCCATTCACGCAGGCGGCGTTTCACTTCCTCGGGCTTGAGCCGCTCCGGCGGCTCGAGCGATCCATCCCCTTGATTGGGCCACATCATCACGGCGATGCCGCGCTGCACGTCGGCGAACGTGCAATCGTCGGGCAGGCGGTCCAGCAGCGCTCTCACTTCGGCCTTCACATCCGTCATGCCTGCATCATCCGCCAGATTCCCTGCGCAACATAGACCGCACCCAACGCCAGGATGATGCGGCGCGTCCAGTGATAGAACTGCTTGTCCGACATGCGGTCGAGAAAACGACGGGACAGGCCGGTGCCGAGCACGGCGAAAGCGCAGGCGTAGCCCATCACCAGCCACTGTTCGAGGTCGCGCCCGGCCGGCCCCTCGATCACGGCGGCGAAGTACACGACCTTGGTGAGATGCCCCAGCACCTGGGCCGCCGCCTTGGTCGCGACATTGACCTGCCGGGACATGCCGGTGCGGACATAGAAGATGTCGAGGATCGGCCCGGCCACACCCGACACGAGCTGCAAGGCACCGCCAATCACACCGGCGAAGAAGGCCTGGCCGGGGCGTTCGATGTCGGGGGCGAAGCGCTTCGGTATGGCTAGAGCCAGGAACGGCGTCAAACCGACCGTTATCAACACCAGAGCCTTGTCGGGCACGAAATCGAAGAACGAGAAGACCACCAGCGACGCGGCCGTACCGGCACCGAACTTCAGGACCACGCTCCACTTCACATGATGCCGCCACAGCCAGGCGCGCCAACCGTTGGCCGCGATCTGGATCACGCCATGGAACACCATGGCGACCGGCACAGGCAGAAAGACCAGCAGGAAGCCGATCAGCAGCATGCCGCCCGCCATGCCGAAGATGCCGGAAACGAAGGAAGTCACGACGGCCACGGCCGCCAGCGCCGCCAGGATGGGCAGGGAGAACATCGTCGAGCGGCGTAGCCCAGCGGGTAGATGGTGTCGAGGCTGGAGGGGGCGCGGTGTGCCCGACGCCGATCGCCTGTTCATGCCGGCCGTGACGTAACGATCAATTCATCGGGTTGCCATTGATGGGCCCACTGCCGGAGCGCACAGTCGATCCTCGCCCTTCACAAGGAGGCCCGCATGCGCCGCCGCCACCTGCTCGTTCTGTCCGCCGGGACTCTGGCCGCCCCGTCGCTCCTCACGTCGCCCGCCCGTGCCGCCGTCGAGACCCGCGAGCTGCACGGCTATCGCATCCGTATCTTCAATGTCCGACCGGGCTCGGGCTCGCGCGACGTTGCCTGCAACGCCGACGGCACGGTGTGGTTCTGCGGCCAGCGCGACGGCACGCTCAACCTGCTCGATCCGCGCGACGGCGGCCTGAAGACGATCAACCTCGGCCCCGGGGCAGCGCCGCACGGTGTCGTGGTCGGACCCGACGGCGCCGCCTGGGTGACGGAGGGCGGACAGAACGCGATCGCCCGCGTCGATCCCAGGGATCACCGTGTGCGCCTGTGGAAACTGAACGGCGGGCCGTCCCACGCCAACCTCAACACGCCCGTCTTCGACCGGCAGGGCACGCTGTGGTTCACCGGCCAGGGTGGGGCGATCGGCCGCTTCGAGCCCAAGACCGAGAAGATGCAGGTATGGGACGCGCCGCGCGGCTACGGCCCCTACGGCATCGCGCTGACGCCGCAGGGCACGGTCTGGTATGTGTCGCTGGCCGGCAACTATCTCGCCCAGATCGATCTCGCCTCCGGCGCGCCGCGCATCGTCGAGCCGCCGACGCCGCAGCAGGGCGCACGCCGCGTGTGGTCCGACAGCCAGGGGCGTCTCTGGATCAGCGAATGGAACAGCGGCAACGTCTCCATGCACGATCCGAAGGACGGGAGCTGGAAGAAGTGGAAGCTGCCGGGCGAGCGGCCGCGCTGCTACTCGGTCTATGTCGACGATCGCGATGGCATATGGCTGACCGACTTCGCGGCCAATGCCATCGTGCGCTTCGATCCCAGGACGGAAGCCTTCATCGCCTTCCCGGCGGACAAGCCGGGCGCCAACGTGCGCCAGATGGCCGGCCGGCCCGGCGAGGCGTGGGGTGGCGAGTCGGGCACCAACCGCATCGTCGTCATCGACCAGCCGCAAGCCTGACCGGATGCGCCTGGGAATCGTCGTCGCGGCGCTGCTCGCCGCGTCCGGTGCCGCGCGCGCCCAGCCCTGCGACCGCCAGGCGTTCGAACCGTGCCAAGCCTGTCACGCCCTGACGCGGGACGCCGGCCAGAAGCCAGGCCCCCAGCTCGCAGGCGTGATCGGCCGGCCGGTCGCCGGCGATCCTGCCTTCGACTATTCGCCGGCGCTGCAGGCCGCTCGGGACAACGGCGACGTCTGGACGGCGGAAAGGCTCGACATCTTTCTCGCGGATGCCGAGGCGATGTATCCCGGCCAATGGATGGGCAGCCCGCCGATCCGCAGCGCGAAGTTGCGGGCCGACCTGCTGTGTGTTCTCGGCGGCCGCTGAGCTAGGGTCGGCGCCGGAAAAAAAATCGGAGGAAATCAATGCGTGTCATCGCCATCCTTGTCGGCGCCCTTGCGCTGCTCGCGGTCCAGCCTGCGGCGGCCGAGTATCCCGACAAGCCGATCCGGATCATGGCGCCCTACGCGCCGGGCGGAAACATCGACGTTACCTCGCGCATCATCGCCGACAAGCTGAAGGATGTGTTGGGTGTCACGGTCCTGGTCGAGAACAAGGCCGGCGCCAGCGGCATGATCGGCAGCGATACCGTCGCGCGCGCTGCGCCGGACGGATACACCCTGCTGGTATCGGCCAATTCGCTGGTATCGGTGCCGGCCATCTACGGCAACGCTCCCTACGAATGGCGGACGGCCTTCACCCCGATCAGCCACATCCAGCGCGTGCCGGCGGTCCTGGTCGTGACGCCCGACTCGCCGATCAAGACGATGGCCGACTTCATCGCGCTCGGCCGCGACGGCAACTTTGCCGTGGCCGATTCCGGTATCGGCACCACCAACCACCTGGCCCTCGAACTGATCGGCGACGCCACCGGCTCGAAGTACACGCTGATCCACTACAAGGGGTCGGGCGCCGCCAGCATCGACGTGATCGCAGGCCAGGTTACCGCGCAGGTCGACCAGGTGAACTCCGCGATCGGCCACATCAAGGGCGGCAAGCTGCGCGCCATTGCCGTGTCGTCCGACAAGCGCATGCCGGAGCTGCCCGACGTGCCGACGATGAAGGAGTCGGGGGTCAAGGGCCTCGAGAACTTCACCTTCAGCACCTTCACCGGCCTGTTCGGCCCAGCCAAGATGCCGCCTGACGTGGTGGCCAAGATCAATGCGGCCATGGTCAAGGTCCTGACCGACCCGGCGGTCGTCAAGCGCTTCGCCGATCTTACGGCCACCGCCTATCCGACCACGCCGCAGGAGACCGCGGCGATGTTCGACGCCGAGGACAAGACCGTGGTGCCGCTCATCAAGAAACTCGGCATCAAGCCGCAATAAGCCACCGCACGTCCGGCCGGCCCGTTCGTCGTGGCCGGCCGGATGCGGCGCGCCGGACCTGTGCCCTCGTTCCCGCCGCCGCGATTGCTATCCTGCGCCGAGCACGCGAGCGATCTGATAGGTGACGAGTGCCGCCACGTAGGCCAGGGCCAGCATGTAGAAGAAGGTCACCCACATCCACTTCCAGCTGCCGGTTTCTCGGCGGATGACCGCGAGGGTCGCCGCGCATTGCGGCGCGAAGACATACCAGGCGAGCAAAGCCAACGCCGTCGCCAAGCTCCAATGGCCGGCGAGCGCCTGGCCGATCTTGTCGGCGGCTTCCTCGCCGCCGCTGATCGCGTAGATCGTGCCGAGCGACCCAACCGCGACCTCGCGCGCCGCCATGCCAGGAATCAGCGCCACGTTGATCTGCCAGTTGAAGCCAAGCGGCGCAGTGATCGGCTGCATCGCCGAGCCGATCTTTGCGGCCAGGCTGTAGGAGATGGCGGGTTCAGTGCCCCCCTCGGGCGGCTGCGGAAACGAAGCCAGTACCCAGATCAGAACCATCATGGCGAGGATGATCGTGCCGGCACGCTTGAGGAAGATCGCGGCGCGTGTCCACAGCCCGATCGCCAGGCTTCGGATTCGTGGGACCTTGTAGTCCGGCAGCTCCAGCATGAAGGGCTCGCCCGCCGTCCCGCGCCAGAACAGCCGCTTGATGACGAACGACACGCCAAGCGCGCTGGCGATGCCGATGGCATAAAGACCAAACATCACCAACCCCTGCAGGCCAATGAAGCCCCAGACCTCACGGTCGGGAATGAAAGCGCCAATAATCAGGGTGTAGACCGGAATGCGCGCCGAGCAGGTCATCAGCGGCGCCACAAGAATGGTGGTCAGCCGGTCGCGCCTGTCGTCGATCACGCGCGTGGCCATGACGCCCGGGATGGCGCAGGCGAAGGAAGACAGCAGCGGGATGAAGGCCCGCCCATGCAGGCCGGCGCCACCCATGATGCGGTCCATGAGGAAGGCAGCGCGCGCCATGTAACCCAGGTCCTCGAGCACCAGGATGAAGAAGAAGAGAATCACGATCTGCGGCAGGAAGACGATGACGCTGCCGACGCCACCGATCAGCCCGTCCTTGAGAAAGCTCTTCAGCAGATCGGGCAGCGGCGCGCCCTCGACCAGCGTGCCGAGCCAGCCGAAGCTCGCCTCGATCGCATTCATGGCCGGTTCTGCCCAGGCAAACACCGCCTGGAACATGACGAACAGGATGGCCAGCAAAATCACCAGCCCTGCAACGGGATGAAGCAGAATGGAATCGATCCGCGCCGTGCCGGCGTCGCGTTCACCCGACCCGCGCACCGCCACGGCCAGCAGACGGTCTGCCTCGCGCTGGGTGTTGCGGAGCTCGCCAGCGCCAGGCGCGCTCCACGACGAGGCGCCGGCTGCCGGCAGGCCGGCAAGCATGCTGTCGATCTCGCTCAAAAGGGCATCGGTGCCGCCGCGTCGAACGGCGACCGAACTCACGACCGGCACACCGAGGTCACGCGCCAGACGCCCGGCGTCGATCTCGATGCCGCGCCTGCGCGCGATGTCCATCATGTTGAGCGACAACATGACCGGCCGGCCGACACGCTTCAGCTCCAGCGCCAGCCGAAGCGCCAGCCGCAGGTTGGAGGCGTCGGCAACGCAGACGATTAGGTCGGGCGCCGCTTCTCCACGCAACTGGCCGAGTACGGCGTCGCGTGTGATCTCCTCGTCCGGTGATCTTGCGCGCAAGGAATAGGTGCCGGGCAGGTCGACGATGCGCAGACTGCGGCCGGCTGGCGTGGTGACGCGGCCAATCTTCTTCTCGACCGTGACACCGGGATAGTTGGCAACCTTCTGACGGCCGCCGGTGAGCGCGTTGAACAGCGCCGTCTTGCCGCAATTGGGGTTGCCCACCAGAGCGACGACCGGGAAGGCGGTGATCGGGGTGGCGAGGGATGCGTCGGCTTTCACGCCGGGGCCTGCTCATTCACCATGATCGCCATGGCTTCGCGTCGCCGCAACGCGATGGTCGTTTGCGCCACCCGGACCGCGATCGGATCGCCACCGAACAGGCCCTCATGCAGAAGTTCCACGCGGGCGCCCTCGACGAAGCCAAGTTCGATCAGACGTCGCTCGAGTTCAGGGCCCGGCAGACCGATGCTGCCACCGCCGACGGAAAGTGCGTGAATCCAGCCGCGAAAGCCCACGGGCGCATCACCTAGTGGTATGGTTGATTTGGCAGACATTGCGACTAATTCGTAATAGCACTGATATAACTGCATTTCCAGAGGGAGGTAACGGCAATGGCAACAATCGTTCTGGCGCACGGCGCATGGTCCGCGGCGTGGGCCTGGAAGAAGATGCGGCCCCTGCTGCGCGCTGCCGGCCACGAGTTCTTCTCTCCTACCTATACCGGGCTCGGCCAGCGCGCCCACCTGGCCAACCCTGAAGTCGATCTTTCGACCCACATCCAGGACGTGCTGGCGGTGCTGGAGTTCGAGGACCTGGCGGATGTGACCCTCATCGGTCATTCCTACGGAGGCATGGTGGCGACCGGCGTCACCGACAAGGCACGCGAGCGCATCGCGCGCGTGGTCTACATCGACGCCTTCGCGCCCCAGGACGGGCAAAGCCTGTTCGATCTCGTCGGCCCCAAGGCGGAGGGCAACATGCGGGCCGGTGCGGCGAAGGACGGCGACGGCTGGAGGCTTCCGGTCAACCCGATGCCACCCGACACCGCGCCCGAGGATGTCGCCTGGGCCAGTCCGCGACGCCGGCCGCAGCCGATCCGGACCTTCGAACAGAAGCTCAAGCTGGAGTCGAAGGAGCCGCCACCGTCACGCCACTACATCTACGCAACCCGCAACGGGCCGGGCGACGTGTTCCGCCAATTCAGCGAACGCGCCAAGAGCGAGCCCGGCTGGAAGCACTACGAGATCGATGCCAGCCATAATCCGCACATCACCTGCCCCGACGTGCTGATGGCACTGCTGACCCGGATCATGCCCAATACCTGGACGGACAAATGAACGAGAGCCTGGCGCACGACGTCCTTGGCCAGCTCGGCCGCGCCCGGCGCACCGACGATTCGCTCGCCTTCACCGGCGGCGACGATCCTGTCTTCGCGACGCCATGGCGGATTGGTCGTGCCGGATCGGCATCATTGGGAGCGGTCGGCCTTGCAATCTCCGACCTGTGGCGCCTGCGCACCGGCAAGCCCCAGGCCGTGAGCATCGACCTGCGTGCCGCCGCGGCTTCGCTGCGCTCCAACACCTATGTCCGGCGCAACGGCGAGCGGCCGGTGTCGTGGGATCCATTGGCCGGCCACTATCCGACACGGGACGGCCGGACCATGTTCCTGCACACCAACCATCCGCACCATCGTGCCGGTGCACTGCGCATCGCCGGCGCCAGGGCCGAGACGCGCGAGGCGCTGGCCGAGGCCGTCGCCATGTGGGATGGCCTTGCCATCGAAGAAGCAATTGCAGCCGGCGACTGCGTCGGCGGCCTCGTACGCAGCCGCGACGAATGGAACGCCCATCCGCATGGCGTCGCGGTCGCCGGACTGCCTTTGATCGACATCGTCAAGATCGGCGAGGCATCGGCGCGGCCACTGCTGAAAGGCGACAGGCCGCTCAGCGGTGTTCGCGTGCTGGATCTCACCCGAGTGCTGGCCGGCCCGACCAGCGGCCGCGTTCTGGCCGAGAACGGTGCCGACGTGCTCCACATCGCCGCCCCTCACCTGCCGTATCAGAGCGAACTGCTGATGGACACCGGCCACGGCAAGCGTTGCGCCTGGATCGATCTCCGCGAGCCTGCCGGCGTCGAGACGCTGACCGGACTGGTGCGCGAGGCCGATGTCTTTACCCAGGGTTATCGGCCGGGAACGCTGGCGGCGCGCGGCTTCTCGCCGGAACGGCTGGCCGAGCTGCGGCCGGGCATCGTCTGCGTCAGCATCTGTGCCTACGGCCACGAAGGTCCCTGGGCCGCACGGCGCGGCTTCGACTCTATCGTGCAGAACGTAACCGGCCTCACCGCGACGCAAGGCACCCTGCAGAAGCCGCGCAACATGCCGGTGCAGGCCAACGACTACATCGCCGGCTATCTCGCCGCGCTGGGCGCCATGGTCGGCCTCGCGCGACGCGCCGAACAGGGCGGCTCGTGGCTGGTGCGCGTCTCGCTGGTCCAGGTCGCGCACTGGATCGCGAGCCTCGGCACCGTCGATGGCAGCAAAGGCGCGGCCGAACTGGCCGATGACGAACTGGCCAGCCTCATCACCGAAAGCGTCGGCCCGTTCGGCCGGCTGAACCATCTCCGGCCGGTGGTCCGGCTCAGCGAGACACCCGCCTTCTATGCCCGCCCTGCCGAACCGCTAGGCAC
>CALFRN010000168.1 GCA_937919085.1 uncultured Reyranella sp.
CTTCCGGCCGATAGTCACTCCCAGCGTTCTTGTAGGGACCGATCAATTCCTTCTTCTTGGTGTCGACCGAGATCACCGGCTGACCCGCCGCCTGCATCGCAAGCACCGCGGCGTTGATATGCTCGAACTGGGCGTTGCGGTCCGGATTGTGGCTGCTTTCCAGGCTCTTACGATTCACCTGCCGGCGGTAGTTCAAGCGCGCCAGCAGCTTGGGTATGCTGCTGGCCGAAATCGGATGCCCCATATCACACAGCGCCGCCGCCAGCTTCGCGCGGCTCTTCGACACCCACAACAGCGGGCGCATCGGATCGCCGATTGTCGATGGTTCCACCAGCCGCCGTAGGTCATCCAGCAGGGTTGGGTCGGTGACCGACAGCGCCGGTCGGCCACTGCCGGGACGACGAACCGCGCCCGACAACGCATCAGGGGCTTCCAAATCCTTCAGGCCACGACCAATCGTGCT
The DNA here is from genome assembly GCA_937919085.1 of uncultured Reyranella sp. GTDB lineage: Bacteria > Pseudomonadota > Alphaproteobacteria > Reyranellales > Reyranellaceae > Reyranella. The sequence continues at coordinate 464 of CALFRN010000168.1, forward strand.
ACGGGCGACCCGCGTGGCTCGGGCCGTCGCGCTGATCCCGCCGTAACCGGCCGTTCGCGCCTCCGCTGCCGCGAATAACCGCCGACCACGCTCGTCCAGGCTACGCCGGACCGCCGAAAACCGCTCGCGAATCGCTGATATGTCTACCATCCGGCGAGTCTACGCAGCGTTTGTTGCGTCGAGAATCGACCCCCTCAAACCCCCACGGATAAACCTACATACCTGACTCGCTCATTTTTGCGCATCGCCTAAGCGTCGCACCCATCCCACATAGCGCGCGGCGGTCTGACCATGCTGACCCAGGGGACGTCCTATTCTCTGTTGAAACTCGCCTAAGTGTCCGTCCGGAAGGTTCTCGAGTCATTAGAGTCGGTTACCGGACGGGCTTGAACCCATTGAGTCTACTGTGATTCAATGGCCGGCACTGCTTCATGAGGTGCCAAGTGTGGACGACCGACAACCGCCCCCGGTACAACAGGGACACGCTCCGCTATCCAAGCGACCTGACCGACGAGGAATGGGCACTGTGCGCTCCGTTGATCCCCCCAGCCAAACATGGCGGACGCCATCGTTGGGTTGACGTCCGGGAAATCCTCAACGGGATCATGTATGTTCTCAGTACCGGCTGCCAGTGGCGCTATATTCCCAAGGATCTGCCGCCGAGGAGTACGTTGTATGACTACCTGCAACGCTGGAACCACGATGGTACGTTGACGAAACTCCATCACACCCTCTTCGTCAGATGCCGTGAACAAGCTGAGCGTGAACCCAGCCCGACGGCGTGTGTGATCGATAGCCAGAGCGTGAAGGGGGCTGACTTGGGCCGCGAAGAGCGGACCAAGGGAGGGGCCTCGATCGATCCGTCCGGCTATGATGCGGGCAAGAAAATCAAGGGAAAGAAGCGGCATATCCTGGTTGATACGATAGGGTTGCTGCTGCATGCCGTGGTTCATCCGGCGGACATTCAGGACCGTGATGGAGGTATCCTGGTGTTGTCCACCCTGTTTGGTCAGTACCCGTTCCTGACCAAGTTGTTCGCCGACGCCGGCTACCAGGGGCCGAAATTCAAGGCCGCCGCCGCGAAGAAGATGCCGCAACTCTCGGTCGAGATCATCAAACGCTCGGACAAGGCCCAGGGGTTTGAGGTTTTGCCACGGCGGTGGGTTGTCGAACGGACGCTGGCTTGGCTCAACCGGTGCCGGCGGTTGGCGAAGGATTTCGAGAACCTCACCACCACCGCGCTGGCGTTCCTACGACTGGCCGCTATCCGGATGATGCTGAGAAGGTTATGTAATCCTTGAGGAACCTTCCGGACGGACTCTAAGGCCTGTGCGGCTGAGAGGAACAGAAAACCGCGGTCGACTTTGGCGAAATGCGGGTTTCCGCAGCGGACTATGGCGATAATTGCAGAGGACTGTAGCAGGATGAATCGTGAGATATCAACGACAGGCACTGCAGTCGACTTTGGAAAATGACAGCCGCGCCAAGCGGTCAGCCAAGGCCGAATTTGACAAAGTTTGTCAATATTTGTCATGATAGAGGTTGGAGGATTTCCGCATGGCCACCATGAACGTTTCATTGCCGGACCCGATGAAAGATTGGGTCGAGGCGCAGGCCCGGACCGGCCGCTACAGCAACGCGAGCGACTACGTGCGCGATTTGATCCGGCGCGACCAGGAGCGCGCCGCCACGCACGACGAGCTGCAATGGCTCATAAGCGAGGGGATCGACAGCGGGATCAGCACCCGCTCGATGGGCGATATTCTGAAAGCCGCGCGCGAGCAGGCGGCGGGCGCGGCGCGGGATCATGACGTATAGGACCACCCGGCGCGCCGATCAGGACATCATCGACATCTATCTATGGGGGTGCCGGGAATTCGGGCAGCGCCAGGCCGAGACTTATCATGAAGGGCTTGCTGCAACCATCGATCTGATCACGGATAACCCGCGCATGGCTCGGGAACGACCAGAATTCAATCCACCCGTACGCCTGCATCCGTATCGGTCACACATGATCGTCTACGTGCTGGATGCCAGCGGCGTGTTGATCGTCCGTGTCCTGCATGGACGCCAGGAATGGGAAAGGCATCTGTGATCCTGCTCCAGCCCGCCAACAGCGCCAGCCGCAATCCTGCTGGAGATCCCGATCGCCATGGTCGCGTTGTCGTTGATCCTGCTGGGCCGATGGTTCGGTAGTCTCAACGCGGTCGCGGCGCTTGTCACCCTTGCCGGCTCGCTCGCATTCGGCGCCGGAGATCTGGACGACACTTTTTTCCTCGCAGCCCGGGTGACGGCACTTCTCGCCATCCTGTGGATTGCCTGGATGCAACTGCGCCGGATTACGGTGAAGGCTCAGAACGCCCTGCCCTGACATTCATGGCACCCCAAGCTCAAGTCCTTGCTGGTCGGCGCCCTCAAGCTCCGGAGCCCCGCCGGGGGCCGCGTAGTGGCGGGCTTGAAGGCGCCGACCAGCAAGGATCACACTGGACACGCCGTGACGGTTCTCCTTCTCGCGTGCCTTCCGTGTTTCCCATTCCGCCCGCACGGACCGTGGGGAATACGGACCGAGAAAGAGATCACCGAGTGCCTGCCGCAGCAGATAGGTGATCCGCCGGCGCGCCAAGTGGTAAGGCCGGTCGTATATCATGTGGCACCGCTGGCAGAGGCTCTTGAGGTTGCGCGGCGCGTTGTTGCCGGGGTCGTGATCCAAGTGCGCCGTGGCCAGGACAACGAGAGTCCGTCGCACCCGTACCGCCTCCTCCATGTGTGGCCCTCTCGCTGGGCGGCCGCGATCACTCCGCCAAGAGTTGCGCGACACATCAAGCCAACGACCATCAGGCAGGCATCGAATGACTTCACCATGCGGTCGGCCGCACCCCTCACAGCGACCACCGGCGCGCTCGAAACGAACCCATCGGCTTATTTCAGGCCAATCGATCGGATAGAACCATCGCAGTTCAGGCTTAATCGGCATGGCGGCCTCCGTTTGGAGCGACCGAGGCGGGATGCTTGCCAAGCAGCCGATAGACGCTGGCTCGGCCAATGCCGAGTTGGCGTGCGATCGCCGCCGGCCCGAGCGTTCCCTCGCCATGGAGTCGTCGGACCTCCGTGGCGTCGATCGAGGGCTTGCGACCCTTGTAGACGCCGCGCGCCTTGGCGGCGCTGATCCCCTCCAGCTGACGCTCTCGACGCAGGTTGGTCTCAAACTCGGCAAATACGCCGAGCATATCGAGGAATGCCTTGCCGGCCGCGGTGGCTGTGTCGATCGGCTGCTCGGTCGCCTTCAATGCGATACCGCGGCCCTTTAGTTCATGAACGATGTCTTGGAGATCCTTCAGCGAACGCGCCAGGCGATCGATGCGGGTAACCACCAGCGTGTCCCCGGAACGCAGGAAGTCGAGGAGCACCTGGAGTTCAGTACGACCATCACGCCGGGTGCCGCTGGCCTTCTCGGCGCGGATCACCTCGCAGCCCGCCGTCTTCAGCGCGGCACGTTGTATTGAGAGGTCCTGATCGAGGGTGGACACCCTGGCGTAGCCGTAGAGGGACATGAGCGACACAATCGTCTCGTTAGAGTCTAGACCCTCGCACCGTACCGTCTTGTTTATCGTAAAGCAACCCAAATGAGACGTGCTTCGGCGTCTCGCCTTGTCGCCCCATTTAGGTATACCCCATTGAAACGGCGGCAGCCCGGGCGACCAGCATGATGGGGTCGCGACAAGAGTAGTTCGCAGGTGTCCGGAATCAGTGAACATAAGTGTCTGACCGAAAATTAAGTTGTGTAATTTCAGTTGGTTGTGATTCCCTATGTTTTGCAAGCACACCGGAGAATCCCATGGTCTGGACCGAAATCACACGCGCTCAACATGACAGAGCTGGGCTACGCTATGCAAGCGATGCAACAGACGAGGAATGGGCGATCGTGGGCCCTTTCCTGGAGCGGTCCGGCACGGTGGGCCGGCCTTCCAGGCATACGAAACGAACTGTGTGGAACGCGATTCAGTATCTCGCCGCGTCGGGTTGCCAATGGCGGCTGCTGCCCAAGGACTTTCCACCGTATTCGACGGTTCAACACTATTTTTACCGCTGGCGTGACAGTGGTCTGATCGTGGCGATCAACGAGGCGCTGATAGTGGCGAGCCGGCTTATCGCCGGCCGAGCCGCAACCGCTTCGGTGGGCATTATCGACAGCCAATCCGTCAAGACCACGGAAAGCGGCGGGCCGCGCGGCTACGACGCGGGGAAGAAGATCAACGGGCGCAAGCGCCATATCGTCACCGACACGCTGGGAAATGTCCTGGATGCGGTTGTGCACACGGCCGATATTCAGGACCGGGACGGCGCGCCCAGCCTGATCGAGAGCGTCAAGGACAACGTCCCAACGCTGACCAAGATCTTCGCCGATGGCGGCTACGCGGGGGAAAAGCTCGCGACCGCCATCGCCCATATCGATGGGCTTGTTCTTGAAATTGTCAAACGCTCCGACACCGCGACGGGTTTCGTGGTGCTGCCCAAGCGCTGGATCGTGGAGCGGA
>CALFRN010000169.1 GCA_937919085.1 uncultured Reyranella sp.
CGAAACTCCGAAAGCCAGACGGAGATCACGTAGAACACCGGCGTAAAGATCAGGCCGAACAGGGTGACTCCCAGCATACCGGCGAACACCGCGGTGCCCAACGACTGGCGCATCTCGGCGCCGGCGCCTTCGCTGATGACCAGCGGCACCACGCCGAGGATGAAGGCAAGCGACGTCATCAGGATCGGCCGCAGCCGCGTCTTGGCGGCGGTCACCGCGGCGTCGAAGCGGTTCATTCCCTGCTCGTGCGCCTGCTTGGCGAATTCGACGATCAGGATGGCGTTCTTGGCGGCGAGCCCCACCAGCACCACGAGTCCGATCTCGACCAGGATATTGCGGTCGAGTCCGCGCAGGTTGACGCCGATCATCGCCGCCAGCACGCACATCGGCACGATCAGGATGACGGCAAGCGGCAGCAGCCAGCTCTCGTAGAGCGCCGCCAGCAGCAGGAAGACGAATACCACGGCGAGGCCGAAGGCCAGAACGGCGGTATTGCCGGCGAGCTTTTCCTGCAGCGCGATCTCGGTCCACTCGAAGCCGAAGCCCGAGGGTAAGACCCGCTCGGCAAGCTTCTCCATCGAGGCAATACCCTGGCCCGACGAGAAGCCGCGCTGCAACCCAACCTGAACCTCGGCCGCGGGATAGAGATTGTAGCGGGCCACGCGATAGGGGCCGGTGGTGTCGCTGAAGGTCGCGACCGAGCCGATCGGCACCATCTCGCCGCTGAGGCTGCGGGTCTTGAGATTGGCGACGTCGCGCAGGGTCAGGCGGTAGGGATTGTCGGCCTGGGCGGTGACGCGATAGGTGCGCCCGAGGATGTTGAAGTCGTTGACGAAGGCCGACCCCATGTAGATCGACAGGGTCTGGAAGACGAAGGCGATCGGCACGCCGAGCTGCTCGGCCTTGGTGCGGTCGATGTCGGCCCAGATCTGCGGCGTGCGCGTGCTGAACAGCGTGAAGGCCTGGGTGAGGCCCGGTGTCTGTCCGGCGGCACCGGCCAGTGCCCAGGTGGCGCCCTCGAGCGCCGGCAGGCCGCGCGCGGCGCGGTCCTGGACGTAGCCCTTGAGACCGCCGCCGGTGCCGATGCCCGGCACCGAGGGCGGCTCCAGCACGAACACGAAGGCTTCGCGCAGTCCGAACATGCGCCCGCGCAGGTCGGCCAGGATCATGTCCTTGGTGATGCCCGGCCGTTCGGCAAACGGCTTCAGGGTAACGAAGATCACGCCGGTGTTGGGCGCATTGGTGAAGGTGGCGCCGTCGAAGCCGACGAAAGCCACCGCGTCCTTGACGCCGGGACGCGAGACGATGATGTCGGTTGCCTGTCGCACCAGCGCATCGGCGCGCTCCAGCGTGGCGCCGGCCGGCAACTGCATGGCGGCGATCAGATAGGAACGGTCGAGCTGCGGCACCAGCCCGGTCGGCGTCGAGGCGAGCCGGTTCTGCGTCAACGCCAGCAGGCCGGCATAGATCACCAGCATGATGATGCCCTTGCGGATCAGGCGCGATGTCGCGCGGCCGTAGAAGTTCGACAGCCACTCGAAGCCGCGGTTGAACTTGCCGAAGAACCAGTGCAACGGCCAGGCGATGCGGTCGAGCAGGCCGGGCTTGGGCTTCTCGACATGCGACAGCGCGTGGGTCTTGAGCAGCAACGCCGCCATGGCGGGCGACAGCGTCAGCGACACGAAGGCCGAGATCGCCGTCGAGGCCGCGATGGTGATGGCGAACTGCTTGTAGAAAGTGCCCTGCAGGCCGGTGATGAAGGCGGTCGGCAGGAACACCGCGATCAGCACCAGCGATATGGCGATCAGGGCGCCGCCGACCTCGTCCATCGTCTTGTGTGCCGCTTCCTTGGGCGACATGCCCTGGGACAGGTAGCGCTCGACGTTCTCGACCACGACGATGGCATCGTCGACCACGATGCCGATCGCCAGCACCAGCCCGAACAGAGACAGGGTGTTGAACGAAATGCCGGCCGCCGACATGACGGCGAAGGCGCCGATCAGCGACACCGGAATGGCGAGAATCGGGATGATCGCGGCCCGCCAGGTCTGCAGGAACAGGATCACCACGAACACGACCAGGATCAGCGCCTCGAGCAGCGTTTCAATCACCGCATCGACCGAGGCCTGGATGAACTCAGTCGGGTTGTAGACGACGGAGTAGTCGATGCCGGCCGGGAAATTCCGCTTGAGGCGGTTCATCTCGGCGATGACGCCGGAGGCAGTCGACAGCGCATTCGAGCCCGGGCGCTGGAAGATGGCGAGCGCGGTGGCGTTCTTGTTGTTGAGATAGGCGTTGACCGTGTAGTCCTGCGCGCCCAGCTCGACCCGCGCCACATCGCGCAGGCGCGTCACCGAACCGTCGGGTTCGGCGCGAATCACGACGTTCTCGAACTGCTCGGGCGAGCTCAGCCGGCCCAGCGTCTGCACCGACAGGGTGAAGGCACCAGGAGAGACGGCAGGCGCCTGGTTGATGGCGCCGGCGGCGACCTGGAGGTTGGCGGCGCGCAGGGCCAGTACCACTTCGGAGGCCGTGAGGTTATGCGACGCGACCCGCGCCGGATCGAGCCACACGCGCATCGAATAGTCACGCGCGCCGAACACCAGGACGTTGCCGACGCCGTCGACACGGCTCAACACGTCCTTCACGTAGAGCGTGGCGTAGTTCGAGATGTACTGTTGGTCGCGCGTGCCGTCGGGCGAGGTCATGTGCACGACCATCATCAGGTCGGGCGAGGCCTTGCGAACGACGATGCCTAGCCGCTGCACGTCCTCGGGCAGGCGCGGCTGGGCGACGGCGACGCGGTTCTGCACCAGAACCTGGGCCTGGTCGATGTCGACCCCGGGCTTGAAGACGACATTGATCGACAGCCGACCGTCGCCGGTCGACTGCGAGACGATGTAGAGCATGTCGTCGACGCCGTTGATCTCCTGCTCGAGCGGCGTGGCGACAGTCTCGGCGATGACCTCGGCCGAGGCGCCGGGGTAGGTCGCGGTGACATTGACCGTGGGCGGGGCGATCTCGGGGTATTCGGCCACCGGGAGATTGAGCTGGGCGATCAGGCCCACGATCACGATGATGACCGACAGGACCGAAGCGAAGATCGGCCGGTCGATGAAGAAGTGCGAGAAGCGGATCATCGACTAGCGCGCCTTGGCGACGATCTCGCCTTTTTGCGGAACCACCTTGCCCCCCGGCCGCACCATCGGATTGGCCAGTCCGTCGAGCACCACCTGGTCGGTCGGGGCGAGGCCATCGCGAACGACTCGCAAGCCATCGACCAGGGGCCCGAGCGTCACCGGCTTGGCCTGGACCACGCCGTCGGGCCCGACCGTGAAGACGATCTTGCGGGCCTGATCGGAGATCACCGCCGAATCGGGAATCAGCAGGGCATCGTACTCGCCGCCGAAGAGTTGCAGGCGACCGAAGATGCCAGGCGTCAGGAGCTGGTTGTCGTTCTCGACCAGGGCGCGGGCGCGGATGGTGCCGGACCGGGTGCCCAGCGCGTTGTCGACGAAGTCGACCTTGCCGGTGCGCGCCCAGTCGGTCTCGTCGGCGAGACGGATGCGGACCGGGATCCCCGCGTCACGCGACGACGGCCGCGACCCCGACAGGAAGAGGCGGGTGTAGCGGAGATGGTCGGCCTCGGAAATGTCGAATACGAAATGGATCGGATCGATGGTGACGATGGTGGCGAGGAGGGTGGCGCCGGTCTGGCCGCCGGCGACCAGATTACCGGCATCGACCTTGCGATCGGAAATGCGGCCGGCCAACGGCGCGCGCACGTCGGTCCAGTCGAGATTGAGCTCCGCGGCCTTGAGTCCGGCCTCCGCGGTATTGAGCTGCGCCTGCGCGACCTTGAGGTTGGCCTTGCGCTGGTCGTACTCCTGATCGGTGATGGTGCGCGATTTGCTGAGCGAGGCGCCGCGTTCGACCTGAAGCTCGGCCAGATTGACCTGTGCCTGGTTGCGGGCCACTTCGGCTTTGGCGCTCTCGACCGCGATATCGAACGGGCGCTTGTCGATGGTGAACAGAAGATCGCCGACCTTGACCAGCTGACCGTCGCGGAAATGCAGCTTGTCGATGAAGCCGGACACTCGCGCCCTGACTTCGACCGAAGCTGTCGGCTCGAAACGACCCGAGTACTCGTCCCATTGCGTCACGCGCTTGGCCAGCGGCTCAGCGACGGTGACGGGCATGGCCGGCGGGCCGCCCTGCGCGAAAGCCGGCGCGGCGATCATGGAAAGGACAGCGGTAGCGAAGAGGCGGCGGTACACGGACAACGAAATCTCCCCCGCGACTCGTTCTGCGTCGCGGACGCAGATGTGGTTCCGCCCGAACCCGGTGTCAATCTCCAGGCGAGAGAGTCCATTCGTTGCGGCAACTGCGCCGTCCCGCGCAATCAACGGCCGGTTGCTGGCAACCAAGCCGACACAAGTGCACAGTGTGCCTCGTGGTTGAGCAACCCGGCATTGCGGTGATCGTCAATCCCGCCGCCCACAAGGGCGGTGCGGCGCGGCGCTGGCCGGCGATAGAGGCCGAACTTTCGGCGCGTCTCGGCGCATTCACACCGTGTTTCACGGCGGCGCCGGGCCATGCGACCGAGCTTGCCCGGACCGCCGTGGCCAACGGCGCCCGGCGGATCGTGGCGGTCGGCGGCGACGGCACGGTCAACGAGGTCCTCAATGGCCTGCTCGACGCGTCGGGCCGCCTGACCGCCGCCGACACCGTGCTCTGTCCGGTGCCTGCCGGCA
>CALFRN010000170.1 GCA_937919085.1 uncultured Reyranella sp.
TCGCCGCGCTTATGGCTCGGGTTGCGGAACTCGAGCGGCGGCTCGGCCTGAACAGTTCCAACAGCGGCAAGCCGCCGTCGAGCGACGGGTTGAAGAAGCCGGCGCGGGTGGCGAGCCTGCGTGAGCGCTCGAACAAAAAGCCGGGCGGGCAGCAAGGCCACGAGGGCGAGACCCTCCGCCAATCCGCCGAGCCTGATGAGATCGTCGATCATTTTCCGCCGATCTGTTCTGGATGCGGCGGCGCGTTGACGCGCGGCATGGCGCTCGATCACGCGGCGCGTCAGGTGCACGACCTGCCCGAGCCGCGCCCGCTCGTCGTCACCGAGCATCGGGCGCATGTCTGCCAATGCGCGGGCTGCGGCGCGCGAACGCGGGGCGCGTTTCCCGACGGCGTAAACGCGCCGGTGCAATATGGCGCGCGGATCGCCGCTTTCACGATCTATCTGACGCACCAGCAATTGCTTCCGCAAAAGCGCCTCGTCGCGCTCATGGCCGATCTGTTTGACGTCAGGATCGCCGCCGCGACGATCGAGGGCATGAGCCGCGCCTGCGCCGCGCGCCTGAACGGCTTCACTGAAGCAGTGCGCGGCCTCGTGGCGGACGCGCCGGTGAAACACATGGACGAGACCGGCTTTCGCATCGGCGGCAAGACGCAATGGCTGCACGTGGCCTGCACTGTCCTGCTGACGTTCTATCGCACGTGCGATAGACGCGGTTCCCTGCTCGCCGGCGTCGCGGGGATTGTCGTGCACGACCACTGGAAGCCCTATTACACGATGACCGGCGTGCTGCACGCGCTGTGTAACGCGCATCACCTTCGCGAGTTGAAGGCGCTCGTCGAGATCGAGAAAGAGGATTGGGCGCGCCAGATGCAACGCTTGTTGCGCCGCGCCTGTCACGCCGCGAACCTCGCGCGCGAACGTGGCGTTCCCCTGAAGCCGGGCCTCGTCGCCTGCATCGAGCGCCGCTACGACGCGATTGTCGCGGTGGGCCTCGCCTTTCATGAGCAGCAGCCGCCACTGGAGCGCGCCCTGGCCAGACCAGGTGGTAAAATCCGTGGCCGTGCGCCGCGACGAACCGGACATAATCTGCTGCTGCGCTTGCTGACCCGGCGAAGCGACACGCTGCGCTTCCTGCGCGATCCCGCCGTGCCCTTCAGCAACAACGAGGCCGAACGCGACGTCCGCATGATGAAACTGCGCATGAAAATCTCCGGCGGATTCCGCTCGCCGCAAGGCGCCGCCGATTTCGCCACCATCCGAGGCTTCCTCTCGACCGCCAGAAAGCAGGGCTGGAACATCATCGAAGCCCTGCGCCGAGACCCGGGCGACCTCGCAAAAAGGCTACGCACCGCTTAATGTCGCCCGGCAACCTGGGCAGTTACCAATTTACGCTTAAATCGAGTGAGGCGGAGCCGGTGCGCCGGTTCGAGATTTTCACTGGGGCGGGTCGCCGCCGCGAATGGCCGCCGGAAGAGAAGGCACGGATCGTTGCGGAGAGCTACGAGGCGGGCGCGACGGTAAGCGGTGTGGCGCGCCGACACGCTTTGTCCCCACAGCAACTGTTCACCTGGCGTCGGGCGGCGCGCAAGTTGATGGAAGCGGCCGAACCGTCAGCATCGTTGTTCGTGCCGGCGGTGGTGGCTCGGCCGCTGGAACCGACGGCGAAGCGGCCAGTAAGGCAACGCAAACGGAAAGCCGCCCGAGGTGCGGGCGTTATCGAGCTTGAGATCGACGGCGTCGCCATGCGGGTCGGTCATGGTGCCGATGCGAAGACGGTGGCGGCGGTGATCGGCGCGCTGAAGGCGCCGTCGTGATCGGGCCGACGGGCGCGATCAGGGTCATGGTAGCGACGAAGCCGGTAGACTTCCGCAAGGGTGCTGAGGGGCTGGCTGCACTTGTACGCGAGGCGATGGGCGCCGATCCGTTCAGTGGCGCCGTCTACGTCTTCCGCGCCAGGCGCACGGACCGGATCAAGCTGATCTTCTGGGACGGGACCGGCGTCTGCCTTTATGCCAAGCGGCTGGAGGATGGCGCGTTCCGTTGGCCGAAGATACAGGACGGCGTGATACGGCTGACGGCGGCGCAACTGTCGGCACTCCTGGAAGGGCTCGACTGGCGGCGCGTTCATCAGTTCCGGCAACCCCGTGTTCCGGTCGCGGTGGGCTGATCCGCGACCAAGTGAATCAGCCCGAATTCCATCGTCGCCCGGTACTGGCGAATATGGTCTGATCCGTCCATGGCGATGACGGCGAGCGAGCTTCCCGACGATCCTGGCAGACTACGGGCGATGCTTGTCGCCGAGCGTCACGAGAATGAGCGTCTGCGCCAGATCATCAAGGAATTGCAGCGTCACCGCTTCGGCCGAAGGGCCGAGACGCTTCCCGAGGATCAGCTTCTGCTGGGGCTCGAGGAAGCCGAGCAGATCGAAGCCTCCGGCGAGGAGGAGAAGGAACAATCTTCTCCCGATCGCCGGGCAAAGGCCACGAAGCGCCGAGCGAACCGCGGCGCGCTGCCGGCCCACCTTCCTCGCGTCGAGATGGTGGTCGACATCGACGATCACGCCTGCCCTTGCTGCACGGGTGCCCTGCATCGGATCGGTGAAGATATGAGCGAGCGGCTCGACATCGTGCCGGCACAGCTGCGGGTGATCGTCGTGCGTCGACCCAAATATGCCTGTCGCGCTTGCGAGGACGTGGTCGTTCAGGCTCCCGCTCCGGCTCGGCTGATCGAGGGTGGCCTGCCGACCGAAGCGACCGTCGCCCAGGTTCTGGTCTCCAAATATGCCGATCACCTGCCGCTCTACCGTCAGTCGCAGATATGGGCCCGGCAGGGCATTAATCTCGATCGATCGACGCTCGCCGACTGGGTTGGCCGCGCCGCTTGGCATTTGCGTCCGCTGCATGAGCGGCTGCTTGGCAAGCTGAAGGCCTCGTCGAAGCTCTTCGCCGACGAGACCACGGCGCCGGTGCTCGATCCCGGACGCGGACGCACCAAGACCGGGCAGCTGTGGGCCTATGCCCGCGACGAGCGACCATGGCAGGGGAGCGACCCGCCAGGTGTCGCCTATGTCTATGCGCCGGACCGCAAGGCCGCGCGGCCGATAGCGCATCTCGCTGGCTTTGCCGGAACCCTTCAGGTCGACGGCTATGGTGGCTATCGCATGCTCGCCGACAAGAGTGGCGTGACGCTCGCCTTCTGCTGGGCGCACGTCCGTCGGCGCTTCTACGAGCTCGCCACAGCCGGGCCGGCGCCGATCGCCAGCGAGGCGCTCACGCGGATCGCCGAACTTTACAAGATAGAGGACAGCATCCGCGGCCGGCCCGCCGAGGAGCGCCGCGCATTGCGCCAGGAAAAGAGCCGGCCGATTCTCGACGCCCTCGAACCATGGTTGCGCGACAAGCTCGGCCTGATCAGCCAGAAGACGAAGCTCGCCGAGGCGATCCGCTACGCCCTCTCGCGCTGGCAAGGCCTTACGCGATTCCTCGACGACGGCCGCATTGAGATCGACAGCAACGTCGTCGAACGCTCAATCCGCCCGATCGCGCTCAACCGAAAAAATGCGCTGTTCGCCGGCTCCGACGGTGGCGCCGAGCATTGGGCCGTCATCGCCTCGCTAATCGAAACCTGCAAGCTTAACCGCGTCGAGCCACTCGGCTATCTCACCGATGTCATCACCAGAATCGTCAACGGCCACCCAAACAGTCGTATCGACGACCTTCTGCCATGGGCCTACATCACCGCGCCCGAGCTCAGGGCTGTGGCCTGACGACACCGCTTACCATGAACCTGCAGAGCTCCACGCTCAAGGACGACGAGACCGGAGAGCCGTTTCATGTCCAACAGGCTGCGCAAATCCGCGTCTTCCGCGACGCCTGGAAAGCGGCTGGTCATACGCGCACGCCGCAAGTATCGGTCAGCCGCAGTATCTTCGCGCTCATCAACGACCGTGATCGCGCCTATTTCGGACACCGCGATCAGGACC
>CALFRN010000171.1 GCA_937919085.1 uncultured Reyranella sp.
TTCTCCAAGGTCTTCGCCCTGACCGGCTATCGGGTCGGCGGCGTCACCGCCGGAGCGGGCCTGATGACGGAGATCGAGAAGGCGATGGACTGCGTCTCGATTTGCCCGCCGCGTCTCGGCCAGGAAGCGGCCCTCTATGGCCTGTGCAACCTGCTGCCGTGGGCGCGCGGCAACACCGAGGGCCTCAAGGCCCGCGCCAACATGCTGGGCGAAGGCCTAACGCGCTCGAACCGCTGGCGGCTTGTCAGCATCGGCGCCTACTTCGCGTACGTGGAGCATCCCTTCGCCGGCCAGCGCTCGACCGATGTGTCCAGGCGTTTGGCCGACGAAGAGAATCTGCTGACGATCCCCGGCGACATGTTCGGCGCCGGCCAGGAGCGCTTCGTGCGGCTGGCCTTCGCCAACGTCACTGACGACAAGATACCAGCGGTACTGGAGCGTCTCGAACGCTTCGGTGCCTGAGCAAAAGACGGAGCCGGAAATGCCGCATGCAACGACACCCGATGGCGTGAAGCTTTACTATGAAGAAGCCGGCAGCGGCACACCGATCCTTTTCGTCCATGAGTACAGCGGCGATTGGCGGAGTTGGGAACCGCAGATGCGGTTCTTCAGCCGAAAGCACCGCTGCATCACCTACTCCTTCCGTGGCTATCCAGGGTCCGACGTGCCGACGGATGCGTCGATGTACTCACAACAACATGCGGTCGACGATGCCAAGCATGTGCTTGACCATCTGAAGATTGCCAAGGCGCACGTGGTGGGGCTTTCGCAAGGCGCCTTCGCGACCGTCCATTTCGGGCGATGCTATCCCGATCGCGCGCTGTCGCTGACCCTGGCTGGCGTCGGTTCCGGCGCCGAGCGGCGAGCGCACGAGCAATTCAAGAAGGATGCCCAGGCAACTGCGAGGAAGATACGCGCCGAGGGCATGGCAAAGTATGCCGAGAGCCTGATTGGCAATCCCACGCGATCGAGGTTCAAGCAGAAGGACCCACGCGGCTTCGCCGAGTTCGTCCGGCAACTCAGCGAACATCCCGACATCGGCGGCGCCAACACGATGGAGAACTATCAGGGCAAGCGGCCGTCGCTGTTCGACTTCGAGGAGGAATGGAAGAAGCTCGACATCCCGACCTTGATCATCTGCGGCGACGAGGACGATCCTTGCCTGCAGCCCAGCCTCTACCTCAAGCGCGTGCTGCCTAACGCGGGGCTCGCGATGTTCGCCAAGACCGGCCACACCGTGAACATTGAGGAACCGGACGCCTTCAACCGCGAACTCTGGAACTTCATCGCCCTCGCCGAAGCTGGCAAATGGACGCCGGGCCATCCGGAGGCGATCGGCGCTAGCCCGGTTTGACCGTCACCGCGTGATTGAGCGGACCGAGGCCGCCGCCATAGCCCGGTGCGGTCTCGATGGCGGCCCGGACGTAGGCGCGCGCACGAGCGACGGCGTCACGCAGCGACAACTTCTGCGCCAAACCCGCCGCGATCGCCGAGGCCAGCGTGCAGCCCGTGCCGTGTGTGTTGCGGCTCTGGATACGCGCATCCTCGAAGCGGTCGAAATCTCCGTCATGGAACAGCAGATCGATCACGCGATCGCCCTCGAGATGGCCGCCCTTCATCAGGATCGCCCTGGCGCCGAGCCGCGCGAGGCGCTCGGCTGCGCGGCGCATGTCCGCCTCGCTCCGGACGGGAACGCCGGCCAGGACTTCCGCTTCCGGCAGGTTGGGTGTCAGCAGGGTTGCCATCGGTAGCAGCACATCGCGCATCGCCGCCTCGGCGTCGCTCAACAGGAGCCGGTGGGCGCCCTTGCTGGCGACCATGACCGGATCGACGACAAGCGGAGTCGAGGGTGCGAGTCTGCTGATCGCGCCCGCCACCGCGCCGATCACTTCGGTGCTGTGCAGCATGCCGGTCTTGAACGCGTCGGCCCCGATATCCTCCAGAACCACCTCGATCTGCTGCACGATGAAAGCAGGATCGATCGGCACGACACCGTGCACGCCCCTGGTATTCTGCGCCGTCAGAGCGGTGATCGCCGTCGCGGCGAAAGCGTTCATGGCGGTGACGGCTTTGA
Organism: uncultured Reyranella sp.; assembly: GCA_937919085.1. Classification (GTDB taxonomy): domain Bacteria; phylum Pseudomonadota; class Alphaproteobacteria; order Reyranellales; family Reyranellaceae; genus Reyranella. Next base: position 2,075 of record CALFRN010000171.1, read on the forward strand.
TGTCCGCCTGGATACCGGCACCTCCACCGGAATCCGATCCGGCGACGATCAGGACGCGGCCCTTCACGTGGCCTGCCGCGGAATCGCCTCGACAACCTGGTCCACGACGGCGCGCACGAGGTCCGGGTCGTCGCCCTCGGCCATGACACGGATCAATGACTCGGTCCCGGATTTGCGGACCAGAATGCGACCTCTACTGCCCAGTTTTTGTTCGGCAGCAGCAATCGCCTGAGCAACGGGCGCCGCCGCCATGGCTGCGCCGGCATTACTGACACTGACGTTCTTCAGAAGCTGCGGCACCGGCGTGAAGGCATGGAAGGTCTCACTGGCAAGAGTGCCTGCCTTGATCATGGCCGACAGTGCCTGCAAGGCGGCCATCAGGCCGTCGCCTGTCGTGGCATGATCGGTCATGATGATGTGGCCTGACTGTTCACCGCCCAGATTGAATCCGTCGGCGAGCATCCGTTCGAGGACATAGCGGTCACCCACCTGCGTGCGGACCAGAGACAACCCATGCGCAGCGAGATAGCGTTCCAATCCCAGATTGGACATGACCGTGGCAACGACGCCGCCGCCCTTCAGGCGCCCGTCGGACGCCCAATAGTTGGCGATCGTGGCCATGAGCTGGTCGCCGTCAATCACCCGCCCCTGCTCGCAGACCAGCACCACACGATCGGCATCTCCATCGAGTGCCAGCCCGATGTCCGCGCCGTGCGCCACGACCTGCTCCTGCAAGACAGCCGGATGCGTAGACCCGCAATTGCCGTTGATGTTGAAGCCGTCAGGTGACACCCCCACACTGATGACGTCGGCGCCCAACTCCCACAGGACTGTGGGCGCCACCTTGTAGGCAGCACCATTGGCGCAATCGACGACGATCTTCAGGCCAGACAGATCGAGGCCGCGCGCCGCTGAGGCCTTCACGGCTTCGACATAGCGGCCGTCGACGTCGTCCAGTCTCCTGGCCCGGCCGATGGCGCGCGGCGTCGCGAGCTGCGAACCGGTCGGGGCGACCACCAATGCTTCGATTTCGCGTTCCACAGCGTCGGAAAGCTTGAAGCCGTCCGGACCGAAAAGCTTGATGCCGTTGTCCTCGAAGGGATTGTGCGACGCGGAGATCATCACACCCATGTCGGCGCGCATGGAACGCGTCAGGAAGCCCACGGCGGGCGTCGGAATGGGACCGAGCAGCAACACGTCGACGCCAACCGACAGGAACCCCGCGGTCAGCGCCTGCTCGATCATGTAACCGGACAGCCGCGTGTCCTTGCCAATGACCGCACGATTGCGGTGCCCACCCCGCTTGAACACCTGTCCGGCCGCCATGCCGATGCGCATGGCGACCTCGGCGGTCATAGGGTCGCTGTTGGCGCGACCACGCACACCATCGGTGCCAAAGAGGGAACGGGACATGGTCCGGAACCTATCGCATTGCCATCGAGACCGCGAGGGCCTGCCGGGTCGCGGCAACATTGTGCACCCTGACCATGGCCGCGCCACGGCGCGCGGCCTCGACTGCCAGCCAGACCGACGCCGGGTCGCGGTCTCGCGGATCGCCACCCCCCGCAAGCTTGCCGATGAAACCTTTGCGTGAGGCCCCGATCAGGACCGGGTAGCCCGCCGCAGCGAGATGACCGACGCCGGCAATCAGCGAAAGATTTTCAGCAACGCTCTTGCCGAAACCAACGCCGGGATCGAGGGCGATGCAGTCGCGGGAGATACCCGCCGCTTCGCAGGCCGTGGCCCGCTCGACCAGGAACCGACGGACATCCTCGACGACGTCGCCATAGGCGGGCCCCTCGTAGTAGCTCTCCGGACAGCCGCGACGATGCATCAAGATCACAGCGGCGCCGCACCTCGCCATCAACGGCAGCAGATCCACATCATCGCGCAGCGCCGATACGTCGTTCACGATCGCAGCGCCAGCGTCGAGGCAAGCCCGCGCCACCGACGCCCGGCGCGTATCGACCGACACGACCACCTTCTGCCTGACCAGCGCCTCAACCACAGGAAGGATCCGCGCCAACTCCTCTTCAGGCGCGCACGGCCGCGACCCGGGGCGGGTGGATTCTCCGCCGACGTCGACGACGTCGGCCCCTTCCGAGACGAAACGCAGGCCGTCATCGACGGCCTGCGCAGGCCTCAGGCGTTCACCACCATCGGAAAAAGAATCCGGCGTTACGTTGACGATCGCCATTACGCGTGGGCGATCGAGTGGAATGCCGGCGAATACCGCCGTCAAACGCCCGGCTGCGGCGCCGGATTGCCGCCCGGCACAGGGTCGCCGCTACTGGTCGGCACCGAGGCACGCCGGCGCTTTTCCTGGCCCGCCCCGCCGGTATCGTCGCGAACGACCTTCTCACCGCGCAAGACCTGAGCGATCTCCTCGGTCCCGAGCGTCTCGTACTCGAGCAGGGCCTTGGCGATCTTGTGAAGATCGTCAAGGCGTTCCGTGAGGATCACCCGTGCCCGGCCCTCCGCTTCCTCGATCAGACGGCGGACCTCCTGGTCGATGATCTGCGAGGTCGCCTCGGAAATGTTCTGCGTCTGCGCAACCGAGTGGCCGAGGAACACTTCCTGCTCGTTCGCCTGGTAACGGACGCGGCCAAGCTTGTCCGACATACCGAACGAGGTGATCATTGCCCTGGCTGTCTGTGTCGCCATCTGGATGTCGCTGGCGGCACCGGTCGTGACGTTCTCCGGTCCGAAGATCATATCCTCTGCGGTGCGCCCACCGAACAGAATTGCCAGGCGCGATTCGAGGAACTGTTTGGTGTGACTCAAGTGATCGCGTTCGGGCAACTGCATCGTGACGCCCAGTGCACGCCCACGTGGAATGATCGTGACCTTGTGCAGCGGGTCGCTTTTCGGAACGTGCATCGCAACCAATGCATGCCCTGCCTCGTGGTAGGCGGTGAGTGTCTTCTCCTCGTCGGTCATCGCCATCGAGCGGCGCTCGGTCCCCATGAGCACCTTGTCCTTGGCGTATTCGAAGTCAGCCATGGTGACGAGACGCTTGCCGACGCGGGCCGCCCTCAGAGCCGCCTCGTTGATCAGGTTTGCAAGATCAGCACCGGAGAAGCCCGGCGTGCCGCGCGCCAACACGCGCGGATCGACATCGGGTGCCAACGGTACCTTGCGCATGTGAACCTTGAGGATTTTCTCACGGCCACCGACATCGGGGTTCGGCACCATGACTTGGCGATCGAAGCGGCCCGGCCGCAGCAACGCCGGATCGAGGACGTCGGGACGGTTGGTGGCGGCGATGAGGATTACGCCTTCATTGGCCTCGAAGCCGTCCATCTCGACCAGCAGCTGATTAAGTGTCTGCTCGCGCTCGTCGTTGCCGCCGCCGAGACCGGCACCACGATGGCGGCCGACCGCGTCGATTTCGTCGATGAACACGATACAGGGAGCGTTCTTCTTCGCCTGCTCGAACATATCGCGCACACGGCTGGCGCCGACGCCCACGAACATTTCGACGAAGTCGGAACCCGAGATCGTGAAGAAAGGCACGTTGGCCTCGCCGGCGATGGCGCGCGCCAGCAGCGTCTTACCAGTGCCCGGCGGGCCGACCAGCAGACAGCCCTTGGGAATCTTGCCGCCGAGCCGCTGGAATTTCTGCGGATCCTTCAGGAAGTCGACGATCTCCTCGAGTTCCCCCTTGGCCTCGTCGATACCGGCGACGTCATCGAAGGTGACCCTGCCATGTTTCTCGGTCAGCAGCCGCGCCTTCGACTTGCCGAAGCCCATGGCGCGGCCGGTTCCGCTTTGCATCTGGCGCAGGAAAAAGATGTAGACGCCGACCAACACCAACACCGGAAGCCAGCTTACGAACATGCTGCCGAGATTGACGCCATCTTCGACCGGCCCAGCATCGATGCGGTCGACGTTCTTGATCAGCAGCGGCATGAGCTGTTCGTCAGGCGGCGTGCTCGGCACATAGGTCGAGAATTTCTGCACACCGTTTCGTGGCTCGCGGAACGTTCCGTTAATCGTGTTGCCCTGGATACGGACATCCTGGACCTGGCGCTGTTCGACCGCGCGCACGAAATCGGAGTAGGAAACCGTATTTGCTGCGGGGCGCGTCGCGCCACCCTGAAAGACGCTGTAGAGCAGCGCGAGCAGGAGCACGATGACGATCCACAGGGCGGCGTTGCGATTGAACGGGTTCACAGGCTCTTTTCCGTTTATTGGGCACTAATCTAAATGGGGCGCGACAGGCCCGCCGCAAGCGAAAAATTCAGCCGGAACGACAGGCTGGCTTCCGTTCCTGCCACTTTCGGGCGACACAATCCAGCGCAGGCGGTCGCTCGCCGGGGCCTGCCTGAGTGCCAAACGGCACGCCGAAAGCGTGAAATCCTGGCTTTTACCCGATCTGCCGCGCGCCACGGGTGCCGCAAGGCGGCCAGCGGCCCGGCTGACATGGTCACGACGCGGCGGGTGGTCACGGCCACCTACGGCCAGGACGACCCGGCTGAGCAGGCGGTCCCGCAAGTCAGTACCCAGCCGGCAGAATGCACTCCGGTCGAGCACCACCTTCCCCGGCAGGTCGAACTCCAGCGTTTCCACTGCGGCCCGGGCCAGGCGCCGCTCATGGGCGGCACGATCGTGGTACTCGCCAGCCGGAGCGATGTCGGCGATCGGAGGGCCAGCACGCAGGCGCGCGCGTTCGAAGCGAAGATCGACATTCGACGGATCCTCGATCCATCTCACGCCGCGTGCCTGAAGCGTTGCCGTCAAACGCGCGCGCGGCATCGCGAGAAGCGGGCGCAGCATTCGTACTTCCGGGCGCTCGACGAGGGAGGCCATGCCGGAAAGGCCATCGGGTCCGCTGTGGCGCGCCGCCCGCATCGCCACGGTTTCCGCCTGGTCGTCGGCATGATGGGCCACGAGCAGATGCAGGATGCCGCGCCGGTGGCACTCACGGCACAGCAGCTGATATCGGGCGGCACGCGCCGCCGCCTGAAGACCACTTTGTGGCTTTGGCCCGCGCCAACGAAGCACGATCGCCTCGATCCCAAGCCCACCCAGCAAGTCGCACGTCAGCGCTGCTTCGTCGGCCGATCCGGAGCGCAATCCATGATCGACGACCAGGGCGACGACCCGCCCACCGCGGATCACAGTCCAATCATGCGCGAGCAGGACCAACGCAAGAGAATCGCGACCGCCCGACACCGCTACCCCAAGCACCGGACGACTCTCGAACGGCTCGAAACGGGCCATCAGGCCCGCGAATATGTCACCATCGACGCAAGCGGCATAAGCCGAACTCAACTGCATCCATCTTTCTGGCGCTCCTGCTCGATTCGCCGCTTCTGCAGGTCTGTCGCACGCGGGTAGTCCTGCTTGAAACGCGCGAAAATCGCACAGGCGTCGGATTTACGACCAAGTGTCGCCAGCGTGATACCGAGCTTCAGGAGATTGTCTGGTCCCTTGGGGCTGGATTTGTAAGCCTTGTAGCCTTCGGCAAACGCCGTCATCGCATTCTTGTAGTCACGGCGGGCATAGAAAGTCTCACCCAGCCAATACTGGGCGTTGCCGGCCAGCGCATGCTGCGGAAAGCGCTGAAGGAAAGTCCTAAAGCCACTCTCGGCGCCTGCGTAGTCGCCATCCTGCAGCTTCTTGAAAGCATCATGGTAGGCTTGGTCGGCGTTCCCCTGCGCCGCTGCTGGCGCGGCGGCAGCCGGTGGCGTGCGGGGCCGCGCAGCAGGCGCGGTGCCTGAACGAGTTCCACCCTTCTCCAATTGCTCCAGACGGAATTCGTAGTCTGCCTGCATCTTCTCCAGCTGCTGCTGCAGCTGTTGGTTGCGATATTGCAGTTGCTCGATCTGACCCGTCAGAACGGTGATCGATTGTTGCAACTGATTGAAGCGATCCTCGACATGGACCGGGTCGAGTCTCTGGGCCGCGGCTGCGCTCGGCAACGCCAACGCGATGATTATCAGGAATCGAAACTGCAGCTGCTTCATAGCCGTCCACTTATCCGCTCAAACACGGCCATTTTCAGGCATGACCACCCAGCCTCCAAACGAAAACGCCGGCCGCGAAGCGACCGGCGTTTGACACCATTTCCGGGCGTTCGAAAGGAACAGTTGCCCTATTGCAGCGCCGTCACGGCACGCCGATTACGCGCCCATGCGGCCTCATCGGAACCCACCGGATCCGGACGCTCCTTGCCGTAGCTGATCGTCTTGAGCCGAGCCGCCGGTACGCCCTGAGCGACCAGATACTGACGTGCCGCATTTGCACGACGCTCACCGAGCGCCAGATTGTATTCGCGCGTGCCACGCTCGTCGCAGTGGCCCTCGATCGTGACCTGGTAATTCGGGTACTTCTTGAGCCACTCGGCCTGACGACCAAGGGTCGTCCTGGCATCTTCGCGGATATTGGACTTGTCAGTGTCGAAGAATACCCTATCGCCGACGTTCTGACGGAAATCGGCGGCCGATCCGGGAGTTACGGTCGTGGTTGCAGGGGCAGCAGCCTGCTGATCGCTGCAGGCGGCCAGGAGAATCGTCGCCGCGATGGCGGCGAAAGCCTTGATCATGCGCATTTTATGTCCACTCCCTAACAACATCGACCCGGGCGAAGGATGCGCACGGGTCGACAAGAAAGATCATATCCTTCGCTACTGCGGAATCAAGGGCGACCAGGCCGGATCCGAGGCATCCGTCGGGGTCGGCACCTGCCGCTCGAAGCGTCCCGTGATGTCGATTTGATGAAGCGTGACCGATCCCGCCCGCCCCCCCGAATTGGGTTGCTGGCGGAAGAACATCAGCACGCGGCCATTGGGCGCCCAGGTCGGCCCTTCTACCAGGAAGCCGCTGGCCAGCATGCGTTCGCCGCTGCCATCGGTGCGCATCACGCCGATGCCGAAGGTACCCCCGGAAATCTTGGTGAAGGCGATGTGGTCGCCGCGCGGCGACCACACCGGCGTCGCATAACGACCCTGCCCGAAGCTGATGCGCCGTTCGTTGCCGCCGCTGGCGCTCATGACATAGAGCTGCTGCGAACCGCCACGATCGGAGTTGAAAACAATCTGCGTACCGTCGTTCGAGTAGCAGGGCGAGGTATCGATGGCCGCCGTGTTGGTCAGCCGGCGCAACGCGCGCCCGCGCACGTCCATTTCGTAGATGTCACTGTTGCCATCGGCCGAGATGCTCATCACGACCTTCGTGCCGTCCGGCGAGAAGCGCGGCGCGAAGCTCATGCCCGGGAAATTACCCAGCAGCTCACGCCGACCGCTGTCGACGCTCTGAAGATAGACCCGCGGCTGGCCGTTGTTTTCGCCATACGCCATGTAGACGATTTCTTGCAGGGTCGGAGAAAAGCGCGGTGTGAGCGCGATCGTGCGCCCGTCGGTGATGTAGCGGTTGTTGGCGCCGTCCTGATCCATGATGGCGATGCGCTTGACGCGCGCGCTGAGCGGCCCGGTCTCGGAAACATAGGCCACCCGCGTGTCGAAGTAGCCCTCCTCGCCGGTCACGCGCTTGTAGATGGCGTCCGCGATGATGTGGGCGAGACGCCGCCAGTTGTTGGGTTGGCTGGTAAACGACAACCCCGTCGCCTGATTGCCGGCCACGACGTCCCAAAGGCGGAAATCGACCTTGATGTTGCCGCCAGCCTGGACGACCTGACCGATGACGACGCCCGCGGCGCCAATACTGCGCCAGTCCTGGAAGCGCGGAGGCGCGTTGGGGTCGATGTTCTGCTGAATGAAGGCGCTGGGCGAGATTGACCTGAACAGACCCGAATTCTGCAGGTCGTTGCGGACCACTCCGGCGATATCGGCGCCGACTTTATCACCCTTGAAATCGACAATCGCGATCGGCACCGGCTCGAAGCTCGGCCTGGTCATGTCGATGGTAAGCTGCGCGTGCGCGGGCGCAGCTGCTCCGGCAGCCAGCGCAACACCGCCCAGAATTGTATGGCGTCGGGGGAGCATCATGTCGGACCTCGTGTTCATGAGTGCAAAACCTCTGTAGCGCGACGTCGTTCAGTAGTCGCGTGGATCGAAATTGAAAGTAATTGTGCGCCAGCTGTTGAATTTCTCTGGCGAAAGCGGCCACGGCTGGCAGCGCGGATTTAGGACGGCGCGACGAGCGGCATCGGCGGCGGCGCGAAACACCGGGTCGCTATTGTAGCGGCCCGAATCCCGCAACTCGGCTTTTATCGGCGTGCCGTTCTGGTTCATATCGACGATCAACGTGATGATCATCCCTTGGTCGCGCGCGCCGCCTTGGGTGTTCCAGCAGGGGCGAATCTTCTGACGGACACCTTCGACCTCGCTCGCTGTTACGACGGCGGCAAGGTTCGGCGCAGCCGGCGCCTGTCGCGTCACCTGCTGCACCGGTTTGGGTTGCTGCTCCGGCGTCTGAACCTTGGTCGGCGATTGCTGGTTCTTCAGGATATCGTCTAGCAGCGAATCGACGCGATCTTGCTTGGGTGGCGCGGGCTTGGGCGGCGCCGGCTTGGGCGGCTCGGGCTTTTTCACCTCCGGTGCCGGTTTGGGCGGCTCCGGCTTCTTTGGTTCGGCCTTGGGCGGGTCGGGCTGCTTTGGCTTCAGCGCAATGGCTTCTTCCACTGGTTTGGGCGGTTCCGGCTTTGGCTTCTCCACGGGAACGGGCGGAGGCTTGGCTTCAGCGACGTCTGGCTTGGGCTGGGGTGGCGCCGGCGGCGGGTCGGCGGACTTGGGCGGCGGCGCTTTTGTGGTTTCCTCCGCGATCGGCACGTCCTTGGGTTGGGGGGGCGGATTGCCGACCGTCGGCGCCGCCGCCTTCTTGTCGATCGCCTCGAACTCGATCATCACGGGCTCGGGTTCGAGCGGTGGCGACCGGCCGAAGAAATCGAGGTTCAAGACCGCCGCCACCAGAACGAAGGCGTGCACCATCGCCGACGCAATCGCCGGCGTACGCATCTCGATGCTGGCGGGGGAGCGTCCAGCCATCTATCGCCCTGCCTCCGACGTTCTAGCGGCGCGGCGTGGGCGACTGCGGTCCGCGCGGCGCCGGGGCCGGCGCTGGCGCGGGTGATGCAGGTGTCACCGTGCCACCGCCCTTGCCAAGCTGCTGAGCCTGCTCGCCCAGAAGACCGAGCTGACGGAAACCGCTATCGATCACGACGCCCATCACTTCCATCATCTTGCCGTAGTCCACGCTCTTGTCGCCGCGCATGAACACACGCTGATCCGGCTTCTCTGCGTGCACTGCCTTCAGCTTGGTCGCCAATTCGGCGATGTCATAAGGCGTATCGCCGAGGAAGACCTCGCCTTTCGAGTTGACCGATACGACCAGCGGCTCATCCTTGCCGCCAACCTGCTGTGCACTCGTCTTCGGCAGGTCAACCGGCACACCGACCTGCAGCAGCGGCGCAGTGATCATGAAGATGATTAGCAGAACCAGCATGACGTCGACCAGCGGCGTGACATTGATGTCGGCGATCGGCGTGAAGCTCCGCCGCCGGAAACGCCCGCCCGTGTCGCCGCCGCCGGCGGCGCGTATGATGCCGGCCATCAGACCTGCTCCTCGAGCTGGCGCGACAGGATGGTGATGAACTCACCTGCGAACGCCTCGAGCTGGTGACTGTAGCGCTGCACCTGGCCAGAGAGAATATTGTAGGCACCGGCGGCCGGAATGGCGGCGACCAGGCCCATGGCGGTGGCGAACAGCGCCTCGGAGATGCCCGGCGCCACCACCGCAAGCGACGTGTTCTTGGACACCGCAATATGACCGAAGCTGTTCATGATGCCCCAGACCGTTCCGAACAGGCCGACGAAGGTGGCGTTGGCACCGACGGTGGCGAGAAATCCGAGGCGCTTCTCGATCGCTTCCATTTCACGCTGGATCGTGACGCTCATCACCTGCTCGATACGCTGGCGGAGCGCGGCGCGCGCTGTCGAGCTGGTGGCCAGCCCTTTCGATACCGAACGCCGCCACTCCCGCATGGCGGCCGCGAATACGCTCGACATCGGGTCGTCGGGCTTGGCGCCAACCCGATCATAGAGGTCCTCAAGCGAAATCCCCGACCAGAACGTATCCTCGAAGGCCTGGGCGCTGCGCTTGAGGGTACGCAGGCGCAACACTTTCTCGAAGATGATCGCCCACGACCAGAAGGAGGCAATCAGCAAGGCGATCATCACCGCCTTGACGACCCAGTCTGCCTGCATGAACAGGCCGTAGACGGACATGTCGATCGTCTCGGTGCCGCCGAGGGGGGCTCCGGCGACTTGCGCAAACGCGTCCATTATTGAATCTCCGTTGGTTCAAGAGGGTTGTATCCGAATGTGGCGTGAGCGGGGCGAGCCACTCGCGGCAACCTGGGCCAAGGCAGTCCGCACGTGCGGCGGCAATCGGACCGGCCGCCCGCCCGTGCCCACACAGGCAACGGTCAGTTCAGCGCGGACCAGGGTCTCCTTACCGCGACAGGCCTGCTGGACCATATCCAGCGACGCGCCGCGCAATTCACTGCAGCTCGTGACGACCTCGATCGCCTCGTCCAGCCGAGCCGGCTTCAGATAGTCGATCGCGCATCGGCGCACGACCCAATGTACCCCGCGCTCCTCGCGCAAAGCGCTGTGCTCTTGGCCGAGCACTCGCAACAGCTCGGTGCGCCCGCGTTCGAGAAAGCGCAGCCAATTGGCGTAGTAGACGATTCCCGCCGCATCGGTGTCCTCGTAGTAAACCCTGAGCGGCAGCACATGAGTGCCATCGACAATACGGCCGGAAGTCGGGGTACTCACGTCTCCACCGCCGGTCCGCCGCTCGCCAGCAAGTCGAGTTGCCGCCTCTGCTCCTTGGGCACAGCCAGACCGAGGTGGCGGTAACCGCCTTCCGACAAGAGCCGCCCGCGCGGCGTGCGCATCAGGAGGCCGAGCTGCATCAGGTAGGGTTCGATCACGTCCTCGATCACGTCGCGCTGCTCGGACAAGGCCGCCGCCAGGGTTTCGGCACCAACCGGCCCGCCGCCATAGTTCTCGGCGATGCAGGCGAGGTAGCGGCGATCCATGGCATCGAGGCCACGCCCGTCGACCTCAAGCCGGACCAACGCATCGTCGGCGACCTTGGAATCGACCACCGCATGGCCGCCGACAGCTGCAAAATCGCGTACCCGGCGCAGCAGCCGGTTGGCAACGCGCGGCGTTCCCCGCGAGCGCTTGGCGATCTCGGCGCCGCCGTCCTTGGCAATGGGCATTTTCAGCACCCGTGCCGCGCGTTGGACGATGGTCTCGAGTTCGGCCGGCTCGTAGAACACCATGCGCAACGGAATGCCGAAGCGCTCGCGAAGCGGGCGGGTCATCAGGCCCGAACGGGTTGTCGCCCCTACCAGCGTGAACGGCGGCAGCTCAATTCGCACCGAACGGGCCGCAGGCCCCTCGCCGATCATCAGGTCGAGCTGGAAGTCCTCCATCGCGGGATAGAGCACTTCCTCGATCGCCGGATTGAGGCGATGTATCTCGTCGATGAACAGCACATCGTACGGCTGCAGGTTGGTGAGCTGCGCGGCCAGGTCACCCGCCTTCTGGATCACCGGACCGGACGTGGCCCTGAACCCTGCCCCCATCTCGCGCGCCACGATCTGCGCCAGGGTCGTCTTTCCCAGACCGGGCGGCCCATGAAACAGCACGTGGTCCAAGGCCTCGCCGCGTGCCTTGGCGGCGGCAATGAATATCTTCAGGTTTTCGCGGACCTGCTTCTGTCCGACAAAGTCGTCGAGCGTCTGGGGCCGGAGCGCCAGCTCGGCGGCATCGCCTTCCACGGGCTTGGGTGCGACTAGACGATCGGACGGACCATTCATCGCGCCAGCTCCTGCAGGCCGGCGCGGATCACGGCATCGAGCCTGGCTTCCGCGCCCAACCGCTGGCTCACTCGCGCCACGGCGCCAAAGGCCTCGACCCGGCGATAGCCGAGATTCACAAGGGCCGACACCGCGTCTTCGTTGAGCGATCCGGTGGGTGCCGGCGTTGCGGCCTCCGGATCGCCGGGCTTGGGCGACGAGACGCCGAAGGCCGCGGCCTTATCCTTAAGCTCAGTGGCAAGCCTGGCCGCAAGTTTCGGCCCAACACCGGGCGGACGGCTCAGCGTTGCGCGATCCTGGGCGGCAATGGCACGCGCGATCTCGTCTGGCGACAGGGTCGAGAGAATCGCCAGCGCCACCCGTGCCCCCACGCCCTGGACCGTCGTCAGTATCCGGAACCAGTCGCGCTCGGCGGTCTCCACGAAGCCGTAGAGCGCGATCGCATCCTCGCGCACGATGGTCTCGACCAGGACCGTCGTCGGCTCGCCGACGACGAGGTCGCGCAGGGTGCGGGCGGAGGCCGACACGAGATAGCCGACGCCACCGACATCGACGATGGCGCTGTCGGTGGCGACGGAGTCCACAATCCCCTTCAATTTGGCAATCATTACGCGACCGCCAAACGTTTGGCCGTGGCGCGGTGGTGGGCATGGCAAATCGCAACAGCCAGCGCATCGGCCGCGTCATTGCTGGCATCAACACCGGGCAGCAGGCGGCCAACCATCATGGCGATCTGCTGCTTGTCGGCATGGCCCGCGCCGGTCACCGACTTCTTCACGAGGTTGGCGGCGTACTCGAACACCGGCAAGCCGGCCCGCGCCGGTGCCAGCATCACCACGCCGCGCGCCTGGCCAAGCTTGAGAGTCGACCCTGGATTGACGTTCACGAAGGTTTCCTCGACCGCCGCCTCAGACGGCCGCTGTGTCTCGACGATGGCCGCCACGCCCTCGAACAGGTCCCGCAGCCGCTCGGCCAGAGTGCCGGAGATTGCCACCTTGACGACTCCGTGTGCCACATGACGCAGCCGGTTACCCTCGACGTCGATCACGCCCCAGCCGGTCAATCGCAAACCGGGATCGAGGCCGATCAATCTCATCGGGTCACTCTTCAGGCCGCGAACTTCGCGAGAGCATCATCGGACGCCTCGAAATTGGCATAGACGTTCTGCACATCGTCATTGTCTTCCAGAACCGCGATCAGGGTGAGCAGTGTCGAGACCGTGTCACCGTCGACCGGCGTCGTCGTCTTGGCCCGCCAGGTCAGCTTTGCGGTCGACGGCTGGCCGAGCATCCTTTCGAGCACTTCGCGCACGGAATTGAAATTCTCCTGGGCGCAGTAGATCTCATGCACGCCGTCAGGCTCCTCGCCGCTCACCACGTCATCGGCACCAGCCTCGATCGCCTTCTCCAGGACTTCGTCGGCGCTGCCGGCCGAGAGGGGAAAACGGAACTCGCCAAGACGATCGAACATGAACGACACGCTGTTGGTTTCGCCGAGATTGCCGCCGTATTTGCTGAAACTGGACCGCACGTCGCCCGCAGTACGGTTGCGATTGTTGGTCAATCCCTCGACGATCAGCGCCACCCCGCCGGGCCCGTAACCTTCGTACCGGACCTCGTCATAATTGGCATCGGCGTCCGTCCCCGCGCCGCGTTTAATGGCGCGATCGATCGTGTCGCGGGTCATATTGGCGTCGCGCGCCGCAATTACCGCCGCCCGCAGACGCGGGTTAGCGGCGGGATCGGCCGCGCCAAGCCGCGCCGCGGTGGTAATTTCACGAATCACCTTGGTAAAAATCTTGGCCCGCTGGGCGTCCTGCCGCCCTTTGCGGTGCATGATATTCTTGAATTGGGAATGCCCCGCCATCGCCCGCCAACCAGATTAAGTAACTTGGAAGCTTGGCTATACCACTTCTCGTGGGTTTTGGCAGGATCAGAGACTGCACAACCTGGGTTGCGGACAAAAAAAGGCGGGGGCCGAAGCCCCCGCTAAAAAACGTCGAAACCTAGATTTCGACGCCCCCTCTAACCTTGAAGACAGTTCGCCAACGCCGCGAAAAATCGTTTAACATCAACAGGATGCCGAATTTTCCCCAGGCCGTCAACGGCCGTCTTCATGACACTTCTAATAGCTACGAACGACGCCTGTGGGATACAAGATGCTGCGACCTAGCCGGTAGGCGGTAGGCGGCCCCCCAGCCTCAGGGGGTGAATTGACCGGGCGAGCCCGGTTTTGTCGTCGGTTTCGATCACCGTGCCACAGAGCGTCCCCTCGCCTTCGGCCGGCGCCAGGCGTTCTCCTGGCATCTTCTTCACAAAGCGCGCAACGGCGATCTCCTTTTTCATGCCGATCACCGAATCGTAGTCGCCGCACATGCCGACATCGGTCTGGTAGGCCGTTCCGCCGGGAAGCACCCAGGAATCGGCCGTGGGAACGTGGCTGTGCGTGCCCACCACCGCCGAAACACGGCCATCGCAGTAGTGACCCACCGACTGCTTCTCGCTGGTCGCCTCGCCATGAACGTCGACCAGGATGAAATGGGCCGAACGGCCGAGCGCATATTTCATGAGTTCGGCGTCGATGGCACGAAACGGGTCGTCGATCGCGTCCATGAACAGCCGGCACATGACGTTCATCACGACGATCTTCTGGCCGCGCGCCGTCTGGAAGAGGTTGGCCCCCCATCCCGGCGTGCCTGGCGGAAAATTGATCGGGCGAAGCAGCCTCTTGTCCTGGGCGATATAGGGAATGATCTCCCGCTGGTCCCAGGCATGGTTGCCGGTGGTGATGCAATCGACGCCGGCCGCATGAAGTTCGCCGCAGATCTTGGCGGTGATCCCAAATCCCGCAGCAGCGTTTTCGCCGTTGACCACCACGAAATCGAGACCGAGTTCGCGGCGCAGCCGCGGCACTTCCTTGATGACCGCATCGCGGCCGGAGCGACCGACGATGTCGCCGCAGAACAAAACCTTCATGCGCTAGACAAAGGCGCAAGCGCGCCGGTCGGTCAACAGCCAATCCAAACGCTGATCGCCCGGACCGTGCGGCACTTCAGGCACGAGTTGCGCGTCGAATCCGACGCCGACCGCCGTCACGCTGCGCCGCGCGCGCAACAGAGCGAGCGTGCGATCGTAAAAGCCGCCGCCATAACCCAAACGCCACCCCTCGCCATCGCAGGCCAGCAACGGCACCAGCAGCGCCTCGGGCTCCACGACCTCGCGCCGCGCTGAAGGCTGCAGTGTGCCGAACACACCTGCCTCAAGCGGATCGCCCGGTCGCCAGGCGCGAAACAGCAGCGGTTCGCCGCGTCCCACCACCACCGGCAGTGCCAATTGGCAGCCTTCGTTGAACAAGTCGATCATCACGGGGCGGATGTCGATCTCCTCGCGGATCGGCCAGAAGCCGGAAACCACGGCAGGCGTTCCGATCGGCCGCTCCCGCCGCAGCGCCGCCAGCAGTCCTTCGGCCGCGATACGGCGTTCGGCTTCGCCAAGTTCATTGCGCCAGGCAAGCACGGTACTGCGCAGGATACGCTTGGCGTCGGGCAGCGAATTCATATCAGGCATAATAGCAAGGTGGGGCGGCTCCACGATGGGCCGATGATCCGTAAGACCTCCAAGGCCTGCTAGTGCAGGTGGGCACCGTGTGATCGAGACCAAGATCCCAACCAGGAACAGTTCCCGGGAGTTCTTATTGGCCCCGGGGTTTTAAGCGAACCACGCACCGCGCAGAAATCCGCCCCACCTTCAATCTAGGCAGTCGGAGGCTCCGCCGCAATGAGTCGCGGAGGCCCTCAGGCCGCCCCGCTGACCTTCTTGCTCATCTTGTCGACCCGAGCGGTGATCAGATCCTCAAGCGCCGTGGCCAACGTCTCGGCGTTGTCCGTAGCGCTGGCACGCGCGTTTTCGGCCGCCTTGGCGGCACCGCGGGCCTCGTGGCTCTCCTCGGCCAGCAGCAGCGACGCGAAGATCATCAATTTTATTTCCGGTGCGCCCGGCATCTGTTTGCGCAATTCGACGACTTTTCCGTCGACGTAGGTGGCGAGTTCCTGGACCCGTGCTTCCTCGCCTTCACCACAAGCGAGTTCATAGGTACGACTGGCGATCTGAATCGAGACCTGCGGCATTTTCCGCTACTCCTTTATTGCGCCTTATCGGCGTTTGAGGGGACCTCCATTCTGACACGTCATTCGCGACGAAGCATCACCTGCGTCGAGGCCCGCGACAGGGGCCAGCTATTGCTGGTCGGCGGCAAGAAGCGAGCGAATGTACTCCATCGCCCGCTCCAACCGCCCTTCGACGTCAATCGCGACTTTCCGCAATTCATCGTGCTGTTGCTCAAGCTTGCTGAGACGCTTGGCGAGTTCCTCGGACCGCACCGATTCGGCGCGCAACCGCTCCTCGACCATTGTTTCGAGTCGGCTGAGCGCCCCATCCACTCGGTCCGTCGCACTGACTGCCTTGGACATCGCCCCCCCGCCAGTGGATCGCAGTGGGTCTCCCGGCTGCATCTGCTCCATGCTTGAAAGATAAGTTGAGCGGCCGGGAGCGGTCAACATCTAGGCCCTGTGGAGCAACGCCTGCCGCAAGATGTTGGTCAGGCATGGGGTTTTGCGCATTGACGCGACAAAGCGTGGTCGGCATGTTGCCGGCCATCTCCGAAAACCATATGGCGCATGCATTAAAATGACCGAACAGACCGCCTCCCGCCGCGACATGGCAAACGCCATCAGGGCCTTGGCCATGGATGCCGTGCAGCAGGCGGACTCTGGCCACCCCGGGATGCCAATGGGCATGGCCGACGTCGCCACCGTCCTGTTCTCGAAGTTCCTGAAGTTTGACGCCTCGGAGCCGAACTGGCCCGACCGTGACCGCTTCATTCTGTCGGCCGGCCACGGATCGATGCTGCTCTATTCGCTGCTGCATCTCACCGGCTATGCCGACATGACGCTCGACGAGCTGAAGAAATTCCGCCAGCTCGGCAGCCGGACCGCGGGGCATCCCGAATACGGGCATGCCAGCGGTATCGAAACCACGACCGGCCCGCTGGGCCAAGGCCTCGGCAACTCGGTCGGCTTCGCGGTCGCCGAACGTCTGCTCGCCGACCAGTTCGGCCGCGATCTCGTTGATCATTTCACCTACGTGATCGTAGGTGACGGCTGCCTCATGGAAGGCGTCGGCCAGGAAGCCGTCACGCTCGCAGGCCACCTCGGCCTCGGCCGCCTGATCGTGCTGTTCGACGACAACGGCATCTCGATCGATGGGCCGACGTCGCTCAGCACGTCGGAAGATCACAAGAAGCGCTTCGCCGCCGCCGGCTGGCATGTCCTCGCGGTCGACGGCCACGATCCGGATGCAGTCACCCGCGCGATTCGCAAGGCACGCAACGTCACCGACAAGCCATCGCTGATCGCCTGCAAGACGGTGATCGGCTATGGCGCGCCCACAAAGGCCGGTACCGCGGCGACCCACGGCTCGCCCCTCGGCAAGGACGAGATTGCGGGCGCCCGGCAAAAGCTAGGCTGGGAGCATGGCCCATTCGACATTCCCGAGCCGATATTCTCGGCCTGGCGCAAGATCGGCGCACGCGGCAAGTCGGCCCGGCGCAAGTGGGCCAAGCGGCTCGCCGCGGCGGCGCCGGACGATCGCGCAGAGTTCGATCGCCGCCAGCGAGGTGATCTGCCGGCTGCCGTGGACGAGGCCATCGCCACCTTCAAGGCCAGGGTAGCGGCAGAAAAGCCCGCCTGGGCAACACGCAAGTCGAGCCAGGAAGCTCTCGAGATCATCAATCCGGTACTGCCCGACACCATTGGCGGCTCTGCCGACCTCACCGGCTCGAACAACACCAAGACGGCAACGCTGAAGCCGCTGACCCGTGAAGATGCCTCGGGTCGCTACGTTTATTACGGCATCCGCGAACACGCGATGGCGGCTGCCATGAACGGTATGGCATTGCACGGCGGCGTAATCCCGTATGGTGGGACGTTCCTGGTTTTCACCGACTATTGCCGCGGCGCTATCCGTCTCTCTGCCCTGATGGGCCTGCGCGTCATCTACGTCATGACCCACGATTCGATCGGGCTCGGCGAAGACGGCCCGACGCATCAGCCGGTCGAACATCTGGCCGCATTGCGCGCCATTCCCAATCTCCGTGTGATGCGCCCGGCTGACGCAATCGAGACGGCCGAGTGCTGGCAGCTCGCCCTCGAGTCCCGGCATGCGCCCAGCGTCATCGCACTGACGCGCCAGAACCTGCCGACGGTGCGCGGCGCGGGCGACGAAAACCTGTGCGCGCGGGGCGCCTACATTCTGGCGGGCGAGGCCTCTGCCGGCGTCCGCCTGATCGCCACTGGTTCAGAAGTCCAACTGGCGCTGGCCGCCCGCGACATGCTGGTGAAGGACGGCATTGCCGCCGCGGTGGTGTCGATGCCGTCGTGGGAACTCTTCTCCGCGCAGGACGATTCGTACCGCAACACGGTCCTGGGCGGAGACGGCACGGTCCGTGTCGCCTGCGAGGCCGCGATAGGTTTTGGTTGGGAACGCTGGCTGGGCAGCCGGGGCGCCTTCGTCGGCATGAAGGGCTTCGGCGCATCAGGCAAGGCATCCGATCTTTACAAGCATTTCGGCATCACGGCCGAGGCGATCGCCGCAGAGGCACGCCGTCTGGCAAATTAACGGAGGAAGACATGGCTGTTCGGGTAGCAATTAACGGCTTCGGGCGCATAGGCCGCAACGTCCTGCGCGCCATCATGGAAGCCGGGCGCAAAGACATCGAGGTCGTGGCGATCAACGATCTCGGCCCGGTCGAGACCAACGCCCATCTGTTTCGCTTCGACTCGGTGCACGGCCGTTTCAACGGCGAGGTCAAGGTCGACGGCGACACGATCGATGTCGGCCGCGGCAAGATCAAGGTCACCGCCGAGCGCGATCCGTCCAAGCTGCCGCACAAGGCGCTGGGCGTCGACATTGTCCTCGAGTGCACGGGCTTCTTCACCTCGAAGAAGGCGGCATCGGCCCATCTCGAAGCCGGCGCCAAGCGTGTCCTGGTCTCAGCTCCCGCCGATGGCGCCGACCTCACGGTCGTCTATGGCGTCAACCACGACAAGCTCGCCAAGGATCATCTGGTCGTCTCCAACGCCTCGTGCACCACCAACTGCCTGGCGCCCGTCGCCAAGGTGTTGAACGACGCGGTCGGCATAACGCACGGCTTCATGACTACCATCCACGCCTACACCGGCGACCAGCCGACGCTCGACACGATGCACAAGGATCTCTATCGCGGCCGCGCTGCGGCGATGTCGATGATTCCGACCTCGACCGGTGCCGCCAAGGCTGTGGGCCTGGTGCTGCCGGAACTGAACGGCAAACTCGACGGTGTCGCAATCCGCGTGCCGACGCCCAACGTCTCGATGATCGACTTCAAGTTCGTGGCCTCACGCAAGACCGACAAGGACGAAATCAACAAGGCGGTGAAGCTCGCCGCCGCCAACCAGCTCAAGGGCATCCTGGGCTGGACCGACGCACCCAACGTGTCGATCGACTTCAATCATGATCCGCATTCCTCGACCTTCCATATGGACCAGACAAAGGTCATGGACGGCACGCTGGTGCGAGTCATGAGCTGGTACGACAACGAGTGGGGCTTTTCCAACCGCATGGCCGACACCGCCGTGGCGATGGGCAAGCTGGGCTAAGCCTGCGCTTTAGGCTTGGCGTTTCGCCGATATCCCGCGAAAGGCCTCCTCGAGTGCCACGGGATCGGGCGGCGGCCGCCACGCCGATTGCCATTCGACGAGACCCAAAAGGTGGTCGAGCATCAGCTTGGCCGCCTTTTTTGCGTCGCGCGCAAGGATCGCCCTCACGATGTCGGCGTGGTCGTGCGGGCCGGCGCAGTTGTGGAAGCGCTCTGGTGCCGACAGCGAAAAGTGCATGGTCGAGCGCGTCAGCAATCCGCGCAGCAGCATCGAGAGCTGCTCGTTGCCACAAAGCTCGGCCAACAAGATATGGAACTCGCCTGACAAGCCGAACAGCCGGCCGCGGTCGTCGGCTCTGACGGCCTGGCGTTCCTCGCTGACATGGGCTTTTAGGCGGAGCGCGGCCGGCGCGCTGTGCTCGGCACAGAGGCGCTGGACGATCGCGGTCTCGAGCATCGTGCGGATATCGTAGATCTCGCGGACCTCTTCGATCGTGAGCACCGGCATGAAGGTGCCGCGATTGGGCACGGCTTCGAGCCAGCCTTCGTGGACCAGGCGGTGGAGCGCCTTGCGCACACGCTCGCGGCTGACCTTGAGCACCCGGGCAAGAGCCGGCTCCCTGAGCTTGGTACCCGGCAGCAGACGGCCCATCAGCATGGCGCGGCGGATCGCGTCATAGACGGCCCTGTCCATCGCGACATCGCCCTTCAGCGGGCGGGTCTTGGTCTTCTTGTGGGCCTGGGCCATCGGTCAGCCTTGGCAGAATAATGTGCACATTATGATTTCATATGTGCACAAAACGAGCCACCTTGTCCCGCACTTGCTGTATTTGCTCCCGTTACATCGGCCTTCGTTTGGCACGCCCCTTGCCTCGTTTCCACGAGGAGGCGTGGCATGCAATCGACCCCGGCAGCCCGAACACTCGACGTCGAAGACCTGACCGTCCGCTATGGAGCGGCCTTGGCCGTCGACGGCGTGACGCTGGCCATCGAGCCGGGCGAGGTCGTGGCCCTGCTGGGACCGTCGGGCTGCGGCAAGACCACCCTGCTCCGCGTCATCGCGGGCTTCGTCCGCCAGGCGTCGGGCCGCGTGCGGGTCGATGGCGCCACCATCGACCACCTGCCCGCCAACCAGCGTAACATCGGTATCGTATTCCAGAACTACGCACTCTTCCCGCACATGACCGTGGCCGAAAACGTGGCCTACGGGCTGCGCGCCCGCGGCGTGCGGAGCTCCGAGGTTCAGGCACGAATCTCGCGCTTCCTCGACATCGTGCAGCTCGCCGGCTTCCGCGAACGTTTGCCGCGCCAGCTCTCGGGCGGTCAGCAGCAACGCGTGGCGCTCGCGCGCGCGCTTGCCGTCGAGCCCTCGATCCTGCTGCTCGACGAACCTTTCGCCGCCCTCGACCGCAACCTGCGCCTCGATATGCAGATCGAGGTCAAGCGCCTGCAGCGTACGCTGGGCCTCACCACCATTCTGGTGACGCACGACCAGGACGAGGCGATGAGCGTCGCGGACCGGATTGCCGTCATGAACAAGGGCAAGGTCGAGCAGTTCGACACGCCGGTCGCGATTTACGACCGGCCGCAGACGCTCTTCGTCAACGGGTTCATCGGCACTACCAACCTCATGAACGGCAAGGTCGCCGCTCTTCACGACGGTACGGCAACCGTAGTGCTGGACGCCGGCGCCAGCTTCAGCCTGTCCGCGCCGGCGAAGATCAGTGTCGGCGCGTCCGTGCTGATATCGGTGCGTCCGGAGCAGCTTGCCTTGTCTTCTGTTCCCGGCCCCGGAGCCTGGAAAATACAGCCCGGTCTCAGCCTGCCGCTTGGTGCGCAGCTCGTGCACGAGGCACGCACGGTCGATGGCGCGTCACTCAAGATCGTCGAACCGCGCCGCGCGTCGCCAGCCGACACGGCCCGCGTCTACTGCACCCTGGCCGCCGATGCTCGTCCCACCCTGTTCCCGCGTTCCACCTGAAGACCTCACCTGACAACCAAGGAGATTTGTTCATGTTCAGTCGCAGAAGCCTGCTTGCCGGCGCCACCGCGCTCGGCGGCGCCTCCCTCCTCCCGACCCTCGCCCACGCGAAAGGGAGCGTCACCGCAGCGATCTATCCCGGCACTTGGGAAGAGGCCTACCGCTCCATCGTCGTGCCGGCCCTGAAGAAGGACAGCGACGTCGAACTTGAACTGCAGCCACTGTTCGCCGTCGACCAGGTGGCCAAGGTCAAGGCTGCGCGCGGAGCGCCGCCATTCGACGCCTTCGTCCTCGATCCCGGACCGCGTATCATGGCGATCGAAGCCGGGCTCATCGAAAAATTCGACGGCAAGAAACTCATGAACGCCTCGAAACTGCCTGCCGGCTTCGTCGACGAGTGGGGAGTCTGCGTCGGCGCACAGGTCGTCGGCATCGCCTACAATCCGAAGAAGGTGCCGGCGCCAAAAGGCTGGAAGGACCTGTTCAGCGAACCATGGGTATCGCGGCTCGGCCTCACCGGATTTCAGACCACCTTCGGCACTGTATCGCTGATCGAGATCGCCAAAGTGTTCGGCGGCTCGGAAACCAATGTCGAGCCGGCATTCGTCGAACTGAAGAAGGTACTGCCCAAGATTGCCGCAGTCGGCCAGCCGGCGGCGATGGCGGGTCTTTTCCAGCAGGGTCAATGCGACGTGATGTATACCAATACCCAGACCGTCGCGACCTTGAAGGGTCGGGGTGTGGACA
Source organism: uncultured Reyranella sp. (assembly GCA_937919085.1). GTDB lineage: Bacteria > Pseudomonadota > Alphaproteobacteria > Reyranellales > Reyranellaceae > Reyranella. Next base: position 24,291 of record CALFRN010000171.1, read on the forward strand.
TCGAGTTCGTCAAGCCGGAAACCGGCGCGGTCGCATTCTACACCACGCTTCACATCACCAAGGGTGCCACCGAGGTCGCCAACGCCTATAAATACTTCGACGCTGCCGTCAGCAAGGGGGTGCAGGAAGCACTGACCAAGCCGCCGTACAACTTTATCCCGGCCAACAAGGACGTCGTCATGCCGTCCTACCTGCCGATGAAAAGTCTCGACGAGTTCAATTCCTTCGTCCTGCACGACTGGGCCAAGATCAATCCGCTACGCGCCGGCTGGATTGAGAAGTTCAACAAGGAAATGGCCAAGTGATAAAGCCGGCGGAGTGGCAGCTCGCGCTGCCGCTCGCGCTGGCATTCGCCTCGATCTTCCTGGCGCCGCTCCTCATGCTGGTCGGCGTCAGTTTCTTCAACGATGACAAGATCAGCCAGCCGGGCCTTGCCCAATGGGCGAAATTCCTCGGCGATCCCTTCAGCTACAAGGTGATCGCCGACACGCTGCTGCTCGGCGTGAAGACCGTCTGCGCCACGATCGTGGTCGGATACCCTCTGGCACTGGTCTACCTCGATGCGCCGCCGCGCCTGCAGAAGGTAATGATCTTCGTCATCGTGATGCCGTTGCTGCTGTCGGTCGTCGTCCGTACCTTCGCATGGATCGTGGTACTTGGACGCGAAGGCGTCATCAACCAGCTCCTGATCTCCCTCGGCATCATCTCCGAGCCGCTTCGCTTGCTGCAGACCGAGCTCGGTCTCGTGATTTCGCTGACCCAGATCGAAATGCCTCTGATGCTGCTGCCGTTGATCAGCGTGATGTCGCGGCTCGACCCCAATCTGCGAGATGCTTCTGCGGCGCTTGGCGCTTCGCGCTGGCGCACGCTCTTCACGGTGATCGTGCCGCTCAGCATGCCGGGGCTGGTCGCCGGTTGCCTCCTGGTTTTCGCCAGCTCGACAACGGCCTTCATCTCGCAGACCGTGATCGGCGGCGTGCGGTTGATCTACCTGCCACTCCTGATCTGGCAGCAGTCGCTGGTCGTCTTCAACTGGCCATTCGCCGCCGTGGTCTCGATCACGCTGCTGATCTCGGTGCTTACCGTCGTCAGCGCCCTGTCCTGGCTCGGCCGCCGGTCTGGAGGCTACGTCCATGGGTAGGCGGCGCAGCTTTGTCGATCTCTCGTACGGCGTGGTCATCGGCACTCTGGCCACGATCGCCTTGCTGATCATCGTGGCGCCGGTCGTGATTGTGCTCACCACATCTTTCACCGAGGGGCGCTCGCTCAAATTCCCGCCGACCGGCTTCTCCCTGCAATGGTACGAAGCCCTGTTCGATCCCTCGAAGTCGCGGCAGATTCATCGCGCAGCCTTGAATTCGCTCGAGGTCGCGGCCTGCTCGACCGCCTTCGGCATCCTGCTGGGGTCGATGGCGGCCCTCGGCTTGGCGCGCGGCCGCCACCGTTTGGGACGCGTGGTGGACGGTTTCTTCATGTCGCCGCTGGTCCTGCCCGGCCTCACCTTCGGCTTGGCGGCGCTGATGTACTTCACGCTGATCGGCTTCCGGCCATCGCTGAACCTCATCATCGCCGGCCACATGATCGTGACGGTACCGTTCATCCTGCGCACCACGACGGCCAGCCTCTCCCAGCTTGACCCTGCGCTGAACGATTCCTCCCAGAGCCTCGGTGCAAGCTGGCTCTACACGCTTCGCCGCGTGACCCTGCCGCTGATCGCCCCCGGCATCTTCGCCGGCGCGTTCCTCGCGTTCATGGCCTCGATCGACAACGTGCCGGTGTCGCTGTTCCTGTCGACTGCCCGGACCGACATGTTGCCGATCCGCATGTGGGGCATGATGGAATCGACGCTCGATCCGCGAATAGCCGCCGTGTCGGGAGTATTGATTACCGCCGCCTTCCTGCTGATGCTGGTCATGGAATGGACGGTGGGTCTCACCCGCCGCATGCGCGAATAGAAGCCCGACCTGGGAGACATCATGGAAATCGTGCCGCAGCTCTTGACCAAGGACGCCTTCGCCCCGTTCGGCGACGTGATCGACGTGCCGAACGAAGCCGGCCGCACCTACTACGAGGATGCCTTGGGCAACGTCCGGCCAGCCGCCCGCGCGAGCCTCTCGGTCAGCCTGAAGCCCGAGACTCCGGAGCGACCGCTGAGGGCAGACCTTCTTGAGCGTCACGAGTTCTCGTCGCAGACCTTCATGCCGCTCGATGTCGGCCGCTGGCTGATCGTCGTGGCGCCACACGCCAAAGCGGGCGGTCCCGATCTGGCCTCCGTCCGCGCCTTCATCGCCACCGGCAAACAGGGCGTCACCTATCGCGCCAACACCTGGCATCACGGCCTCACCGTGCTCGACCGACCCGGCCGTTTCGCCGTCTTCATGTGGCGTGACGGCACCAAGGGCGACGAGGAATTCGTGCCCGTCGCCCCCTTCACCATCTGCATTCCCTGATCCGGAGCCCGCGATGCCCTACGAGGTCCGCCGCGATTTCATCGGCTACGGCGCCCATCCGCCCGCCCCAAGATGGCCGAACGGGGCACGCCTGGCCGTGAACTTCGTAATGAACTACGAGGAAGGCTCGGAGCCCTCCATGCAGGACGGCGAAGGCCATAGCGAAATCGGCCTCAGCGACGCGTCGGGCATGGGTCAGTCGATCCAGGGCCGTGATCTGGCCGCCGAGAGCCTGTTCGAGTACGGCAGCCGGGTTGGTTTCTGGCGCCTGATGCGACTTTTCCAGGAACGCGGCCTGCCGATGACGATCTTCGGTTGCGGCCTGGCGCTCGAGCGTAATCCCCAGGCCGCCGAGGCGATCAAGAACTCAGGCTTTGACGTCTGCTCGCACGGCTGGCGATGGATCAAGCACTACGAACTCGATGAAGCCACGGAGCGCGAGCACATCCGCAAGGCGATCGTGGCCATCCGAAAGATGACCGGCGAGCGGCCGCTCGGCTGGTACTGCCGCTATGGTCCCAGCGTGAACACGCGCCGGCTCGTCGCCGAGGAAGGTGGCTTCCTCTACGATTCGGACTATTACGGCGATGAACTGCCGTTTTGGGTCACCGTCGACGGCAAGGCGCAGCTCGTGATCCCCTATTCGGTGACGAACAACGACGGCAAGTATGCCGCAGGCATCGGTACCTCGGACCAGTGGTTCTCCTTCGTGCGCGACGCTTTCGACATGCTCTATCGCGAAGGAGCGACGGCGCCCAAGATGATGTCGGTCGGTCTGCACATGCGCCTGATCGGCCATCCGGCGCGGGCCGTCGGGCTGGAGCGGTTGCTCGACCATATCCAAAAGCATGCCGGCGTCTGGGTCACCCGTCGCGTCGACATCGCCCGCCACTGGATCAAGACCCATCCCTATCCTGGCAAGGGCTTGAATGAGTAGTATCGTCCGCGATGACAGCGGGCGAATCAGTGGTGGTGCGTGACTGGCGGCAGGCAAGGGCTGCGCTGACGGCCGCGCGCGCCGAGGGCCGCTCCCCGATTCTGCTGACGCCCGAGAACTCCGCGGCGACCTACGGCGCCGGATACCTCGCAGCCCTTCAGGACCGCGCGCGGCAGGAATTCCCGGACGTGCCGTTCGTGCTGATCGTCGATTGCGGCGATGCCCCGGGCTACGCTCTTGCCTGCCTGCGTGCCGGCGTGCGTACAGTCTCGATGACGCCGCACAACGAGAAGATCGCCGATATAGCCCGGCAGATGGGCGCCGAACTGGTAAGGAGACCGACATGAACTGGCAGCCGACCCGTGACTTCGTTGGCTATGGCGCCACGCCACCCGATCCGAAGTGGCCGGGCGGCGCCCGCGTCGCTGTCAACTTCGTCATGAACTACGAGGAAGGCTCGGAGCCTTCGATTCAGGACGGCGAGGGCTATACAGAAACCGGACTGTCCGAATCGAGCACCTCGTCGGTCGGTTTGAAGGGGCGTGATCTTGGCGGCGAGAGCATGTTCGAGTTCGGCAGCAGGGTCGGCTTCTGGCGTATCATGCGCGCCTTCCAGGAACGCGGCCTGCCGCTCACCGTCTTTGGCTGTGCCCTGGCGCTCGAACGCAACAGGCCGGCCGCCGAGGCAATCCGGAAATCGGGCTTCGACGTGTGCTGCCACGGCTGGCGGTGGGTGCGCCATTTCCAGCTGACCGAAGCCGAGGAGCGCGACCACATCGCCAAGGCCGTGAAGTCGCTGCGCCAGACCATCGGCGAGCGCCCCTTCGGCTGGTATTGCCGCTACGCCCCCAGCGTCAACACCCGCCGCCTGCTGGTCGAAGAAGGCGGCTTCACCTACGATTCCGACTATTACGGTGAGGAACTGCCATTCTGGCAGACCGTCGAGGGCAAGCCTCATCTGATCGTGCCCTACTCGCTCACCAACAACGACGGCAAGTACGCCGCCGGCATGGTCCATGCCGACCAGTGGTTCGGCCTCGTTCGTGACACTTTCGACGTGCTCTATAGTGAAGGTGCCACGGCGCCAAAGATGATGTCGGTCGGCCTGCACATGCGGCTGATGGGCCACCCGGGCCGCACTGCAGGCCTTTGGCGGCTGCTGGATCACATCCAGAAGCACCAGGGGGTGTGGGTTACGCGGCGGTTGGACATCGCCAACCACTGGAAGGCGACGCACCCCTACAAAGGCAAAGGCCTAAACGAGTAAGGCGCTCCGTAGGAGGGCCTCAGCCCTTCGCGCGCCCGGCAACCATACGGACTTTGCCGGGCGATGCGAACCAGATCGATGCGGCGCCCAGCACGCTGAATCCCAGCGCCACGGCGAAGGCCGTCGTGTAGCTACCTTCGAGATCGTACAGCACGCCGGTAACCCAGGGTCCCGCCGCGCCGCCCGCGAGCAGCGAGACCATGATCAGGCTGAAGATCGAGGCGAAGTGCGGACCCTCGAAGATCTCGGCCACCACCGCGCCGATCAGGCTGGTGAAGGAATAGCCCAGCACGCCCTGCGACAGGACCATGAGATAAAGCAGCGGCTGAGACGGTCCGGCGGCCAGGGCCAACAAGGCGACGTAGCAGATTGCGAAGCCCATCGAGGCGATTGTCCAGACGATCTCGCGGCCGATGCGATCTGACATGGCGCCGAGCAGGATCTGTCCCGGAATACCCACCATCGCCACGAAACCCAGAGACCACGCAGCCTGCATCGGCGTGAAGCCGATCTCCACCAGGTACTTCGTCTGGTGCACCTGCACGGCATACCAGGCATAGCCCCCGCAGAAGAAGCCGATGCAGAGCCACCAGAAGCGACGCGTGCGGACCGCCTTGGCAACCGTCCATTCGATCGCCGCCCAGTGAGGATCGACGATGGCTGCCGCCCGGCGCGCGGCTGCGATACCCGCCTCCTTCGCGCCGTCGGGCAGCAAGCCGAGATCCTGAGGCCGCTTGGTCACGATCAGGTTGATCGGCAGAAGCACGAACAGGGTCATCAGCCCGAGCGCCCAGCAGGCGCTGCGCCAGCCGTCCTTCAGGATGATCGTCTGCAGCCAGGGCAGGATCAGGATCGCGCCCACGCCGACGCCGGAAAAGGCGATCCCGATCGCAAGCGCGCGGCGGCGTGCGAACCAGTTAGGCAGATACTGCGACTGCACGGAGAAGCTCATGCAGTTCGCCCCTGCACCCACCAGCACGCCGAGCGTCGCGTAGAGCTGCCATGGCGCGTCGATCACCGTGGCGCCCAGCAGGCCCGCCGCCGTCAGCACGACGCCGATCTCTATCACGAAGCGCGGTCCCCGCTTGTCCATGACGCGGCCGATCACCGGGCTGATCACGGCGGACACCAGGAAGCCGAAGGAGAAGGCGCCCGCTGCCAGGCCGCGATCCCAGCCGAACTCGTCGACGATGGGCGGGAACATCAGCGAGAAAGCCGTGCGGGCTGTCACGCTCACCGCCACGGTCAGGAAGGCGACCGCGATGATCACCCAACCGAAGAAGAACGGCAGGCGCGCCACGAATGGCACTGGCGACACTTGAGGCTGCACTGACATTTCCTTATCCGTTTCGCCAGCCGCGATGTGGCTTTGAGGGGAGGTCAACCTGTCCACAGCTTCGCGGCGGGGTCAACGACGTGGCAGGTAGTCAGCCGCTCCGGGGCTTGAACCGGTCTGCCTGCACCGCTATCACCGCGCGGTCAGGCCAGAATGGACCAAATAGGAGCCCGGACGTGAAGATTACCCGTAACGTCAAGAAGATCCTCGACAACTACGAAAGCGACAATCCCGGCACCAAGGGCAACCTTGCGCGCATCCTGATGCACGGCCGCCTCGGCGGCTCGGGCAAGATGGTGATCCTGCCGGTCGACCAGGGCTTCGAGCACGGCCCCGCCCGCTCCTTCGCGCCCAACCCGGATGCCTACGATCCGCACTATCATTACCAGCTGGCGATCGACGCCGGGCTGAACGCCTATGCCGCCCCGCTCGGCCCTCTCGAGGCCGGCGCCGACACCTTCGCCGGCGCCATTCCGACCATCCTCAAGGTCAACAGCGCCAATTCGCTCTCGACCAACAAGGACCAGGCGGTCACCGCCTCGGTTATGGATGCGCTGAAGCTCGGCTGTGCGGCAATCGGTTTCACGATCTATCCCGGTTCGGAAGACCAGTACGAGATGATGGAAGAGATCCGCGAGATGTCGGAGGAGGCCAAATCGGTCGGCCTCGCCGTCGTCATGTGGTCCTATCCGCGCGGCGGCAAGCTCGACAAGGCCGGCGAGACGGCGCTCGACGTCTGTGCCTACGCTGCCCATATCGCGGCCCTGCTCGGCGCCCACATCATCAAGGTGAAGCCGCCGACCAACGTGCTGTGGCAGCCCGAGGCGAAAGCCGCCTACGAGAAGGCCAAGGTCGACACCTCGACGCTGGCCGCCCGCATCAAGCATGTGATGCAGGCAACCTTCAACGGCCGCCGCATCGTGGTGTTCTCCGGCGGCGAGGCCAAGGATCTCGAAGGCCTGTTCACGGAAGTTCGCGGCCTGCGCGACGGCGGCGCCAACGGCTCGATCATCGGCCGCAACACCTTCCAGCGCCCGCGCGCCGAGGCGCTCGATATGCTCGACAAGATCATCGGCATCTACCAGGGCAAGATGTA
>CALFRN010000172.1 GCA_937919085.1 uncultured Reyranella sp.
TCGACCCAGTGATAGAAGCAGCGACGCTTCAGCGCGTCGTGGATTTCGCGCGTGCGATTGGAAGTCACGATCACGATTGGCGTCTGTGCAGCCTTTACCGTTCCGAGTTCGGGAATCGTCACCTGGAAATCGGACAGGAGTTCGAGCAGATAGGCCTCGAAGGGTTCGTCGGTGCGGTCCAGTTCGTCGATCAGGAGGATCGGCGCGCCCTCTGTGTGCGGGCTGAGGGCTTCGAGCAGCGGGCGCCGAATCAAGAATCGTTCGTCGAAAATATCGGCTGCCAGCTGACCGCGGTCATGTACGCCCTGTGCTTCGGCCAACCGGATCTCGATCATCTGCCGGGCATAGTTCCACTCATAGACCGCTGACGAAACATCCAGGCCTTCATAGCATTGCAGGCGAATCAGCGGACGCTTGAGTGCGCTCGCCAGCACCTTGGCAATTTCGGTCTTGCCGACGCCCGCCTCGCCCTCGCAGAACAGCGGGCGGCCGAGCTTCAAGGCAAGGTACAGAACGGTGGCGAGGCTGCGGTCGGCGATGTAGTCGCCGCTCTTCAGAAGATCGAGGGTGGCGTCGATCGATGCCGGCGTGGCGGAGGACATGCAACTCCTGGAGATACGCTGGAGGGAGGGTGAGCGGCCAGTGTAGCGGATGGGACAGGCCGCCGATATGGTAGGAATTGCCCGGAAATTCGGGCATCTGGGAGGCAGGTATGCAAGCGGAGTTGTTCAAGGGCCGGACGGCGATCGTCACCGGCGGCGCACGCGGGATCGGCCTTGCCTGCGCTGCGAAAATCACTGCCGACGGTGGTCGCGTTGCCCTGTGGGATCGCGATCTGGCGCAAGCCGGGAAATCGGCGGCGGCCTTGAAGGGCGCGATTGCCATCCAGGTCGACGTAACCAGCGAAGCTTCGATCAACGACGCGCTGGCCGCCACAGAGAAGCAGCTGGCGCCTCCCGATGTGCTGGTGGCAAGCGCTGGCATTACGGGTCCGAATGCCACCGTCGTCGCCTACCCCGTCGATGCGTGGCGGCAGGTGATCGATATCAACCTCACCGGGGTGTTCCTTTGCAACCGCGCCGTGGCGAGCGGAATGGCCAAGCGAGGCTGGGGCCGCATAGTCAACATCGCCTCGGTCGCCGGCAAGGAAGGCAACCCCAACGCTTCGGCCTACTCCGCTTCCAAGGCGGGTGTTATCGGCCTCACCAAATCCCTCGGCAAGGAACTCGCGACCACCGGCGTGCTGGTGAATTGCGTGGCGCCGGCGGTGGTCAAGACAGAGCTGTTCAGCCAGATGACCGAGCAACACATTCAGTACATGCTGTCGAAGATTCCGATGAGCCGATTCGGCGAGGTGAATGAAGTGGCCGAGATGGTCGCGTGGCTCGCCTCCGGCCTCTGCACCTTCGCGACCGGGGCGACCTTCGACCTCTCCGGCGGCCGGGCAACCTACTGAGGAAAGTTTACTGAAATGTCCCTGCATACCCTGACGCTGACCGAACTTTCAGCCGGCCTGGCGGCCAAGCGCTTCTCCTCGCGCGAGATCGTCGATGCTTTGCTTGGCCGGATCGCCAAGGCCAACGACAAGCTTCACGCCTTCGTCGATATCTACGCTGCCGAAGCCAGGGCTCTGGCCGATGCCGCCGACAAGGCCCGTGCGTCTGGGTTCCCGCTCGGGCCCCTTCATGGCCTGCCGATTGCCTACAAGGATCTCTGCGACATCGCGGGGAAAATCGGCACCGGAGGCTCGAAGATGTTCGAGAACCGGGTCGCCACCGAGACTTCCAACACGGTGGAGCGCCTCACCGCGGCCGGCATGGTGCCGCTCGGCAAGCTGCACATGGTGGAATTCGCCTTCGGCGGCTGGGGCACCAATCCGCTGATGGGAGCCCCCTGGAATCCATGGGACCTCGACAACCATCGCATCGCCGGCGGCTCTTCGAGCGGCACCGGGGTTGCGGTCGCGGCCCGGCTGACGCCGGCCGGCATCGGCAGCGACACCGGAGGTTCGGTGCGCATTCCGTCGGCCTTCAATGGCCTGATCGGCCTCAAGGTCACGTTCGGCCGTATCGGATTGTCAGGCACCATGCTGTTGAGCTGGACGCTCGATTCAATCGGTCCGCTGGCGCGCAGCGTTGAGGACTGCGCACTGTTGTTGAACGCCCTCGCCGCCCCCGACCCGCGCGACCCGACGACACTCGGCCAGCCGCTGGAGGATTTTACGCTCGCCACCCGACCCGGCTCCATCGAGGGGCTGCGGATCGCCATGCCGGACACCCGACAGCTGCCGAATTTCATGCACGCCGACGTGGTCAAAGCCTGGCAATCAGCGGGACGCACCTTCGAGAGTCTCGGTGCGACGGTCGAGGCGGTACGCCTCCCCGACTGGTTCTTCGACCTTTCGCGGCCGGCCGGGACACTCATCGCGTCGGAGGCCTATTCGCTTCACCGCGACTATATTGAGGACACCCGCAAGGCGATCGGGCCCGGCGTTCGGGCACGGGCACTGCAGGCCAAGACCCTGCTGCCCGGTGCCTATGCCGAGGAGTTGCGGGGCATGGCCGAGCGTCGGCAGGCGTTCGGTGAGTGGTTTCGGCCGCACGACGCCATCCTGATGCCGACCATCGCCTTGCCAGCGGTCCCGCTCTCCGAGGTCGATGAGACGTCGCCAATCCCCGGTTACCTGACACGTCCAGCGAACTACCTCGGGCTCTGCAGCCTTGCGATGCCGAGCGGTCAGTCGGCCGGCCTGCCACTTGGCATTCAGATCGTCGGCAAGCCATTTGCCGAGCGCGACATTCTGAGATTGGGCAAGGCCTTCCAGGACGCAACGGACTATCACCGCCAGGCGCCCGATCTCTCGGCGTTGGGCCTCTGAGGATCAGTCGCGCTGCGGCATGCCTTGCGGAACGATCGTCTCGACGATCGAGGCGTCGAGCGCCTCGTAGTCGTGATAGCCGATCGTGTCGTAGAGTTCCTGGCGCGTTTGCATCTGGTCGACGACGTTCTGCGTGCCTCCGTCGCGTTTGAGCGTGGTGAACAGTTTCTCCTGTGCCTTGTTCGCAACCCGGAGTGACGATACCGGCCAGATCACCATTCGGTAGCCCATCGCTTCGAACTCGCCGGCCGTGAAGAACGGCGTGCGACCAAACTCGGTCATGTTGGCCAGCAGTTTCACACCGGGCATCGCCGCGGCAAAGGCGCGGAACATCTCGGCATTGTTCAGTGCCTCGGGGAAAATAGCATCGGCGCCAGCTTCGACGTATTTTCGGGCGCGCGCCACGGCGCCGTCGATGCCTTCACTTGCCGCCGCATCGGTGCGGGCGATGATGAACAGATCTCGGCGGGCCCGTGCCGCGGCATGAACCTTGGCGGCCATGTCGTCTGGATGGGCGAGCTTCTTGTTGTTGAGGTGGCCACACTTCTTGGGAAGGATCTGGTCTTCGATATGTACCGCGGCCGCACCGGCTTCCTCGAAGGCGCGAACCATATGCATGGCGTTCAGCGCCTCGCCGTACCCGGTGTCGCCATCGACCAGCAACGGCAAGCCCGACGCACGAGCGATCTGGCGGATGAAGAAGCAGACCTCGTCGACCGTGATGACGCCGAGGTCGGGCAGGCCCATGGATGCCGATATCGCCGCTCCAGAAAGATAGAGCGCTTCGAAGCCGGCGGCCCGGGCCTGCAGTGCCGCCAATCCATTGTGGGTACCTGGCATCTGCACGATACCCGGCCTGTCGAACAGGGTCCGCAAGCGCGTACCGGCGGATACTACCGGCAAATCAGCGGCGACGAGATAAGGCATCGATCCCTCCTCAGATCTTGGACGGCCGCCTACCCTGCCAGCCGACCATGAGACCTGCGCCGACAACGACCGCCGTGCCGAGCCATGTGTAGAAGTCCGGCACTTCGGCGAACATGAAGTAGCCCACGATGACCGAGCCGATCATCTGTGTGTAGTTGAATGGGGCCACGAAATTGGCCGAGGCGTAGGTCATGGCTTTGGCGACGCAATAGTGCCCCATCGCTCCGAATAGCCCCAGGGAACAGAGCAATGCCCAGTCGCTCCAGGCAATGGGCATTTTCCAGACAAACGGCAGCCAAAGCGACATCAGGACCGCGCCGAGCAGCACACTGTAGAAAATGGATGTCGCTGGTTGGTCGATCCCGGCCAGGCGGCGGATCAGGATCTGGTAGGTCGCGTAGCACATCGCACTGCACAGCAGCAGCACCGACGCCCACTGGAAGACCGCGGTGCCCGGACGGATCACGATCAGGACGCCGCTGAAGCCGATGACCACGACGGCCAGACGGAACCAGGTGATGCGTTCGCCGAGCAGCGGCCAGGCAAGCAGTACGACGGCGAGCGGTGCCACGAAGGTAACGGCGATCGCCTCCGCCACAGGCACGTACTTGACCGCCGAAAAAAAGAACAGCGTCGAGAGCAGCATCATCACGGAGCTCACGAACTGCGTGCCGATCCGCCGCGTGCGGAGCAGGCCCAGTCCCATGCGTGGGCCGAACACGGCCGCCACCAGCACCAGGTGCGAAACAATACGAAACCAGACGATCTGCTTGGGGTCATAGGTCTCGGCCAGGAGCTTGACGATGCCGTTCATGACCGGAAACAGGGCGCAGGCCGCACACATGAAGAGCACGCCCAGCATGGGCCGGGATGACCGGCTCGGCGCCGAAATTCCAGCCATCGCCGGTCTTCAGCGGATGAAACGTTCGAGTGCGCCCAGCAACAGCGTCCCCGCCGTTGCGATCACGATCAGCGAAGCGACGATCGAGGTGGCACGGCCGATCGCCTGCGAGCGCCCATCGCCGATGATCAGCCGATGCGCGACCATCGAAGCCATGCCGATGGCCGCGAGTGTGACAGCCATGCCGACGGCGATGGCCACGACGCCGATCACGCCCGCCCACAGGACGCCCAGCGCCACCGACAGCAGGATCACGACCAAAGCCCCTGCGCATGGGGCGATGCCGGCTGCCGTCAGCAGCAGCCAGCCGGCGATCGTGCGGCGTGCCGGTGCATCGTGGTGGTCATGATGATGGTCGTGCCCATGATGACCATGATCGTGATGGGCATGTTCGTGGAGGCGCCCGGTCAGTCCGGCCCATAATCTCCAGAAGCCAACCAGCAGAATAAGAACGTACGACACGACTTCAACGTTGCGCACTTCGCGCAACGCGCCCAACAGGCCGACACTGTAGAAAAGCTTGAGCGCGCCCGCGAGCAGAAGAGCCGCAAGCGTGTGGGTGAAGGCAATCCAGGCGCCGGCGAAAATGCCCTCGATCCAGGCCCGCGGCTTGGTGCTGTCGAGGAAATACGCCACGACGACGGCCTTGCCATGTCCCGGCCCCAGCGTATGGACCACGCCGTATCCGAAGCAGACGCTCGTGAGCGTCCACAGCGCCAGCGATCCCGAACCGGACTGGACGTCGCGCAGCGATGTCGACAGTGCGTGCTGGATCCGGCGTTGATACTCGGCGGAATACCGCGCCAGGTCGGCAACGCCATCACTGAATACGAGCGCGCCAACCAACGCCAATAGCAGCAGCAGGCCGATCCAGAGGAAAGGCGAACGCAGAACGGCTGTCCTTACGGAAGCTGGCATGTCACGACATCGGCGAAGACTGGATAACCGCGCACGAATTCGGTTTTGTGCGCCTGGCTCCTGGACAGGCTGCAGCCGGCAGGAATGGAGGACCTGTCGACCTCGAGGCGCATGAAATCCTCCGGATCATAGGTCACGATGGAGACCGATTTGGTCGGCTCCGGCAGTTCGAAGCGCATGACATAGACCAGGTTGCGCGGCCCCTTCTTGCGCGGCCCGTCGGGCTGGGAAGCCTTCTTGTTTTGCGGCATCGGCATACCGGCACTGTCACCGGCCGAGCGATCCCATTCGGGCGGGATGAAGCTCGCCGGATCGTCGATCCGCGCTGAGAAGACCGGCCGCTTGGGCGGGCGGAAATCCTTGCCGCCGGTGTTCAGCCAGCTCAGGTATCCGTACTTCTTGAGTTCCGGCATCATTTCATCGGCGAGCACCTTGGTCTCGCGCGCGGAGAATTTTCCGTCCTTGTCTTCGTCGATCAACGGAATTTCGATCTCGCTCGAGAACGGGTCGAAGCGCCACTCGATCTCGACGTGGGTGTATTTTCCGTCCTTGGCCACTATCCGGACGACTTCCTGGATCCATATATGCGGATGCGCCAGTACGCCGGTGGGAAGCAGGGCTCCGGCGAGCGCCAGGAGCAGTCCGCCAAGCGCCCTCATGCAGGACGATCCTGCGGCGGTACCAGTCGCGGCTTGCCGTCGTCGTCGATCGCCACGAACACGTAGGTGCCGTGGGTGACACGGATGTCAATGGCTTCGTGCCGGCGTTGCACGACGGTTTCGAGGGCGACGGTGATCGAAGTCCGGCCGATTTTCGTCACTTCGCCATAGATCGACACGAGGTCGCCGACCTTGATCGGCTGGACGAAGGTCATCGCGGCTATGGCGACGGTCGCGACGCGGCCCTTGGCGACGCGGGCTGCCACCGCACCTCCCGCCGTATCCATCTGGGACAGCACCCAGCCGCCGAAAATGTCGCCATTGCCATTCATGTCGGCGGGGTGCGGCACCGTTCGGATGATCGGGTCGCGGCGGATGTCGGTCATCAAATCCCCACCGGATATGGTTGCTTTTCCATGTTATTGCTACCATACCCATGAAGAACCGGCCATCAAGCGATCCCCTCGCGCGGCCAGGAAGACAAGAAGCGGCCATGGCAAAAAGCGGCGATCTTTTCGATCGGTCGGGTGGCGGCAAACGTGCCACGTCGACCAAGGACACCTCCTATACGGCCCGCGACATCGAGGTCCTGGAGGGGCTCGAGCCCGTGCGCAAGCGTCCCGGCATGTATGTCGGCGGCACCGACGAACGCGCCCTGCATCACCTCGTGGCCGAGGTACTCGACAATGCCATGGACGAAGCCGTGGCGGGTCACGCCGATACGATCTATCTCGAACTGCTCGCCGGCAATCGCATACTGGTCCGCGACAACGGCCGCGGCATTCCGGTCGACCCGCATCCCAAATTCAAGAACAAGTCGGCGCTGGAGGTCATCCTCACGACCCTGCACTCCGGCGGCAAATTCAACGGCAAGGTCTACGCCACTTCCGGCGGCCTGCATGGCGTCGGCGTCTCGGTCGTCAATGCCCTGTCCGACGAACTTATCGTCGAAGTCGCACGCGACCGCCAAGCCTGGGTACAGACCTTTTCCCGTGGCAAGCCCTCGTCCAAGCTGAAGTCGACGGGGCCTGCGCCCAACCGCCGCGGCACGACCATCACGTTCCATCCCGATCCGGAGATTTTCGGCAAGCAACTCTTCGTTCCCGAGCGGCTTTATCGAATGGCGCGCTCCAAGGCCTATCTGTTTCGCGGCGTCGAAATCCGCTGGAAATGCGATCCGTCCCTGCTGCCAAAAAGCAAATCAGATGGCGGCAGCACGATTCTGGCAGAAGAGTCGTTCCATTTTCCAGGCGGATTGAAGGACTACCTGACATCGGAGATCGGCGAGCGAGCCACCGTCGTGCCGCAGCCGTTCGCCGGGGAGGCCAAGAGCGAAACCAACGGTACAGCCGGCGGCAAGGTGGAATGGGCGGTGTGGTGGCCGACCGACGAAGAAGGGTTTATCCGCTCCTACTGCAACACGGTGCCGACGGCCGAAGGCGGCACCCATGAGTCGGGATTCCGCAGCGCCCTGCTGCGTGGCCTGAAGCGCTATGCCGAACTGACCGGCAACCGCAAGGGCTCGACCATCACCGCAGACGACGTGATAGATGGCGCCGCCGGGCTGGTGTCGGTGTTCATCGAGCAACCCCAGTTCCAGGGGCAGACCAAGGAAAAACTCGTCAGCGTCGAGGCGACCAAGCTTGTCGAGACCATCGTCGGCGACAATTTCGAACATTGGCTGACCGGCGACAAGGAAGCCGGCAATGTCCTGCTCGAGCATGTGATCGCAAAGGCCGACGAGCGACTGCGGCGCAAGCAGGACCGCGAGCAGCAGCGCAAGACGGCCACCCGCAAGCTGCGCCTGCCCGGCAAACTGGCTGACTGCAGCAGTACAGCGTCGACCGGCACCGAGATCTTTCTGGTCGAGGGCGACTCGGCCGGCGGCTCGGCGAAGGCCGCCCGCAACCGCGAGACCCAGGCGATCCTGCCCCTGCGCGGCAAGATCCTGAATGTCGCCAGCGCCAGTGCCGACAAATTGCGCGAGAACCAGGAAATCCAGGACCTTATCCTGGCGCTGGGCTGCGGCACCGGGGCCCACTACAACGACGAACGGCTGCGCTATGAGCGCGTCATCATCATGACCGACGCCGACGTCGACGGCGCCCACATCGCCGCACTGCTCATGACGTTTTTCTATCGCGAGATGCCAAAGCTGATCGAGAACGGCCATCTCTTCCTCGCACAGCCACCGCTCTTCCGGATCAGCAAGGGCGGACGCACTGAGTATGCCCACGACGAAGAGCAGAAGGACGAGCTGCTGCGCACCGTGTTTGGCGGCAAGGCCGAGATGACGCGCTTCAAGGGTTTGGGCGAGATGCAGTCCGTCCATCTGCGCGAGACCACGATGGATCCCACAAAGCGCATCCTGCTCAAGGTCGATGTTCCGACCGCCGCCGATATTGACGCACGCCGCGAAGCCATGCGGACGGCGACCTTGGTCGAGGACCTGATGGGCCGCAAGCCCGAGAAGCGCTACGCCTTCATCCAGGAAAACGCCAAATTCGCACGCGATCTGGACGTCTGATCCGCCAATGGCCGGCGCCCGACCGCGCGATTATGTGACGTGATTCGGGGCCGCTCCCGTCGTATCCTGCTGTCGTAGCATCGGCGCCTCTGCCGGGAGGAAATCCACATGCGTTTGTCCAGCAAGATCGCTGGCGCCGTGGTCGGCGCCACCGTGGCCCTCGGTTCGGTGGCCTATGCGGCAACCATCGGCGGGTTCTACTACGCCGTGCAATACGACTATCGGGAGTTCTTTGCCGCCACCGACGGCAAGAACTTCCAGGTCATCGTCGAAGGCAACCCCTTCCCCGGCCTCGATGCCGGCGAAGTGGCGCGCCAGATTCTCCCGGCCATGCAGGCGGCCAAGCCGATGCCCCGCCTCACCTTTACCTACGACGCACCGGTCGAAAAACCACGTCCGGACTACCGGCTCGTCCTGGTCTTCGACTATGCCAACGATCTACGTGCCGATGCGGTCTGCGAGGGCACGCGTCGAACCGGTCCCAACACGCCCGGCCTCTTCAAGGTCTTTGCCATCTATTGCCGCAACGACAGGGCGATGTCGCAAACGACGGCCTGGACGCCGGCGACCGGTCCCACCGACCCGCGGATCGAATGGCTGTTCCGGGAGCTGTTCATGGTCCTGTTCAGCGATGCCGAGGGGCAGCGCCGGCAGAACGGCTTCGATTTCCGCTAGCAGCGAAGCGCTCCACAGGGACTCTCTGCTAACCAGAGCGCCATGGCGCTCTGGTATTCCCTTGCCGACTCGATTTTGTCCCGTCTCGATGCCGAGACAGCCCACGGCTTGGCCCTTCGCGCGCTGAAGACCGGACTTATGCCGGGTGACCGGAAGCCGGACCTGGCGTCGCTCGGCGTCACCGCCTGGGGCCGTCACCTCGCCAATCCCATCGGCCTGGCCGCCGGCTTCGACAAGAATGCCGAAGTACCCGACGCCATGCTCGGGTTGGGATTCGGCTTCGTCGAGATCGGCAGCGTTACGCCCCGGCTGCAGGAAGGCAATCCAAGGCCCCGGCTGTTCCGCCTGCCCGAGGACCGCGGCGTCATCAACCGCATGGGCTTTCCCGGGCAAGGGCTGGAGGCGGCCCGGGCCAGGCTTGCCGCCCGCCCTCGCCGCGGGTTCGTTGGGGTCAATGTCGGGGCCAACAAGGACAGCATCGATCGGGCAGCAGACTATGTCGCTTGCAGTGTAGCCCTGGCGCCCCACGCCGACTATCTCGTGTGCAATGTATCGTCGCCGAATACACCGGGCCTGCGCAACCTGCAGGGCCGCGCCCAACTCGCGGAATTGCTCAAGCGTGTGCAGGATGCCATCGCCGCCTCGGCGCTGTCGGCGGCTCCTGGGCCGGTACCATTACTGGTAAAGATCGCGCCGGACGCCACCGACGACGATCTCGATGACATCGTGGCTGTCTGCCGCGAACTGAAGATGGACGGCATCATCGTCGGCAATACGACCTTGTCGCGCCCGGCGTCGCTGCGGTCCGAGCGGCGTCGGGAAACCGGTGGCCTCTCCGGTACTCCACTCTCGGCGTTGTCGACCGATGTGCTGCGCCGAACCGCGCGGCGCGTCGAAGGCCAGTTCCCTTTGATCGGCTGCGGCGGCGTCGGCTCGGGGACAGACGCCTATGCCAAGATCCGGGCCGGCGCCAGCCTGGTTCAGCTTTACTCGGCCATGGTCTACGAAGGCCCGCCGCTCATTCGGCGCATCAAGGACGAACTGGCGGCGCTGCTCGCCCGCGACGGCTTCGCTTCCGTGACGGATGCGGTCGGTGTCGATCTACGCTGAAGCCTCGTCGAGATATTGCCCGGCGTCGAACCTGACGTAGGCGCTTTCGGCATCGAATGCGACCCCGACGGGATTTCCGCCTGCAACTACGATGTCGACCTGCTTCTGCAACAGAATGCGCAGCATCGAGATACCCTGGTCGGATGACATCAGATGTTCTTCGGAATGGAAGGTGATGGGCCCCTGGCCGACTTGCGCTTCGACATCACCCGGAAATTTCTGGTGCTCCTCCGGTGTCAGTTCGGCCCAGCTCTTGCCGTTGTAGCGTGACCTGAATTTGGTGAGCTCACCCTTGTTCCGCACCCGCCCGGCGACGTAGATGCGGTAGTGCGTATCGTCGATCGGCAAGATCCAGCCGATCGATTCGACCATGCCGTACTGCGCAACCTGCGGATTGGGCACGACCCGCAGGGTCGGCACCACGGCCTCCGTGACCCGGCGGAAGCGCTTGCCGTCAGGAGCGGGGCGCACCGACGTCGACTTCACTCCCTGGCGCCCGTACTCGAACCTCACCTTGGGAAAGGCGTTCATCTGCTCGACGAATTGCGCGCCGCTGAACGAGCCGTGCAGGATCGGCACATGGTAGGGATCGACCACGTTCTCGAAATGCTGGAGCCAGTTGCAGGGCGCGATCTCGATGCCGCCGCTGCCGATGCTGGAATCGTCGGCTTCGACGAACTCCCCTGGTTGCAGCGCTTCCAGGCATTCATAGCGCGGCAGCAGCGGCTTGCGATCCGGTGGGCCGAGATAGGCGAAGATCAGGCCGTAGCGCTCCTCGGTCGGATACCAGGGCTGCCGGACGCGCTGACATTGCGCGCCCGTCGGCCTGGGTTCGCATGGCATCTCGAGGCAATGGCCTTCAACGTCGAACAGCCAGCCGTGATAGCAGCAGCGAATGCCGCGTTCCTCGATCCTGCCGTAGTACAGCGTGGTGCCACGATGGCAGCAGCGCGGATAGACCAGCCCGGCCCGCCCCTTGCCATCGCGGAACAGGATCAAATCCTCGCCGAGAACCCGAACTGGCCGTGGCGCGGCACCGGCATCCGCGGCCATGCCGATTGGATGCCAGTAGCGGCGCAGCAACTCGCCCATCGGTGTGCCGCGGCCCACTTCAGTGAGCCTGGCATCGTAAGTCGGTGGCCTCAGGCCGTAGGCTGAACCAACATCCGTCGTCGCGCTCATGCTGCCTCCCCTTCGCGGCGCCCTCTCCGGCTGGACCGTCGCTTGGCGCCTCAGCTCTTCATGCTCCAGAAGGCGTCGATCCCCAGGCGATTGCGCCATTCCGCCGTCGCTTCAGCTTTGGGTGCTTCCAGTGGAATGCCCGATCCGTCCGCCACGCGCGTGATGGCGTCGAAACCGGCGATCACAGCCGCCGCATCGATCATCGCCTCGTGGCCCAGCCGGTCGACGACATGGCCGCGATATTCGCCAAGCCGCTCGTCCATGACGACCGCCGCGTCGGCGAAAGCCAGCAACTCGGCCTCGGCGGCAACGCCGCTGCCGCCGTCGCCGTCAACGATCCCCTCGAAGCTGTAGTCGGTCCCGCTGTGCTTGCCGCTCCCCCGGAGCAAGGCCAAATGGCTGGTGGTTCAATAGACACATTGGTTCTTAACGGCGACACGCGCCGCAAGCATCTCGATCTGGGCGTGATCGATCGCGCGGTACTCATGGGCAAAATCCCGCATCGCCTCCTGCGGCAGGTACATCGTCTCGAACATGTCCCAGAACCGCATCATGGCCTCTGGCACCAGGCTGAGCGCGCGGTGGACGTTGCCGCCGATCCGGCCGCCGCTTTCGTAAAGCGGAGGATCGTCCGGCGCCACGTCCTCCGGCGCGAGCATCGGCATCCAGCCCAGTCCCGGCCTGGCGCCCCGGGGGCGCCGCCGGCTCGGCTCGCCCTCGCGTGCGGGCGGTACAGCTCTCTGCCTGCCTCCAATGGCGCGGTCGAACGTATCGACCGCAGTCGCCATCGCCACCACGCTCAGCAATTCGACATAGGCTTCGTCGCTGATGCCCATGGCGATGACCCGCCGGTACCAGGCCTCGGACAGGCGTCCCGGGTCGGTGACGATCCGGTGGATTGCCTCGACCAACGCCAGAGGCAGGCCCGTCACCGCCGCATGTTGCCCCTCGATTGCCGTAGGCGACAGCGCGTCCTTGCGCGCGTGGCAAAGCCCGCAGGCACGCGCGGCGCGAGCTTCTTCGATGATCTTCACCTGCTGCGCGCCCGTCAACCACACACCCGGCGCGCCGATGCCGCGCCAGGCCGTATCGAGGGCTGCCATCAATCCCTGTCGCATCGTGAAAATCTATGCGGCAGACGCCGGCCCGTCGAGGCCATAGAGTGCGGCGGGGAGACAAATTCCGTGCCGCTCTGGATACCGATCACGATTGCCGCTGCGCTGTGCCAAAACATCCGCACGACGATGCAGCAGAAGATTCGTGGCCTGCTGAGCGTCGATGGCGCGAACTTCGTGCGCTACCTTTATGGCGCACCGCTGGCCTTGGGTGCGCTGGCATTTCTGGTCTGGGGCACAGGTCGCCAGATTCCGGCAATCTCGCTGGCCTTTCTCGGTCTGGTCGCCATTGCCGGTGTTGCTCAGATCGTCGCGACCTCGCTGATGATCCACTCCTTCTCGCTGCGCAATTTCACGGTCGGCACCGTCTATTCGAAAACGGAGACGGTGTTCGTGGCACTCTTCGCCACCTTCATCGCCGGCGAGCCGCTCAACTTCGGCGCCTGGATGGGCATTCTTGTCTGCCTGGGCGGTGTCGCCATCCTGAGCGTGCGGGGAAAGTTATCGGACGTGCGTGGTCTGCTGGCCGATCTCACCCACAAAGGTGCGCTTTACGGCATCATGGCTGGCGCCACCTTCGCGATCGCCGCCGGCACCATTCGAGAGGCCTCCAAGCTCCTGCCCGACGGCGATTTCATGATCCGCGGGATTACGGTGCTTGCCTGCATGAACACCATCCAGGTGGTGTTGATGGCAATCTATCTTGCCCATCGCGACCGTCCGCAACTCATCAAGGTTGTCACGACCTGGCGCTCTTCGATGTGGGTGGGGCTGTTCAGCGTCCTCGGGTCGGCCGGCTGGGCGCTCGCAATGACGCTCGAGAACGCAGCCCTCGTGCGTGCCGTCGGCCAGATCGAACTGGTTTTCACCTTCATTTCCTCCCGCCTCGTCCTGAAGGAACGGCCATCCCTCGGTGAGTGGATCGGCAGTATTCTGGTGGTAGGCGGCGTCGTTCTCATCCTCATAGTGCGGTGACCAGATGACCGAAACAATGACAAGGCCGCTCGAGGGCCTGCGTGTCCTCGATTTTTCGACCACCATCGCCGGCCCCCACTGCAGCCGCTTGCTGGCCGACATGGGTGCCGATGTGATCAAGATCGAATCGCCCGAAGGCGACCTCATGCGGAGCCGACCGGTGCAGCGCAACGGCGCCGGCACGATGTTCGGCCAGCTCAACGCCGGCAAGCGGTCGATCGTGCTCGACCTCAAGCGCCCCGAGGCCATCGCCGCGGTGAAGAAGCTGGTAGCCGCCGTCGACATCGTCGTGGAGAACTATCGCCCCGGCGTGATGAAGCGGCTGGGTCTCGACTACCCCGAACTCGCGAAGGTCAATCCGCGGATCATCTACTGCGCGATCTCGGGCTACGGCCAGACCGGTCCCGGCGCCGGCCGTCCTGCCTACGCGCCAGTCATCCACGCCTCGACCGGCTACGACATGGCTCATGCCTTCTACCAGCAGGGCCGCGAACGGCCAGACAACTGCGGTATCTTCGTCGCCGACTATGCCAGCGGCGCCTATGCGATGGGCGGCATATTGGCGGCGGTTCACCAGCGCCATGTCACCGGCAAGGGCCAGATGGTCGATGTTTCGATGTTCGAGACGCTGGTCGGCATGCTGCTGGGCGAAGTCAATCGCGCGCAGTTCGATTTCGAGATGCCGTCGCGGCCGATGTACGGTCCGGTCGAGGCCAGGGACGGCTATGTCATGCTGGCCACGGCGAGCGAGCGTACATTCCAGGACATGGCGACGGCGGCGGGCCGCCGCGACTGGCTGACCGACCCGCGCTTCGAGAAATACGCCGACCGGCGCATGAACTGGGGTCAGTTCGTCGACGAGTTCGAGGCCTGGTCCAGGACCATGACGGTTGCGGAATGCGTCGCCATCCTCGAGAAGCACGGCGTGCCCTGCTCGCCCTACCTCACGGTTACCGAGGCCCTGAAGGATCCGCAGGTCGCCCATCGCGGCTCGCTCTGCACCATTGAGGACAGCGCCGGCGCCTTCAAGTCGCCCGCCCCGCCCTTCCGTTTCTCCGGCTCGCCGCTCCAGAGCGGTCCCAAGGTTGCCAGCCTGGGCGAGCATACGAAGAGCGTGCTTGCCGATGCCGGCCTGGCGCCGGCCGAAATCGCGGCGTTGCTGAAATGATCGACCCGCGCACGCCGATCCTGGTCGGTTGCGGCCAGATCACCGACACCGTCGGCAATCCGTCGAGCGAACGCTCGCGCGTGGCCTTCTGCGCCGAGGTGGCAAGTCTGGCGCTTGCCGACACCAACGCCGCGATCGGTGGCCACGCGCTCGGGCACAAGATCGATGCGCTGGCCGTGATGGAGTTCTTCAGCGACATCAGCCCGCGCTTCGCCTCGCCCTACGGTCGTTCGAGCAATCCGCCCAGAAGCGTTGCCGACCGGTTGCATGCGGAACCGCGGCAACTGCTCTACAGCCACTCCGGCGGCAACATGCCCCAGTACCTGGTCAACCGCTTCGCCGAGGAAATCTCCCGCGGCGACACAGAGCTGGCCCTGATCTGCGGCGCCGAACTTTTACGCAGCACCCAGATCGCGCGCCGGGCCGGCATGACGATCGACTGGAACGAGGATCCCGGCGGCGATCCCATCCGCATTGGCGATCCGCGCTGGGGTTACAGCGACGAGGAAGCTCGCCACGAATTGCGCGCCGCCATTCATTTCTATCCGCTGCTGGAAAACGCCATCCGGGGCGGCCTGAAGCGCGATGTCGACGGACACATGAAGGCGATGGGCCGGCTGTTCGAACGCCTCGCGGTCGTGGCGAAAGCAAACCCTTTCGCGACGCGGCGCGACGGCTACACCGCCGAGCGGCTTTCGACGATTTCCGACGACAATCGCTGGATCTGCTTTCCCTATCCGCGCCTGATGAACGCCAATGCCATCATCGACCAGGCGGCCGCCGTGCTCGTCACGTCGGTGGGCAAGGCGACGGAATGGGGCATCCCGCAGGACCGCTGGGTGTTCCTGCACGGCTGCGCCGACGGCACGGACACCTGGGTGGTCTCGGAGCGCGAAAGGCTCGACGCCTCGCCCGCAATCCGCGGCTGCGCGCGCATCGCGCTCGCCATGGCGAACAAGAAGGTCTCCGACGTCACCGCCTTCGACCTCTACAGCTGCTTCCCGTCGGCCGTCGAAGTGGCGATGACGGAAATCGGTATTGCCGAGGACGACCCACGGCCGATCAGCGTCACCGGTGGCCTGCCGTTCTTCGGCGGTCCCGGCAACAACTACGTCACCCATTCCATCGCTGAAATGATGAATGTGGTGCGCGACAAGCCTGGCTCGTTCGGCATGGTGACGGCCAATGGCAACTATCTCACCAAGCACTCGGCCGGACTCTATTCAACCGAGCCGACGAAGGGTCCATGGAAACGCGAGGATCCCAAGGTATTCCAGGCCGAACTCGATGCCCACCCCAGGCGCAAGGTCGAAACCAAGCCTTCCGGTACCGGCACGATCGAAACCTATTGCGTGACTTACGGCAGGGACGCGCCGGAACGCGGCTATATTCTCGGTCGGCTGGATACCTCGGGCGACCGTTTCGTCGCCATGGCGCCCAACGAGCCCGCTATGATGGCCGACATGCTGACGCGCGAGCAGCTTGGGCGTAGGGTATCGGTCTCCGATGAGGGCGGTCGCAACGTCTTTCGCCCAGTCTAGGCTCCGATTCAGGCGAGGAACCGATGTCCAATATCCTCAGCTCGGCCCAGATGGCCGAATTCGACAAAAAGGGCTTCACTTACGCCCGCGGCCTGTTCGCGCCCGACGAGGTCAAGCTCCTGACACGCGCGATGGAAGAAGATCCCGCCGTCCGCGACTCCATCCTCGATCGGCGTGACGGCGAGGGCCGTTCCACCCGCATCGCGCTGTGGAACCGTGCCGGCGACAGCGTTTATGGCCTAGCCGCCCGCACGCATCGCATGGTCGACACCTCGGCGGCCCTTCTGGGAGGGCCGGTCTATCACTATCAATCGAAGCTCACGGCCAAGGAGCCCGAGGTTGGCGGCGCCTGGGAATGGCACCAGGATTACGGCTATTGGTACTACAACGGCTGTCTCCGCCCCGACCTGCTGTCGGTGATGATCGCGCTGGACAAGACCGACCGCAACAACGGTTGCCTGCAGATCGCCACCGGCTCGCACAGGCTTGGCCGCATCGACCACACGCCGCTGTCGCCGACCCAGAACGAGGTCGATCCCAAGCGCATGCCGCACATCCTGGAGAAGTGCCCGGTCGAGTATTGCGAGCTCGAGGCCGGCGACGCGCTGATCTTCCACTGCAACGCCATCCACCGTTCCGACGCCAACCGCTCGGCCAACCGGCGCTGGACCCTGCTGATCTGTTACAACCGCGTCGACAACGACACCTTCACCAGAGTAGATGATCGCTTCTACGTGCCGCTCGAGCCGGTCGACGACGAGGCGATCCGCCGGGCCGGCCTGCGCTTCGCCGCAGGCGACGGCCAGGAGCACTTCACCAGCAAACCCTACGTGCCCGACCTGAGAAAGGCTTCATAGTCAGGCGCCAAGGCGCTCCAGTGCTGTGCTCAGGCGGGCGCGGGTCTGATCCGCCTGGTTGCGGCGCTCGCGTTGCTCCTCGACGACCTCTTCGGGCGCCCGCGACACGAACGCAGCATTGCCGAGCTTTGCATCGATCTTGCCGACTTCGTCTGCCAGTTTCTTGATTTCCTTCTGAAGTCTTGCGCCCTCGGCCTTGAGATCGATCACGTCGGTCACCGGCAGGGCATAGGTCGCCTCGCCCACCACGATCTGCAAGGCGCCCTTCGGCGCCGCCGGGGCTGCCTCGATACCGTCGATGCGCGCCAGCCGCTCGATCGCCGCACGATGCGTGCCCAGTCGCTTCGCGGTCGTGCCGTCGCCGCCTACCACCAGCATCTTGAGTTTGGCGCCGGCGGGGACGTTGAGTTCGGCGCGGGCGGAACGGATCTCGGAGATCAGCTTCACCAGCCAGCCCATCTCCGCATCGGCGGCGGGATCGAGTGCTGCCGGAAGCGGCCATGGCTGACCGATGAGCGCCCCGTGTTCTGCGCGATGGCCGAGCTTGTCCCAAAGCTCCTCGGTAATGAACGGCATCACCGGATGCAGGAGCTTGACGGTTTCGCGCAGAACGAAGGCAGTGACAGCGCGGGTCTCGTCCTTGTCCGGTCCATCGGCGCCCTGGAGGATCGGCTTGGTGAGTTCGACGTACCAATCGCAGACAATACCCCAGATGAATTCGTAGAGCGCGCTGGAGGCTTCATTGAGACGGAAGTCGGCCAGTGCCCTGTCGATCGTCGCATTGGCGCGCGCCAGTTCACCCAGCATCCACTTGTTGACGGTAAGCTTCGCCCCCGCCGGATCGAATCCCTTCGGCAGCGCCGCGCCATTCATCTCGGCATAGCGCGTGGCGTTCCACAGCTTGGTCGCAAAGTTGCGCGAGCCTTCGACGCGCGCCGGCGCCAGACGGAGCCGACCCGCCTGCGATGCCGCCAGCGATGTCATCGTGAAGCGCAGGGCGTCGGCGCCGTACTTGTCGATCAGTTCCAGGGGGTCGATCACGTTGCCCTTGGACTTGGACATCTTCTGGCCCTTCTCGTCCGTCACCAGCCCGTGCAGGTAGACAGTGCGGAACGGCACCTCCTTCACGAAGTGCATGCCCATCATCATCATGCGGGCGACCCAGAAGAACAGGATGTCCCAGCCGGTGACCAGAACGCTGGTCGGGTAGTACTTCGCAAGCTCCGGGGTCTTGTCCGGCCAGCCCAATGTCGAGAATGGCCACAGGGCCGAGCTGAACCAGGTATCGAGCACATCTGGATCGCGTTCCAGCGCGACCTCCTTGCCGTAGTGCTTCAGCGCCGCCGCATTGGCTTCTTCCTCCGTCAGCTCGACGAACACCTTCTTGTCCGGTCCGTACCAGGCCGGGATCTGATGGCCCCACCACAGTTGGCGCGAGACGCACCACGGCTGGATGTTCTCCATCCAGCGGAAGAATTCGTCGCGGCCCCTCTCGGGCACGAACTTCACGCGGCCGTCGCGCGCCGCCTCGATCGGCCCCTGCGCCAGCTTCTTGGCGTCGGCATACCATTGCTCGGTGAGGTAGGGTTCGACCGGCACGCCGCCACGATCGCCATACGGCACGGCATGGGTGTGCGGCTCGATCTTCTCGACCAGGCCGAGCTCCTCCATCTCAGCCACGATCTTCTTGCGGGCGTCGAAGCGGTCGAGGCCGCGATACTTCTCCGGCGCGCTATCGTTCACGCACGCGAACTTGTCGAAGATGTTGATGGCTTCCAGATCGTGCCGGCGACCGACCTCGAAATCGTTGAAATCGTGGGCCGGCGTGATCTTCACCGCGCCCGAGCCTTTCTCCGGGTCTGAATATTCGTCGGCGACGATCCGGATCCTGCGGCCGACCAGCGGCAGCACAGCATGCTTGCCGATCAGATGCTTCCACTTGGGATCGTCGGGATGCACGGCGATGCCGGTGTCGCCCAGCATCGTCTCGGGCCGCGTGGTCGCCACCACGATGAATTCGTCGGAAGCGCCTTCGATCGGGTACTTGAAATACCACAGGCTGCCCTTCACCTCGCGCGACTCGACCTCGAGATCGGAGATCGCCGTCAGCATCTTGGGGTCCCAGTTGACCAGCCTGAGATCCTTGTAGATTAGCCCGGCCTTGTAGAGGTCGACGAACACCTTCAGGACGGCCTTCGACAGCCCTTCGTCCATCGTGAAACGCTCGCGGCTCCAGTCGCAGGAAGCGCCAAGGCGGCGAAGCTGGCCCGTGATGGTACCGCCCGAGAATGCTTTCCATTCCCAGACCTTCTCGAGGAATTCCTCGCGGGTCAGGAGCTTCTTGTTGGCGTCGGTCTTCCCTGCACCTTCAACCGCGAGGCCGATCCCTTCCTGCTCGAGGTTGCGCACGACCACCATCTGGGTGGCGATTCCTGCATGATCGGTGCCGGGTTGCCACAGCGCATCGTCGCCCTTCATGCGGCGCCAGCGGATCAGCACGTCCTGCAATGTATTGTCGAGAGCATGGCCCATGTGCAGACTGCCCGTGACGTTGGGCGGCGGGATGACGATGCAGTACGGCGGCTTGGCCGACCCTGGATCGGCGCGAAACGCGCCAGCGCTCTCCCACTCTGGGTAGCGGCGGGCTTCGATTTCCTTGGGGTCGTAATTCTTGTCGAGCATCTCTTGCCTCTTAAACGAAAAACGCCACGGAACTGGCACCGTGGCGTTCGACTGCAGGGGCGCCTGGGGTCAGCGGCGTGTCAGCCGGGAAATCTCGCGTTCGACATAGCGCTCGACCATCGGCGGCAGGTTCCGGTCGAGCCAGTCCTTAAGCATCGGCCGCAGCATTTCCTTGACCAGATCCTCGATGGTCTTGCCGTTGCCGTCCACGGCCGGTCCGGATTCCGGAGCCGAGGGTGGCGGCACGCTCTCCTGGACAGCCTGATTGAGCCGGGCGAACGCTGAATTCGCGACGCCGACCACGTTCGATCCGACAAGGCCGCCGTCAGGCGAATGGTCGACCGATGGTTGCGGCATCTCGGCCGCGCGGGCCGGATCGATCCGCGGCAAAGGGATCGGCCTCGAATCGGCGGCACCAGCAGCGGGTTCCTCGATGAGGTCGGTCAGCATGAGCACGTCGTCGCGGCTGGCATCGCGCGGTACCGACGTCAGGCGGGGCTCGCCGGGTGCAACCGGGGCCGGACGGGCTGACTGGCTCAAAGCCTGCTGATTGCTAACCTGGGCACGCGCCTCGTCATCCGAAATGATCTTGCGGATCGAGGCAAGGATATCGTCCATCGACGGATCTCTGTTCGCGCTCCTGGCATCGCTCATTTGGTTTTGCCTCCCGCGGCCGGGCTGCCCGTGGAAACGGTTCCCGTGGCAGCAGGGCTGGCGGCGTCGCCATTGCCCCAGCCAATCCAACGGGAGCCCACTTCGTTATAGTACCTCTCCTCGTCATAGTATTCGACCGGAAGACTGAGCGTCCGCGCCGTCAGGCGCCCGATGCCGCTCAGGACGCCATAGTACGACACCTGCACGTCATGGCGGGCCTGGATGAGGTTGACCTGGGAATTGAGCAGCTCCTGCTCGGCATTCAGCACGTCGAGGGTGGTGCGCGAGCCGACCAGCGCTTCCTGTCGTACGCCATTCAAGGCCACTTCGTTGGCCCGTACCTGGGCTTCGAACGACGTCACCCGCGAACGCGAAGAATCGAGCTGGCGCCAGGCGCGGATGACGTTCTCCGCCACGGTCCGGCGCGCGCTGTCGAGTTCGTTGCGTCGCTGGCCGACCAGCTGCTTCGCCTGCCTGATCTTCGACCATTCACCTCCGCCCTGATAGATCGGGATCGTGGCCTGAAAACCGACAATGATGTTGTTGAACTGGTCACCGGGAACCTGGACGTCCTGCTGCTTCTGGACGATACCGACGAGGTTGATCTGGGGCAGCAAGGCGCCGACCGCGCTGTTTACTCCGTATGATGCCGCCGTGATGAGATATTGCGCGCTGACCGAACGGGGACCGTGGTCCATGGCGAGCGCCACGGCCTCTTCCTCGCTCGCCGGCAAGCCGCCCACCAGCGGAATCTCGCCCAGCTTGCCCGGCTTCATCCCGACCGTGCGCTGGAAGGCCGCCTCGGCGATTCGAACCTGGGTGTCGGCCGACACGAGGTCGGCCTTGGCGAGTTCCAGGCGGGCTTCGGCCTGCGACACGTCGGTGATCGTGAGTTCGCCGACGCGGAAGCGTTCGCGCGTCGCGTCGAGCTGCTGCACGAGCACATTGACATTGTTCACTCGCGCATCGGCAATGGCGATGTTCTGGACCAGGTCGGCGTAGGATGTCACCGCCGACAAGAGCACGTTCTGCTCGGTGTCGGCGAGCGACGCGCGCTGTGCCTGGATGTTGGCCTGTGCCTGCTTCGTGTTGGCGACGGTCTGACCGCCGAGGAAGATCGGCTGGGTTATCTGCAGCGTCGTGCTCCTGCCGTTCAGCGTATAGAACGTGGGCGTCTGAGGTACGCCGGGCGAGAGGTACGGGTAGTTGGCGTCGATGTTCTTGTTGTAGTTCATCGACACGGTCACCCGCGGCCGCCAGTTGGCGACCGCCTGTGCCAGCGATTCGTCGGTTTGTCGCAGCAGCGCCCGGCTGGCCAGAAGGTCGGGATTGGAATTGTATGTCGTCGACAGGGCCTGGATCAGGCTCTGCGCCCGCGCGCCTGGCACCACGCTCAGTCCGGCCGCAAGCGCTAGCCCGGCAGCGGCGCAAGCGTGACTCAAACGGGGCGGGATACGCATTTGCCTACTCTCATGGTTGATCAAGACCCTACCATTGCTGGAACGGGTATTGGTAGCCCCCCGCGCTGTCGCGGAAATCCAATCGCACTGAAATCAAAAAGTGAACTTCGGCACGGGAGCGAAGCTTGGGAGAAGTGCGGCACTGGCCTCGAACAATGGTCGGCCGGAAGTTACCCCACCCTCCTTCACGAAGAGCTGGGCCACACCCACTACGCCAGCAGGTCGGGCCAAAATCACAGCAAGCCGGCCGCCTTCCGCCAACTGATCGAGGATCGTCTGGGGAATCTCCTGAACCCCGCCTTCGACCAGAATGACGTCAAATGGCGCCGCTGCCGCTGCGCCGTGCTCGAGCTTGCCAACGATCCACTGGATGTCGCCCAGTCCGATATCCTTGACAATCTGCCCGCCGGCAGCCGCCAGTGCGGCATCGTTTTCGACAGCCGTCACCGCCTTCACGAGCCGTGCCAATAGTGCGGCGCCGTAGCCGCGCCCTGCCCCTATCACCAGGGCACGGTCGTCGGTTTGCGGCTGAAGCGTCTGGATCAGTCGGGCAAGAACCATGGGTTCCATCAGATATCGGCCGCCGCCGAGCGGAACATCCTCATCGGCATAGGCAACTGCCCGAAGGCTTTCAGGCAGAAACCGCTCCCGTGCCAGTTCACCGATGGCTGCCAGAAGCGCCGCGTTGGTGACTCGATTAGGCCTCAACTGGCCATCGATCATGTTGCGGCGCGCGAGAGCAAAATCCGTCATTAGCCGACCTCAATATGTAGTGGCGTTTATAGGCGGCGCGCGGCGACAGCGTCAAAGGGTGCCACGTCGCAGCCCCTGCCGTCTGGCTTGACCCGTCTGTCGCGGCATGAGTATAGCACCGCCGTTCCTCGCGCGGCCTGGTGGCAGAGTGGTGATGCAGCGGACTGCAAATCCGCGTATGCCGGTTCGATTCCGGCCCAGGCCTCCAAAATCCGGGATGCGCAACACCCCTTGCGTGCGCCAGACCGCTCTGTCAAAACACGGCGCCTTCGCGGGCCGGATACCGCCGCCGCGACGATTTCTATTCCGGAGTAGCTCAGCGGTAGAGCAGGCGACTGTTAATCGCCCGGTCGTAGGTTCGATTCCTACCTCCGGAGCCATTTGGGGCTGCTCTCGACCGAGAGTGGCCCCTTTTTGCATGTGGAGTCCTGGTATGGCGGAGCGCTCGCTTCCCGACGAAACCGTCGAATTGATCGATCACGAGACGGCGTTCCAGGGATACTTCAAGGTCGGACGCTACTTCTTCCGCCATAGCCTCTATCAGGGCGGTCAGAGCGCCGTGATCAGCCGAGAGGTCTTCGAACGCGGCCATGCCGCGGCAGTCCTGCCCTACGATCCGCGGCGCGACGAGGTCGTGCTGATCCGCCAGTTCCGTGCAGGATCCTTCGTCGCCGGGTGGCATCCGTGGAACTGGGAACTGGTTGCGGGGATATTCGAGGAGGGTGAAACACCCGAGCAGCTCGTCCGCCGCGAGGCGGTCGAGGAGGCAAACCTCAGGATCGGTGATCTGCTCCCGATCCACAGCGTGATGCTCAGTCCCGGCGCGATGTCGGAGACATGCGCGGTGTTTCTTGGTCGGATCGACTCGACGAATGCCGGCGGTATCTTCGGCCTGGAATCGGAAGGCGAGAACATTCTGGTCAAGACGATGCCGTTCGGCGAGGCGCGGGCGATGATGGATCGCGGCGAGATCGACAATGCGGTCGCCGTGATCGGCCTGCAGTGGCTGGCGCTGCACCGCGACGGGATCAGAGACCGCTGGCGCTGAGCCGGTTGCGCGAGCGCGCTTGCGGGGGAGCCCCCTCCCTGTCTACCGTCTTTTCGGGAGCGCAGGGTCCAGCACAGCGAGTACGTCATGAAGGTCCGATCG
The DNA here is from genome assembly GCA_937919085.1 of uncultured Reyranella sp. Classification (GTDB taxonomy): domain Bacteria; phylum Pseudomonadota; class Alphaproteobacteria; order Reyranellales; family Reyranellaceae; genus Reyranella. The sequence continues at coordinate 24,133 of CALFRN010000172.1, forward strand.
GGTTTTATCGAAAGTATCGGCAACACGCCGCTGATCAAACTGCGCGCTGCCTCCGAGGCGACGGGCTGCGAGATCTACGGCAAGGCGGAGTTCCTCAATCCAGGCGGATCGGTGAAGGATCGCGCCGCACTGGCGATGATCCGCGACGCAGAGAATAGCGGCGCACTGCGCAAAGGCGGCGTGGTGGTCGAGGGTACGGCCGGCAACACGGGCATCGGCATTGCCCTGGTCGCCAATGCGCTGGGCTACCGCTCGGTGATCGTAATGCCCGAGACGCAGAGCCAGGAGAAGAAGGACATGCTGCGCCTGTGCGGCGCCGATCTCCGCCTCGTGCCTGCCCTGCCCTACGCCAACCCCGGCAACTACGTCCGATATTCCGAAACGCTGGCGAAGGAGATCGCCGCCACCGAACCGAACGGCGCGATCTGGGCCAACCAGTTCGACAATGTCGCCAATCGCGATGGCCACTATCGCACCACCGGCCCCGAGATCTGGGAGCAGACGGACGGCAGGATCGACGGTTTCACCTGCTCCTGCGGCAGCGGTGGCACGCTCGCTGGCGTTGCGATGGCACTGAAGGAACGCAATGCCGGCGTAAAGATCGCGATCAGCGATCCCATGGGCTCGGCGCTCTACAACTGGTACGCCAAGGGCGAGCTGAAGGCCGAGGGCAATTCAGTCACCGAAGGGATTGGCCAGGGCCGCATCACCAAGAACCTCGAAGGCGCGCCGATCGACCTGCCGCTGCGCATCACCGACGAGGAAGCCCTGCCGCTGCTGTTCGATCTAATTCAGCACGAGGGCCTCGTGCTCGGCGGCTCGACCGCCATCAACATCGTGGGGGCGATGAAGCTCGCCAGGGAACTTGGGCCGGGCAAGACCATCATCACGATCCTGGCCGACGGGGGTTCACGCTATCAGTCCAAGCTGTTCAATCCGGCCTTCCTGCGCGAAAAAAACCTGCCGTTGCCGCCGTGGATGACATGAGCCCGTTCTGATGAGCTGCCCCCGATGAGCCGGGTTGTCGTCTGCGGCAGCCTCAACATGGACATCGTCGTGCAAAGCGCGCGGCGGCCGGCAAGCGGCGAGACGCTGCTGGGCGGCAACGTCTCTCTCCTCCCCGGGGGCAAGGGCCTCAATCAGGCCATCGCGGCGGCCCGCCTCGGTGCGGCAACGGCCATGGTGGGCGCCGTCGGCAGGGATGCCTTCGCGACGGCTTTGCGCGGCTTCCTCGCCGACAACCGGGTCGACCGGGCCGGCGTTCGCGAGATCGAGGGACATGCGACCGGCGTGGCGCTGATCCAGGTCGTCGGCGGTGACAATTCCATCACCGTCGCCTCGGGCGCAAACCTGGAACTGACGACGGCAATGGTCCGCCAGGTGCCGCGTCGTGGCGATATCTGGGTGGCCCAATTCGAAACGCCACTCGCCACGACCGAGGCGGTGCTGCGGCTGGCGCGGGTCGCCGGGGCCCGCACCATCCTCAACCTCGCACCGTTCGTGCGCTACCCGGGCCGATTGCTGAAGTCGGTGGACGTTGCCATCTTGAACGAAATCGAGCTTTCGCAGACGACGAGAAGAAAGATCACCGCATCGAGTCCGCTCGGGACAGTCGCCGCTGCCTGCGAGAAACTGCGCCGCCAGGGCGCCGGCACGGTAGTGGCAACCCTCGGTCGGCGTGGTGCCGTCGTTGTGACTTCAGATGGCGCAACGCGCATCCCCGCCTTCAAGGTCAAGGTTGTGGATACGACCGGGGCCGGCGATTGCTTCGTAGGCGCATTGGCTGCCCGCCTGGCGGCGGGCGCTGCGCCCGTCGATGCAGCCCGCTATGCCTGTGCTGCGGCGGCCTGTTCCGTGGAGCGGCTCGGCGCCGCGCCGTCGATGCCGACGGCAAGGGAAGTTGCAGCGCGTCTGGCGAGGGCCTAAATCCTCTCCATGTTCGAAGAACTCTTCCGGCACGACGCCTATCTCAAGGAAACCGATGCCACCGTCACCGCGCTCGACGAACGCGGCGTGCGGCTGGACAGGTCGATCTTCTATCCGACCGGCGGCGGCCAGCCCGGCGACACCGGTTTGCTGCGCTGGGACGGCGGCGAGGCCCGGATCGTCGACTCGCTGAAGGCCGATGGCGGGGACGTCCTGCATGTGCTGGCGCCCGACGCGCCGCGTCCGGCGGTCGGCGCCACCGTCCATGGCCTGCTCGACTGGGAACGCCGCTACCTGCATATGCGCATGCACACCGCGCTGCATGTCATGTCGGCGGTGATCAAAGGCAATGTCACCGGCGGCCAGGTCGGCGCCGACAAGAGCCGCCTCGACTTCAATCTCGAGGGCGAAGTGCCTGCCAAGGAATGGGTGACCGGGGAGGTCAACCGGCTGATCGCGCTCGACCGGCCGGTGGTGCCGCAATGGATCACCGACGACGAACTGAATGCCCGCCCCGAACTCGTAAAGACCATGAGTGTGCGTCCGCCGATGGGTGCCGGCCGGATCCGCCTGCTGGCCATCGAGGGCGTCGACCTGCAGGCCTGTGGCGGTACCCATGTAGCGCGCACCGGCGAGATCGGCCGCGTCGAATGCACCAAGATCGAAAACAAGGGCAAGATGAACCGCAGGTTCGTCATTGCCCTCGCCTGAGGAAACGCAAATGGACTACGCAAGGCCCGACGCGCTTGTCAGCACCGACTGGCTCTCTGCCCGTCTCGATGCCCCCGACGTCCGCATCGTCGATGGCTCGTTCTTCCTGCCGGCGCAAAAGCGCGACCCCAGGGCGGAGTTCGCCCAGCAGCACATTCCCGGCGCGGTATTTTTCGACATCGACGAGATTGCCGACACCGACAATCCCCTGCCGCACATGCTGCCCTCGCCGGAGAAATTTTCCGCGCGCGTCCGCAAGCTCGGGCTGGGCGACGGCAGCAAGATCGTCGTCTACGACACGTCGCCGATGACCGGCGCCTGTCGCGTCTGGTGGATGTTCCGTACCATGGGCCACAAGGACGTCGCGGTGCTCGACGGCGGCCTGCCGAAGTGGTTGCGCGAAGACCGGCCGGTGACGGACGATCCGACGCCACCGCGCGACCGTCACTTCACCGCCCGTCTCGACAATACCCTGGTGCGCTCGGTCGACGACGTGCGCGGCCTGATCGACAGCAAGCGCGAACAGATCGTCGATGCCCGCGCCGCCGGCCGCTTCCGCGGCGAGACGCCGGAGCCGCGCGTCGGCCTGCGCGGCGGCCATATGCCGGGCGCCTTCAACCTGCCCTACAACGAGCTGCTCGACCCCGCGACCGGCACCATGCTGCCGGCCGACCAGCTCGCGGCCCGCATCAAGGCCTCCGGCATCGATCCCGCGAAGAAGGTCACCGCAAGCTGCGGCTCTGGCGTGACTGCCTGCGTCATCGGTCTCGGGCTCTACCTGACGGGGGCGCCGGAAGCGGCGATCTATGATGGGTCGTGGACCGAATGGGGCGGCCGCGCCGACACGCCCATTGTCACCGGCGCCTGACCTCTTCGCGCATCAGCCGCCGCCGCGCGATGACGGCCGCTTGCCGATTCGCATCACCTACCTCGAACTCGTGCCGTCGGACTGGACGCGGCGCGGGCAAAAGCCCGACCTCGAGGTATCGATCGAGCATGTGAGCTCGCCCACCGTCGCGCTCTATCGCGACCTCTATGATCGTGTCGGCAGGGTATGGCTGTGGTACGAGCGCCGCCTGCTCTCGGATGAGGCGCTTGGCGCGTTGATGGCGGCGCCCGGGCACGAACTGCATGTCGCGCGTCATGACGGCGACCTCGTCGGCTACTTCGAACTCAAGGCGGACGAGATCGTCTTCTTTGGCCTCACGCCGGACTACATCGGCCGGCGGATCGGTCCGTGGCTGCTCGACCGGGCGATCGAGCGCGCGCTCGAGCGCGGCTCGGTCCGGGTGATCCTGAACACCAACACCCTGGACCACCCGAAAGCTCTGGACACCTATCGCAAGGCAGGCTTTCGGCCACTGCGTAGCGAAAACCGGGAACTGCAGGACCCGCGTGTGCTGTGGCCCGAGGTCTATCGCTGGCCGCCGGCGTGAGGCCTGTGCCATAGTTGGCAACATGACCTCCAAGAAAACCTATACCAGACCCGATACCGTTTTGGCCGTTGCCGGCCGCGATCCCGCCAACAATTTCGGCATCGTCAATCCGCCCGTCTATCACGCCTCGACGATCCTCTCCCCGACGATGGAGAAGTTCGAGAACCGGATTCCATTCGAAGGTTTCGGCTACGGCCGCAACGGCACACCGACCCAGAAAGCCCTGGAAGACGCGGTCGCCGCCATCGAGGGTGCCCACCGCTCGATCGCCGTGCAGTCCGGCCTCGGCGCCGTCACCGGCGCCATCGTCGGCTTTCTCAAGTCAGGCGATCACATGCTGGTCACCGACAATGCCTACGGCCCGGCCCGGCGCTTCTCCAACACCACGCTCAAGAACTTCGGTGTCGAGACCACCTACTTCGATCCCATGATCGGTGCCGGCATCGAGAGATTGATCCAGCCCAATACCAAGATCGTCTATCTCGAGGCGCCCGGTTCGCAGACCTTCGAGGTCCAGGACGTCGACACCATCGCGGCTATCGCCAAGAAGCGCGGCGCGACGGTGATCATCGACAACACCTGGGCTACGCCGCTCTACTTCAAGCCGTTCGAGCACGGTTGCGACATCTCGGTCCACGCAGGTACCAAGTACATTGTCGGCCATTCCGACGCGATGATGGGAATCATCTCCTGCGCCACGCGGCCGTTGTTCGAGACGGCCAAGACCGCCTGCCAGTCGTTTGGCTTCCACGCGGCACCCGACGATTGCTACTTGGCACTTCGCGGCCTGCGGACCATGGGCGTGCGCCTGCGCCATCATGAAGTGAGCGGCCTGGCCATCGCCCAGTGGCTGAAGGGCCGGCCCGAAGTCGACAAGGTGCTGCACCCTGCCCTGCCCGACTGCCCCGGCCACGAGAACTGGAAAAAGCAGTTCAAGGGCGCATCCGGCCTGTTCTCCTTCACGTTGCGCGACGGGTTCAGCAAGAATGCGCTGGCCGCGATGCTGGACGGCATGGACATCTTCGGCATGGGTGCGAGCTGGGGCGGTTACGAGAGCCTGATGATCCCGGCCCATCCCGACCAGTACCGCACCGCCGTTCCATGGCCGCAGGGCAAGCAGCTGCTGCGCGTCCATATCGGCCTCGAGGATGTGGAAGACCTCAAGACCGATCTCGCCGAGGGATTCGAGCGCCTCAATCGCGCCCATAACGCCTGAGCTTCAGGCGGCTTGCCGGCTGCAGTCAGCGCAGACGCCGGTGACCTCCAGGGTCATTTCGCGGGCGGTGAAGCCGCGCCGCGCCGCGCCGGCGGTGATGGCGTCTCCGAGATCGGACGCCTCCAGCTCCTCCGCGTTGCCGCATTCGGCACAGATCAGGAAAAAGCCACGATGGGCCTCGCCGGGATGGTTGCAGCCGATGAAGGCATTCATGCGCTCGATACGGTGGATCAGGCCATGTTCGATCAGGAAGTCGAGCGCGCGGTAAATCGTTGGCGGCGCCGAGCCGAGTTCCTCGCTGCGCAGACTGTCGAGCAGGGCGTAGGCGCCCACCGGCTTGTGTCCGGACCAGATGAGTTCGAGAACCCGCCGTCGCAACGGCGTGAAACGCAGGCTTTTTGCGGCGCAGAGCTTCTCCGCCGCAGCCAGCGCATCCTCGACGCAGTGCCTGTGATCGTGGGCGTGGCCAGCGGCAGCAGCAGGTTTCTTCACGAGGTTCCCGATTTGCCAAGCAAGAGTGCGGCGATTATACGCCCCGTTCCTTTCGGAGGCCAAGGCTGCCCGATGTCCACTGCCACAGCGACCACCTATCAACCGGCCGAGATCGCCGCCGCCCTCGCGATCATTCGGTTCGACGCCCAGGGCCTCGTGCCGGCGATCGCCCAGCAGCACGATTCGGGCGAGATCCTGATGATGGCCTGGATGGACCGTGATGCCGTCACCGAAACGATGCGCAGCGGCCGGGTCTGCTACTGGTCGCGCTCGCGCCAGGCGCCGTGGCGCAAGGGCGACACGTCCGGCCACATCCAGTCCCTGGTCGATCTGCGCATCGACTGCGACGGCGATACCCTGCTGGTGCTTGTCGACCAGACGGGAGTGGCTTGCCACACCGGACGGCACAATTGCTTTTTTCAGGCGATCCGCGGCGGCACGCTGCAGGCCATCGCCCCGATCGTCGTCGACATGAGCCGGACCGGAAAGGAATGAGTTTGCCTCGTAGCGTATTTTTGCGGCGTGCCTTCCTGGGCGCCGGGCTTCTTCTCCCGTTGGGCGCCTGCCAGACTTCCGGCCTGTTCGGGGGGCGACAGACGACGACCCTGTCGCCGCGCGGCGACCGCCTGGTCCGGCTGATCCAGAATACCGGCAAGGACAACATGATGGCGCCGGAGGTTCCGGCGCTCATGGGCATCACCAACGAAGGGCGCGATATTCCGGTCCAGCAACTCGCCGGCGAAGGCACCGGCGGACGCTACGTCGTCAGCCTGGTCAATATCCGCAAAATCCACGAATTCATCTTCCACCGCCGCCAGGGTGACGTGCTGATCCTTCACCTGAGCGATACCGCGTTCGCGCGGCTGCTGAGCGTGCGCTATCCGCGCGACGGCAAGCCGTCGCTCATCACCGATACTGCGTTTGCCGAAAGCGACTTCCAACAGCAGATCGCCTTTTGGTTCGACCGGATACCGGGCCGGTAGTAATGTGACGGCGCGATGACAGTCGCCGTCTCCCCCTCTTCTTCAGCCCGCCGAACGCTCATGATCTGCGGCGGCGCGCATGCCCTTCACGACGGCTTCACCGATCTTCTCAATGTCCTCTATCCCCTGCTGCAAGCCCAGTTCGGGCTGAGTTACGCGGCGATCGGCGCCCTGAAAACAGTCTATTCCGGCGCCATGGCCAGCGGTCAGATCCCGTCGGGCAAGCTGGCGGCGCGGCTGGGCGGCGTGCGTGTGCTGGCCGTGGGCACGACGCTGGTGGCCATCGGGTACGCCCTGGCCGGCCTCAGCGGGTCGCTCTATGGCGTCATCGCCGGGTTGCTGCTGGCCGGACTCGGCGGCAGCACCCAGCATCCCATTGCCTCGAGCCTGGTTTCGGCCGCTTATCCCGGCCTGCGTTCGCGTACCGCGCTCGGCACCTATAATTTCACCGGCGACCTCGGCAAGGTGGCGCTGCCCGCCCTGTTCGCCGTCGCAGCGGCAGCGCTAGGCTGGCAACAGGCCTTGATGGTCATGGCGGCACTCGCCGTGGCAGGCGCCGGGATCATCCTGGCCACGCTGAGGCCCATC
>CALFRN010000173.1 GCA_937919085.1 uncultured Reyranella sp.
ATCAAAGTCGTTGACACGTTCCGCCAAGTGGCCAGCAATTACCGGCCTTCCTGAACGTGGTCGCCACTGAGATCATGAAACGCGTGGATCCCTATGCCGTGGCGATCGCGCTTTTTACCGAAATGCACCGAAGGCATGCCTTTATGCGGAGCGGGCACCATTTCGTCGCGTTTAAGGCGCTCGTGGACAGCTACGTGACGACCAAGGAGGCTAACGCGGAGAGCCAGTTGGACTATGCCGCGCTTCGCAACCTGTTGGGCATGGCCTCGATGATGAGCGGGAAGGACGATGAAGCGGAGCAGGAATTCCTAAGGGCGGCCAATGCCGACCCCAATATTGGCTACGCCTGGATCAACCTTGGTCTGTTGTATATCGCGGAGAAGCGCTTCGACGAAGCCTTGGCGATGATCAAAAATGCCCGTGACGCGCGGGCCGTGAAGACCGCGCCATTCCTGCTGGCCAATGCGCTGACGGTGCGGGGGCTGGCCTTGTGGGGAAAGCATGACCTACAGGGCGCGGCGGACTCTTTCCTGTTGGCGGCCCGGGTGTATCCTCAGACATTCTTTGGCTATTATTATTGGGCGAAGCTGATGGAGAGCGTCGGCGATGTCGATGCGGCCACGCTTCTGACAGAACGGGCCAACGTGAACATCTTCAACTTCGAGGTCTATCCGGAAAGCGTTCTGCTCTATTTTGGTGTCAGGACCGACAAGGATTTCAGCCTCTCGCATCTCAATCTCAATGCGGTACGAAACGTCGCCGAGGTCGCCGCCCAGCAATAGCGGAGATGGGCTACGGTGGGGCCTTCAGGGCACCACGTTCGCCGGACATGCGCGATTGTAGTTTCGTCCAATTGATCCCGATGGAAAACACACAGGCGGCGAGGAAGATCCAGAAATCCGAGTATGTCGCCAGCAGGGTCAGGTTCAGGATGCCGACCGTCGATCCGGCCAGTAGCACGGTACCGATCGCCAACAGGCTGGCGATAATACCGATGGGTCTCAACGCCACATAGGCGATACGAAGCATCACGAGATGGGCGAGCAACAGCGCGATCCCGGCCACCGCCATCAGGGCGGTCAATGTATCCGCGCCGAGGACCCAGTCGACATAGCTGTAGCCGGTGCGATTCCAGGTCGCCAGTAACAAGAATTCCGCCGCCAGGACGCCACGGACCAACCCGAGGAGATAGCCGCGCCGTCGCGGCCTCTCCGTGCCCGTCCGTTTGTCCGGCGCCTTCATGTCGACCGATGATATGATCCGCCCATGTGGCGGGGCACGGCCGAACTTCCATCACTGACGATCACCACGCGCCTAATTGCTGGCGCGCCTGACCTACGCCGCGATCGGGCCCGCCACGGGGCACCATGGGCGTTACACAGCGCGGCCGATCCAAATGGGAACCGGGATTCTTGGTTATTATCTGAACGAATCATTACACTAACGGTTCCGTGCCGACGTCTTCGCTGTCGTGCTGGCCGCTGATCCGATAGCGGATAGCAGACCAGGACATGCCGATCCCCATCACCGAGGCGCTAACGGCCAGGCTCACCATGGTCTGTTGGCGGGGCGCGTTGAGGTCCAGGATATGCCACTGCGAAAAGAGCCATGCGATGGAGCCGCACAATGCTGTCGTCAACGCCATACCGATCGGCCCCAGCGAGCGGAAAGTGGCCCGGAGATACACGATATAGAAGATCGCCAGCACGACACCGGCCAGAACGCGCGGGGAGACTAACCCGTCGTCGCGCAGGAGCCAGTGATAGTACGAATAACCCGACGGATTATAGGTGCCGTACACGATGAACAAGGCCAGCAGCCAGCGTACAAAGATGCTGACAATGCTGAAATTGCCGTTCACCACATTCCTCCCACCCCGGGGGTCACACCATCGGCTTGATCTTGCGGAACCATCGTTTGCGGCGTAGCAGGCCGCTGCCGCGGACAGGCAGATCACTGCCCTCGATGATCAGCTTCAACCAAGCCCGCGCGTTGGCCTCATTGACATGGCCCTTGGTGAGGCCCTGCAGGATTTTGACACCTTGTTCGAACGTCCCCTTGGTGACGGCGCGCTTCCGACCGCCGAGTTGCGCCATGATGCCGAGCATGCTTTTAGCCACTTCTCGGCCGAGAATCTGGCCCCGTTCCGTGGCGACAACGGAGACGATGCCGCGCGCCACATCGCCGTCAAGCTCAAACTTGGCGATCCCGTCACCAATGAGTTCACGCTCCCCCGCCTCGAACGTAACCTTTTGTGCCTCAAGGCTCAGCACCACGTAATCCCGGTAGCGCCTCCTGGCCTCCTCGCTCATGTCAGTCTGGTCCGATCGTTGCATTGATTGTTCGCGCTGTCCGTGAAATTAACACAGGGCCACACCGGCAGATAGACTGTGCCATGGTACCTCCGTTGTGCGAAGATGTGGTCGATGCGAATTTTTGCGGACGGGTATTATCAATGTGTAGCCATGACCAGGGCCGCGTGGGTCATTCCGACCGGGCGACCGTGACGTCAGGAGTCCGGGCGCCTTGATCATCACCCCCCTTAGGCTCGCGGCGGCACGCATTGGTCGCGTGCTCGGCGTGCTCGCCCGTCAGTTGCGTGGAGGGCGGGGTTCCGCGGCGCTGGCGCTCGTGCTCGTTCTGATCGGCTTTTGGGTGCTGCCGATTCACCTTGGCACCGCCAAGGCCACGCAGTTTTGGAAGACACCGGCGGGTGCGCTGTCCCTACCCCCAGGGACCGAGCTACCGGTGTTCTGTATGCCTCCGGCCGGTATTGCCACCCGGTGTGGCATCGCTAAAACGATGGCGCCGAACCGGGTTACCTTTCAACCCTACGGCAACTTCAACAGTGGCCATGAAAGCATTCCCGTCTTGGCTGGTTCCGATATGGGCCTGTTATGGGCAATGGGTGACCCGCGCGGTAAGCTGATGGTCCGCGATTCCGCCGTTGCCCTGGTGCGACAGGCCATCGGCAACGTGCATGAACTCACAAAAACCCCACTTTGGCAGCGCGAATACCGGCCAGCCACCCGCACCTTGCTGGATCGCGTCGCGATCGAGGCTTGGCATGCCCCCGATACGCAAGGAGCGCTCCAGGCCCTAATTGTTGCCATGGAGCCGGTTGTCCGCAAAAGCGTGGCCAACGATATCGGCCCGGTGATCGGTACTTATATGGTCGATGCGGTCTGGCGGGTGGTGAAGTCGAACGCGGCCCATATTTTTTCATTGATAACCGGCGATCCGCTCGACCTCTCCTCGCTGGGTTCGGCGGTCAATGCGGCCCTCCGTGATCCCGCGATCCAGCCCGCTCTCAGCCGACTCGGCCCCAAGATCCTCGCAATGCCGGAAACCGAACTATTGACCGAACGTTTCGTAAGCAATCTCGCCGAGGCGGTGGAGCATGATCCCATGACCTTCGAGTTACTCAGTCGGATCGTGAGTGACCCAAGGTTGGGGCGGGAAGTGGGGGGCGTAAGAACCAACGCGGCCAGTTTCATGCGCCATATCGGACAGGTGTTGTGGGGTATCGGCGACAACCAGTCCCTGAACTCCCTCGCGGGAATGGCGCTGAAGACCACGATCAACGGCACCTCCCTCCCGCTCATACTGCTGCTCGACGTCGATCATGCCGTGGCGCTAGCGCAGGATATGCCCGGCGGAGTGACGATCCTGGTGCCGGACATACGGCCATGAGCACCGCGCCAGCGATCGCATTATCCGACCTGACACTTGTATCACCGGCGGGTGTCACGCTCCTGCGCGGGGTCGATCTGGCCGTGGCGCCGGGCGAGGTGGTGGTGCTGGTTGGCCCCAGTGGTAGCGGAAAGACCAGCTTCGTCAAACTGCTGTGCGGGTTGCTGGAGCGCGACGCCGGGGGTTGGCGAGTGCAAGGGCGACTGAGCTGGGCCGGCGGTGAGATCGACCTCGCCCGCGGGGACAGCACGATGGGCGGGATGGTTTTCCAGACCCATGCCCTGTTCGATGATCTCAGCGCTAGCGAGAATTTACGGATCGTGGTGGATCATTCTGGCGCTAGCTTGGGCCTTAACGCCGCGGCCGGCGCGATGTTGGCGGACATCGATCCAAACCAGTCGGTCATGTCGTGCAGTGGCGGGCAGCGCCAGCGCCTGGCGATCGCGCGCACGCTGCTCGCCGATCCCGCGATCCTGGTGTTGGACGAACCTAATTCGGGGTTGGATATCCGTGCCGCGCGCTGGTTAGTCGGCACAGTGCGCGCGCTGTGCAAACAGTCGGGGCGCCCGGCGATCATCGTGGCGCATCATATCGATGAGTTGATCGAACTGGCGGATCGTATCCTGCTGCTTGATCCCGGGACCGCCAGCCTACGTGAATTGCCGATCGATCGCTCGGCGGTCGAGGTGGCGATGCTGGCATTGGAATCCGGCGAGGCCGTTCCCGTCGGGGCAGAAGCAGAAGCGGATGGATGGTCACGTCCATGGCACAAGCGTTCGCGTGCCTATTGGTTCACGCGCTATCTCGGCGGCTATTTATGGCTGCTCTTCGCCGCGCCCTCGATGCTTCTGTATGCGATCCTCGGTTCCGCGATCGTCGGCTTCGTCACCGTATGGTTCGGCTTCAACTACCATTCCTTCGGGGGATATCTGCGCGCGATCCTGCATGATGAAACATTGGAGGGGCTGGGCTTCGTGCTCGCCACGGTAGCCGTCCCGTTCAACACCTGTATCCTGATTATCGCCCGCAACAGCGCGATCATCGCCGCTGATCTGGGCAACCGTGTTTCATCGCTACAGTTTCATGCGATGCGAAACCTTGGCCTTCCGGGGCGTTCCTATATCGTCGCCTCGATCATGATCAGTC
>CALFRN010000174.1 GCA_937919085.1 uncultured Reyranella sp.
GCGGGCACGGCACCGTCCGGCGCCAACCTGCAACCCTGGCATTTCACCGTCATCGAGGATCCTGCCGCCAAGAAGCGTATCCGCCATGCCGCTGAAGCCGAAGAACGTGCCTTCTACAGTGGCCGCGCGCCCAAGGCCTGGCTCGAGGCGCTGGCGCCGCTCGGAACCGATGCCGACAAACCGTTCCTCGAGGACGCCCCGCTACTGATCGCGATCTTCGGCCAGAAATCGGGAACACGCCCTGACGGGCGCACGGTGAAGCACTACTACGTGCCCGAGTCGGTGGGCATTGCCACCGGATTTCTGATCGCGGCCCTGCACGATGCCGGGCTCGCGACGCTCACCCATACGCCGAGCCCAATGGGATTTCTCAATGAGATCTGCGCACGGCCGGCGTGGGAAAAGCCGACGATCCTGCTGGTAGTTGGCTATCCCAAGGCCGATTGCCTGGTTCCCGTGCACGGCGGCCTGCGGAAGCCGCTCGCCGAAATCAGTTCGTGGATCTAGCGTCGGTCGCCAGCCAGCGGTCGAGAAATCCATCTATCCAGCGATTGAGCGGCGGATCGTACAGGGCGTGCATGGACAGATGCACGCCGCGCTGCTGGGCCCCTGGCATTTTCAGACGCTCGGCCGCCTTGAGGGTCCAGATCTGTTTCATCTCGAGAGTTACCTCGGGATGGAACTGAAAACCAAAGGCGTTGGTGCGATAGCGGAAAGCCTGGACGGGATAGCGTTCGCTACTGGCAAGCAGCTCGCAGCATGACGGAAGGTCCATGCCTTCGCGATGCCACTGGTAGACCTTCATCGGTGATCTGATCCAGTCGCGACCGGCGTCGGTGGGCTCAACGTCGACATAGCCGATCTCGACCATTCCTTGAGGATGGCAGGCGACCCTGCCACCGGCAGCCCGTGTCAGGAGCTGGGCGCCGAGGCAGAGGCCGAGGAAAGGTACGCCCGCTTCGACCACTTTCGGAATCCAGTCCAGCTCGCACTTGATGCCCGCCAAGGTGCTGCAATCGTTGGCCGACATCGGGCCACCGAAAATGACAACGCCGGCATACGCCGACATGTCCTCGGGCAAATCGCAGCCCAAATTCGGGCAAAGGCGATGGAGTTCATAGCCGCGCTTCTCGAGGAGGGTGCCCACCCGACCGGGCCGCGAATGCTCCTGATGCACGACAATCGCGATTTTTTTGGACTTACGCGTCGAAATCGTCATGGATTTGCAAGATACGCATCACTTGTGGCATCGACAAGGCGAACCGACGGTGGGGAGACGAAATGGCGCGCCAGCTGGATTTCTACTTCGATTGCTCCAGCCCGTGGACCTATCTCGCCTTTCACGCAGTGCAGCCGCTGGCCATCGAACTCGGCGCAAAAATTGCGTGGAAGCCCATCCTGGTCGGCGGGGTGTTCAATGCCGTCAATCAGACAGTCTACGACAACCGCAGCAACCCCAACGCCTTGAAACAGGCCTACATGCGGCAGGATCTCGCCGCTTGGGCCAAGCTGCTCGGACTGAAGATCATTTTCCCACCTTCCATCTTTCCGGTGAACAGCGTGAAGTGCATGCGGGGCGCGCTAGTCGCGCTCGATGACGACAAGCTGGTGCCGTATGCCAGGGCGGCCTTCGAGGCCTACTGGGGCGACAATCGCGACCTCGCAGACAAGGACGTGCTGGACGATATCGCCGATACGGCCGGGATCGACCGTCGGCACTTCTTTTCCGGCATCGACGCGGACGCAGTCAAAACACGACTGCGCGCCAACACCGACGAACTGATCGCCCGCGGCGGCTTCGGCAGCCCGACGATATTTGTCGGCGGCTCGATGTTCTTCGGCAACGACCGGCTGCCGCTGGTCCGCGCGGCTCTGGAAGCGATTTGAGGGTAGTCCTGCCGGGGCCCGGCAATGTCGCGCGGTCCACGGATCGCCAGTGTGCCCGGGATTCTGCCTTTCGGGCTTCGCCAGGTATCAACCCTTCGCAATGCTGCGGAATACCCTATTATTGACACTCAATGGCCTCTGCGCGGAACCTGCCCCGTAATTGCGTTTGA
>CALFRN010000175.1 GCA_937919085.1 uncultured Reyranella sp.
GCACGTGGGCGAGAACGCAATTGATCTTGAGGTTGGCAAGAGGGAACCAGGCGTCTCTGTTCTCGACCCGGAAAGTGACGTCGAAGGGCGAGCCTGCCGTCACATCTTCCGAGGAGTAGCTCGGGACCGGCCTCAGCAGCCAAACTCCCGCCGCAGCGCCGGCGACGATTGCCATGACGATCACGACGCGCAGCAACTGGGCGAGCGACTGCGCGCCGCCGCGCGCCATGGTCAGCAGTTCCTGCTGCAGGCTCGGGGGCGGCGGCCTGGAGGATCTGGGCGGAAGTGGCTTCCGCGAACTCGTCGCCGGACGTGCGGACGGGCTCTTGCGGGGCCTTCTCGTTGTCGTCTTCTTCGTCGCCATGGTGCCCGGCCTGCCTCGATTCCCGGGCACCATGCCATCGTTGCGGCGCGCCGCGATACAGCCATTTCCGGGGCCGCGACCAAACTTCACTGTGCCGCCAAAATGAAACTCGGCACACTCGCCGGCAAATGACGGACTCCCTCTCCTATCGACGCCTGCTCGGGCTGGACGGCATGCCCGAACTGTTCCTGGCGGCGTGCCTGTCGCGTCTGGCCAGCCGCATGTTCGTGCTCGCCATCGTGCTCTATGTTCTGGATCGCTTTGGTTCGCCCGTCCTCGCGGGATGGGTTGCGTTCGCCTCGATGGCACCGGGCCTCGCGGTCAGTCCGCTGGCCGGGGCGCTGCTCGATCGGATGGGAGCGGCGAAGGCGATCGTCCTGGACATGGCGGCGAGCACGACGTTGCTGCTGGCACTCGTCGCGGCCGATATCGCGGGCCTCGTCACCGCACCGCTGCTGCTGGGGTTCGTGGCGCTCTATTCGCTGACCAGTCCGCTCGGCACCGCCGGCATCCGTGTCCTGATCCCGCGTCTCGTGCCCAAGGAGGCGCTCGATCTCGCCAACGCCCTCGACACCAGCAGCTATGCTCTCATCAACGTTGCCGGCCCTGCCGCGGCGGGCGTGCTGTTCGGTTTTGCAGGCCCGCAACCCACGATGCTGCTGATCGTGTTGCTTTATGCCGCGGCGAGCCTCAGCCTCATGCCACTGGTGCGCCGCACCTCCGGCGGGCGCGAAGCGGCGGCGGGATCGCTGGTTCGCGACGCGTTGGCGGGCGTCGTCTACGTCGTGCGCCATGTCTCCCTGCGAAGTCTTGCCATCTCCTATGCGCTGTTCCAGGTCAGTTGGGGCGTCCTCGTGGTGGCCGTGCCCGTCGTCGTGATGCGGGAACTGGGCGCCGGGGCGGTGGCGGACTCCGTCGTGGGCGGACTGTGGGCGGCGGCCGGCTTCGCCGGCGGTCTCGGCGCCCTCTACGCAGGCCATCTCCGCACGATCGGCCGCGAGCGGCAGTTCATCGCGATCGGCACTCTGGCAACCGCCGTCGCGATCTATCCAGTGAGTGCGAGCTTCGGCCTGGCGGGCTTGGCGGTGGGCCTGGTTCTCGTGGGCTTCCTTGAGGGCCCGGTCGATGTCGGCGTCCTGTCGCTGCGGCAGCGGCGCACCGATCCGGCATGGCTCGGCCGCGTACTCGCCGTCTCGATGAGCTTCAACATGTCCGGTCTGCCGGTGGGGTCCGCCATCGGTGGCATCCTCGTCGTGTACTCCGCGACGCTCGCCTTCGCGGTCGCCGCCCTGGCATCGGTGCTGGCGGCGATCGTCGCCTGGGTTCTCGTTCCGGCGACCGGCGATGACGGGAAACATTTACACTGAACACTCCCCGGGAAACCGGCACACTCGCCGGCAAATGACGGACTCCCTCAAGGTGGGCCTCGCCCAGCTCAATCCCAAGGTCGGCGATGTCGCCGGCAATCTCGCCAGGGTCCGCGCCGCGCGCGCCGAGGCAAAAGCCCAGGGTGCCGACCTGGTGTTGTGCGCCGAGGCCGTGCTTTCGGGCTATCCCGCCGAGGACCTGTGGCTCAAGCCTGCCTTCCAGGCGGCTTGCCGCGACGCCGTCGAGGCGCTGCGCGCCGACACGCTGGACGGCGGGCCGGCGCTGTTCGTCACCGCGCCCTGGGCCGAAGACGGCAAGCTCTACAACGCCATCCTCGCGCTCGACAAAGGCGAGATCCTGGGCAAGCGCTACAAGGTCGACCTGCCGAACTACGGCGTGTTCGACGACAAGCGCGTGTTCAGCCCCGGTCCGATGCCGGGGCCGCTGGTGTTCCGGGGGGTGCGCCTCGGCGTGCCGATCTGCGAGGACGTCTGGACGCCCGATGTCGTCGAGTGCGTGGCCGAGACCGGCGGCGAAATCCTGCTGGTGCCCAATGCCTCGCCCTATGAAGTCGGCAAGACCGACCTGCGCGTCCAGCTCGGCGTCCAGCGCGTCGTCGAAAGCGGCCTGCCGTTCGTCTACCTCAATCAGGTCGGAGGGCAGGACGAGGTGGTGTTCGACGGCGGCTCCTTCGTGCTGGGCGCCGACCGCCGGCTGAAGGCCAAGCTGGCGTCGTTCGCCGAGCAGGTGACGACGGTGGAGTTCCGCCGCAACGGCACCGGCTGGGAGTGCCAGCCCGGTCCGATCGCGCCGGAGACGGCCGGGATCGAATCGATCTACCGGGCGATGGTGCTGGGCCTCGGCGACTATGTGAACAAGACCGGCTTCCCCTCGGTGGTGATCGGCCTGTCGGGCGGCGTCGATTCGGCGCTGACCGCGGCGGTGGCGGCCGATGCGCTGGGGCCGTCGCGGGTGCACGCCATCATGATGCCGTCGCCCTACACCTCGGCGGAGTCGCTGGCCGATGCCGCGGCCTGCGCCCGCGCCCTCGGCATCCGCTACGACATCGTCGACACCGGCCCGGCGATGGCGGCGTTTCGCGCCATGCTGTCGCCTCTGTTCGGCGACCGGCCCGCCGACGTCACCGAGGAGAACATCCAGGCCCGGGCGCGCGGCGTCACCCTGATGGCGGTGTCCAACAAGCTGGGCGGCATGGTGCTGACGACGGGCAACAAGTCGGAAATGGCGGTGGGCTACGCCACGCTCTACGGCGACATGAACGGTGGCTTCAACGTGCTGAAGGACGTCTACAAGACCACGGTTTTCGAGCTCTGCAGGTGGCGGAATCGCCAGGGCAGGGTGATCCCCGAGCGCATCCTCGCCAAGCCGCCGTCGGCCGAACTCCGGTCCGACCAGAAGGACTCCGATTCGCTGCCGCCCTATCCGGTGCTCGATGCCATCCTGAAGGGCCTGATCGAGCGCGATCTCGACGCGGCGGCGCTGGCCGCCGAAGGCCACGATCCGGCCGTCGTCGACCGCATCTGGCGCCTGCTGGAAGGCGCGGAATACAAGCGCCGGCAGGCACCGCCCGGGGTGAAGATCACCTCGCGCAACGTCAGCCGGGAACGCCGCTATCCAATAGTGAACGGATTCAGTGGGTAAGGGGGGGCTACCTAAAGGCACCGGTTTGAGACAATGTACCGGCCTCGTGCAGCATCGTGGACAGGCTGGGATCTTTGTTCGAAACGTATCTGTTTGACCATCCGGAAACCGACGAATCCAGACTCATCGACGGACGGTCTTACTTCTGGGCGTCTCTGTTCGGCCCGCTGTATGTTCTGTCTCACGGTTTTCCGCTGCTCGCCCTGCTGATGGTTCCCATCGGCGCGGCCATTGCGTTCGCCGCGTTCGCTGGCTTCTTCATCGTGGACGCGTTCCTCAGTTCAGGCGTCACCAGCATCGTCGCCCTCGCGGTGATGATTGCCGCCGCGCTCGTGGCCCAGGGAATCGCCGCCATCCGGCTTCTGCGCGTGGGATATCTGCAGCGTGGCTGGCGCGGGGGATACTAGACAGGCTGCGATCGCTGCGGGAGCCCGCAAAAGTCGAGAATGCATCGCAAGCGCGGGCGCACAGTGCGAATGCTTGCGGTTTCCATGCAATTTGAACTTGGTTCGCGCCGGCGGCGGCCGTGTTATTATCTGTGTCCGGAAACGATCCGGTTACCGACGAGTGTCAATTCGGGACAGGATGAGCATCACCAAGTTTCAGGAACCGGGCGCTACGCTCACCACCGTCGAGAAGCGCATAGATCAGGAAGCCCGGCGGCTGCTTGCCAGCGAGAGCGGCCGTCTGTTCGCACTCGCCAGCGGCCAGCTTCCCGATGAGCCCGAGGACCAGCGCAACTACGCCCGTTTCATGATCCGCATGGTCATGCTCGATCCCAACTCGACTGCCATGACGCGTCTGGTGATCGCCCGGGCCAGCGAAATCTCGATGGGGCTTTTGGAATGTCCGGCACTCCGCCGTCGTGCATCGCGCCTGGCCGGATAGTTCCCTATCCACGTCGGCCAGGCGGAAGCGGACGCACCGGCTCCGTTCACAGCTTCTGACAATTCAATTGACACATGAAACCATCATGCCGGGCGGTGCGCGGCCGTACTGGAGTGGGCGCGCCGGATAGCTGGGTCCGGGTTTTCGACGGAAATGCATTCAGTCAGGCACGAATAATCAGGCACGCATTTTTCTAGAGCTGTCCATATTCAGGTTTTATCGGCGGGGCGGTCCAGGCATGGGCCGCCCCTTCGCTTTGCGGGGGCGGCGCGCCGCCCGCCGGTTTCCGTGGCCGGGATAGCCGCGAAACGTGACCCGGCGTGTCCGGTTCCCTCGTGCCTGGTTCCCTATCGGACTGTTCAAAACGAGACAGTCGCTATCCGGGTTGTGCGCCAGAAGCTTCGGGTTCAAAATCGGTCTGGAGCAGCACGGAACGCTTCTGCCTGGCCCCAACCCGATCGCTGGAGTTGAAGGGAATGGTGAGTAGACGACAGGCTGCGCCGAAGGCAAAGCCGAAAACGAAGCCGGCGGCGAGAACGCGAGCGAGGGCGAATGCGGCCCCTACGCCATTCAGCGCCGAGGCGTTCGTCAGTACCGTTGGTGCCGGCCGGACGAGTGCCTCGTGCAAACCCCGCAGCTACATCTTCCGCCAAGGTGCCAGGTGCGATGCCCTCTTCTACGTCCGCAAGGGTCAGGTCGAACTCAGCGTCGTTTCCAAGGAGGGCAAGGAACGCGTCGTCGGCATGGTCGGGCCTGGCGCGTTCATCGGCGAAGGATGCCTCGCCGGCCACCTGCTCTACCTGGCGTCGGCGCGGGCGCTCACGGAAGCAGCAGTGGTGCGTGTCGAGGCGGCAACCATGATCCAGGCGATCCAGGACCACCCGGAAATGGCGAAGTTGTTTATCGCCCATCTTCTGCAGCGCAACGACCAGATCGAATCGGACCTGATCGACCAGCTCTTCAACTCCAGCGAAAAACGTCTCGCCCGGCTCCTCATCATGCTGTCCCAGGTCGGCACGCAAGCGAACCTGAAAACGGTGGTCGCGCCGATCAGCCAGGAGACGATGGCGGCGCGCGTCGGCACGACACGATCGCGGATCAACTATTTCATGAACAAGTTCCGCAAGCTCGGCCTCATCGAATACA
>CALFRN010000176.1 GCA_937919085.1 uncultured Reyranella sp.
GGCGCGAGCCCCAGCAGCGCCTTGATGGCTCCCCCGGTGACGTCACGGGCGCGCAATTCCAGCACCTGGCCCAGCAGCACCAGGACGACGATGACGGCGGCGGCCTCGAAATAGACTGGGACCGAGCCGTCGGCGACGCGGAACGTCGGTGGGAACAACCCGGGTGCCACGGTGGCTACGACGCTGTAGAGCCATGCAGCGCCGGTGCCGAGGGCGATCAGGGTGAACATGTTGAACGCGCGGCGGACGATCGACCGGGCACCGCGCTCGAAGAACGGCCAGCCGGCCCACAGTACGGCCGGCGTAGCAAAAGCGAGCTGAATCCAGTTCGACAATCCGTGTGGGATCAGCCCATGCAGATCGACAAAGTGCCCGCCCATATCGAGGACCACCACCGGGAGTGCCAGCGCGCCGCCGATCCACAGGCGGCGGGTCATGTCCTGCAGTTCTTCGTTAGGGCCGCCGTCGAGCGAGACCTCGGCCGGTTCCAGCGCCATGCCGCAAATCGGGCAACTGCCCGGCCCGACCTGACGGATTTCCGGATGCATGGGGCAGGTGAAGATCGTACCGGCCGGCACTGGTTCGGCTGGCCGCGCCGGATCGCGATCGAAGTAGCGGGCAGGCTCGGCAGTGAATTTCTCGAGGCATCGTGGGCTGCAGAAGTAGTGGATCCTGCCGTCATGAACGGCGGTGTTCCTGGCGCCGGCGACTTTGACCTTCATGCCGCAGACGGGGTCGATGGCAGTGTCCGGAGCGTCGTGGTGGCAGGCCGGGCCGTGCCGGTGATGTTCATGTGTCATGCCTTGCTATCTATACCCTACCAGGGTATGGTTCAAGTCATGGACGAGAGAATCAAGAAATCGCAACTCGCTCGCCTCAGCCGCATCGAGGGGCAGGTGCGCGGTGTTGCCCGCATGATCGAGGAAGAACGTTACTGTATCGACGTGCTGACCCAAATCCGCGCCGTTCGCGCCGCACTGGACAAGGTCGAACAGGAAACGCTGGGAGATCATCTGAAGCATTGCGTGGCGCACGCCTTCCATGGAGGCACCGAGCGTGACCGTCAGGTCAAGATCGACGAGCTGCTAGAAGTCCTGGACAGCAGGCGGCGTTAAACCAATGTCGCATCAATGTGATTGTGCCTTGCGGTTGACAAGGCTGGAGTGCCGGACCATTTTTTCTCTGATGCGTCGCGCCAACTCTCTTTCTCGGCTGCTGCAAACATTGTCCTTCGTGGCAATGGGACTTCTTCTGTCTGTCGGTGCCGCGGCGGCTCATGACGGTCATGCCTCCAATCATGTCCGAGTGGCACAATCTTCATCTCCTGCCGCGACTGCCGAGTTCTACAAGGGTGATGCGGGGATTGGTGACTCGGGTGATATCTCGGCGGCTGCTTCGATGAAGCAGGCCGACGCCGGAAAGCACGACGGTGGTCCATGCTCCGAAGGCCGGGATGACGCGAAGCACATCGGCGGTTGCTGCACCATGGCCTGTCATGCCGCGCTCGGCGCGCTTCCCATGGGCCCTGTGATCGGTCTTGATAAGCCGGATCTGTATCTTGCCGGCTTCTACGAGGCTCTTGACGGTCGCTCGGGCGACCGCGCGGAACGTCCTCCAAAACTCACGTAGTCAGCCCCGCTTTTGCGCACCTCTCTGAGCGTGGCCTTCGTCCGAGGCTGACGAAACTCAGAGGTTGAGCCGAAGCTGGGTCGTTGCCGGCCGCAGTCTTATGACTTTGGCCGGCGCAGTCGTGCTGCTTTTCCGACTTCGTCTCATGAGCTTTGGATTTCCAAATGAAACGTATTGTGAGCCTGACGCTTGGCGCCCTGGTTTCCGCCTGCGCGTCGTCGGCTCTACCTCAGGAGCCAACACCCAACCCGAGTGACCCTCAGGCGCCGGCCGCCGCCGTGCCCTATCAGCCGGTCATGGCTGGTACCGCCCCGCATGTGCCTGTCGGGCTCAAGCCTTGGCGTGAACTGAACGACAGCGTCGCTCCTGGCGCCGGACGGTCCCCATGAACCGACCGTCGAAAGTCGCAATCGTGGCCCTGCTGGGCTTGTTGGCTTCGGGCTGTGCAAAATTCACCGACGATGGTGGCATGGCGCCGGTGACGGAAGGCGTCCGCCGCGAGATCGGCAAGGATGCTGTAAAGATTTCCTCGCCCGAAGACGCTCGACGCGCGCGCGAACGCGCGCAGGCCCTTCTATCCGAACCGCTCAGTGAGGACACCGCTGTTCAGATTGCCTTGCTCAACAATCGAGGGCTGCAGGCCGCCTACAATGACCTTGGAGTGTCCGAGGCGGAATACGTGCAAACGAGCCTGCCGCCAAATCCCGCCATCACCATTGGACGCACTTTCACTCCGGTTGGCTTCGCGGAATTCGGCTTCCAGCTCGTCGGCAACCTGCTGGCGGTGGCGACCCTGCCCAGAAGGACAGAAATCGCGAAGCGCGAGTTCGAGGAGGCACGCTATCGAACTGCCGCGACAACACTGAGCCTTACCTTGGATGTACGTCGTGCTTACGTGCGCGCCGTCGCAGCGCGACGCCGATTGGCTTACCTGGAGCAATCGCGACAGACGGCCGACGCTTCCGCCCGATTGATGAAACAGCTTGGCGAGACCGGTGCCGCTAACAAGCTCGACCAGGCGCGCGTTTCTGCCTTCTACGCCGAACTGAGCACTCAGGTGGCGCAGGCTCGAATGAGCGTCGATCGCGAACGTGAGGCCTTGAATCGACTCCTTGGTCTGTGGAGCTCGGATCTCGACTACAAACTGCCAGCACGATTGCCTACGCTGGCCGCCACCCCTGACGCGCTCTCCGACGTGGAAGTCGAAGCCATGCGCCGCCGCGTGGACCTGATCATCCTCCGCTACGAAATAACGACGCTGGCAAAATCTGTCGGTTTCGTGGGCGCGACACGCTTCTTGTCGTTCCTGGAACTGGGGGGCTCATACGTGAACGACGGCGAACTCAATGACGCCGGCGAACAGACATTCAAAGATCGCTTCGGCCTCCAGCTTGGCATCGTCATTCCAATTTTCGACCGGGGCGAAGCCAGACTTGTGGCCGCCCGCGAGATCTACATGCGTGCGGTCAACCGGCTGGCCGAACGCTCCGTAAACGCTCGCTCCGAGGCCCGCCTTGCCTACGCGACCTATCGGGCAACCTACGATATCGCGCGCTACTATCAGATCCGTGTCGTGCCACTGCGCCGTCAGATCTCTGCCGAAGTCCTGTTGCGATACAACGGCATGCTGGTCGATGTGTTTGAACTCCTGCTCGACCAACGTGAGTACATTGCGGCCAATCTCGCCGCCCTGGATGCGTTGCGTGACCATCATCTAGCAGTCGCCGATCTGCAGGCCGCCTTGATTGTGGGCGGCACCGTTCCGCCATCGGGCGTGATCAACACGACTCCCCCACCCGAAACCATTCCGCTTGGAATTTAGCATCAGGAGATCCGCATGAGCCTTTCCAGACGTGATCTCGTCGGAACTTCCGGTCTCGCACTTCTAGGCGCTGCCGCCGTCAGCGGCCGCGTCCAGGCGCAATCTATTCCCGAAGCGCCGACGACAACGACCAATACGATGCAGCCGCCGCTCCATCCTACGACTGGGCCGGACTACCAGCCGGTGGTGACCTTGAACGGCTGGACCCTGCCGTCGCGGCAGAATGGCGACTGGAAGGAGTTCCATCTCGTCGCCGAGCCGGTCGAGCGTGAAATGGCCCCCGGGATGATTGCCCGCCTGTGGGGCTATAACGGCCAGAGTCCGGGCCCCACCATCGAAGCGGTTGAGGGCGACAAAGTCCGTATATTTGTCACCAACCGGCTGCCCGAACACACCACCATTCACTGGCATGGCATGATTCTGCCTTCCGGAATGGACGGGGTCGGCGGCCTGTCGCAGCCGCACATCAAGCCGGGCAAGACCTTCGTCTACGAGTTCCAGCTCATGAAGAGCGGTACCTTCATGTACCACCCGCACGCCGACGAGATGGTGCAGATGGCGATGGGCATGATGGGCTTCTTCGTCGTTCATCCGCGCGACCCCAAGCTGCACCGTGTCGACCGCGATTTCGTGTTCCTGCTGAACGCCTACGATATCGATCCGGGCAACTACGTTCCCAAGGTCGCGGAGATGTTGAACTTCAACATGTGGTCCTGGAACAGTCGGGTGTATCCGGGAATCGATCCACTGGTGATCGCCAAGGGCGACCGGGTGCGGGTGCGTGTCGGAAACCTGACCATGACCAACCATCCAATTCATATGCATGGTTACGACTTCGAGGTGACCTGCACCGACGGCGGCTGGGTGCGGCCGGAGGCGCGCTGGCCCGAGGTCACGATCGACATTCCAGTCGGCGCCATGCGAGCCTATGAATTCGACGCGATCCACCCCGGTGACTGGGCAATCCACTGCCATAAGTCGCACCACACCATGAATGCCATGGGACACGACATTCGAAACTTCATCGGTGTCGACAAGCGAGGCTTCACCAAGCAGATGCGCCGGCTTACGCCTGACTACATGCCCATGGGCATGGCTGGCATGGCCGACATGGGTGAAATGGAAATGCCACTACCCGACAACACGTTGCCCATGATGACTGGCTTCGCCCAGTTCGGTGCCGTCGAAATGGGCGGCATGTTCTCGGTGGTGAAGGTGCGCGAGGGCCTGGCGTCGGGCGATTACAAGGATCCGGGTTGGTACGACAATCCGCCCGGGACGGTTGCCTGGGAATGGAAAGGGCCGCCGCCTGCGACGACGCGCGCATCGAGTCCGACGCCAGCGGTCAAGTCCGACAAAGCCTTGAAGGTCGTGAAGCCGGGCGGACACGGCGGCCACAGGTGAACAACAACAGGAAGATCTCATGATCCCCAAACGCATGCTGGCTGCGATCGCTGTCGCAGGTCTGATGTCGACGACGGCGATTGCGGCTCCTGGCCACAAACCCGGTGAGGGGCACAGTCACGCTGACGAGACGGAGTACGGAAAACCTGGTGATCCCAAGAAGCCGGCGCGGATCGTCCAGGTCGTGATGCGGGAGTCGGACGGCAAGATGATGTTCTTTCCCGATCTTGTGAAGGTGCGGAAAGGCGACCAGATCCGGTTCCAGCTTCGAAACAATGGCGAGATTGACCACGAGTTCGTGATCGGGACGGTCGACGAGAACCAGAAGCACATGAAGGAGATGGAGAAGAACCCCGACATGGAACACGACGATCCCAACTCCAAGAGACTGAAGCCGAAGACAAAGGGGGAGATCGTCTGGCAGTTCACCGAAGCCGGCACGTTTGAGTTCGCCTGCCTGATTCCGGGACACTACCAGTCCGGCATGGTCGGCGTGATCGTCGTCGAATAGGTCGTTCTACAACCAACCGAAGGGACAAATAATGTTCAGGATTCTCGCTTCCGCCACCGCCGCGTTGATATTTGCTGTTGGCCTCGCCTGTGCCGATGGCAGCCAAGTCAAGGGTGAAGTCATCAAGATCGACAAATCCGCCGGCAAGATCACGCTCAAGCACGGACCGATCAAGAATCTCGATATGGATTCCATGACCATGGTCTTTCGCGTGGCCGACCCTACGATGCTCGACAAGGTGAAGGCAGGTGATAAGGTTGAGTTCGACGCTGATCGCGTCAATGGTGCGATCACCGTTACGAAGATCGGCAAGGCCAACTAGCGTCCGCGCATGTCCCGACGGCAATCATAAACAGCGCCGCTGCTCACCAAATTGATATTTCGCAAGGCGCACTCAGCGCAAAGTGGCGACGCTTAAGTCAATGCACTCTTCATAATTGGATGGAGGACGAACCGCGGGAGCCGGAGTGCCGAGACCATGACTTCATCGAACGCAATTACGAAAGTCGGCGCGCCGACGCCGGATGCCGGGGGTATTCGGGGTTTGACCGAGGCGGAGGCGACGGCCGGGTTGGCGCGGCATGGGCCCAACGCCCTGCCGGACGTCGGCGGCCCGTCTCTCATCGCCGTGTTCCTACGCCAATTCCTCAGTCCGCTAATCTATATTCTGCTGGCCGCCGCGTTGGTGTCTCTGGCGCTGGGCGACATAAAGGACGCGCTATTCATCGGCGTCGTGTTGCTGGTCAACGGAATCATCGGCACAGCACAGGAATACTCGGCCAGCCGGGCGGCGGCGGCGCTCCGCAACCTGGAACAGCAGCACGCATCGGTGATCCGGGACGGCGTGCAGCGGGATATCGACGCCCGCGACCTGGTCCCCGGTGACCTGGTCCTTCTGGAGGTTGGCGGCCGGGTTCCTGCCGATCTTCAACTCGTCGAGGGCACCGATCTTCAATGCGACGAATCCTTGCTGACCGGCGAGTCCGTACCTGTCAGGAAGACGTTGCCGGTGTCGGTGGCAAGCGAATCGGTCGACCGGCGGCACACTGCGATGTTCGCGGGTTCGATGGTTGCGCGCGGGCGTGGATGCGGTGTTGTGACGGCGACCGGCCCGGCGACGGAGATCGGCAAGATCGCCAAGGAAATCGGAAAGCGGTCGATATCGCAACCGCCTCTGGTGATCCGGATGGAGCGCTTTGCGCACATGATCGCCATTGCGGTCGGTGTCGCCATCGTCCTCCTGATCGGCATTGGGCACCTGCGCGGTATGGGTCTCCGCGATCTCTTCATGATGTCGGTCGCATTGGCGGTGAGCGCAATACCCGAGGGACTTCCTGTCGCCATCTCGGTGGCTCTTGCGATCGGAATGCGGAGGATGGCGGGGGCCCACGTCATCGTCCGCAAGATGCCGGCGGTGGAGTCGCTCGGTTCCTGCACGATGATCGCGACGGACAAGACCGGTACGTTGACGATGAACGAACTCACTGTCACCGACATTCTCACGCCGGATGGCACGATGCTGACATGCGAGGCCGGACGGAATCTCGACGCCTGTTCAATTCAGGCCGCTCAAGGCAGCACGGAGCAGGCGCGAGCGCGCGTGGCCGCACTCTTGCGGTCTGCAGCACTGCCGAACGAAGCGCGGCTGGTCGAGGAACGGGGCGACTGGACGGGGGCGGGCGACACCGTTGATGTGGCTCTGCTGGTGGCGGCCCGCAAGGGCGGGATCGCGCTGGATGAGGTGCGCGAGCGCTATCCAATGGTCGGACGTATCCCCTACGAACCCGACTTGAGATACGCCGCCTCGTTTCATTCGCATGGGGGCGGGGTCCGCGTCTTCGTCAAGGGCGCGTCGGAAACCTTGATTGCGATGGCTGACCGCATGGATGTGGGCGATCGGATCGTGCCCATCGAGCGCGAAACACTGTTGCTTCAGAAGGACGAACTGGCCACCCGGGGGCTGCGTGTCCTGGGGTTTGCCGAAGGCGAAATCACGCCGGCCACGGACAGCGGATACGGCCACCAGAGCCTGCTTAACCTCGTCTTTCTCGGACTCGCGGGCATGCAGGATCCGGTGAGGCCCGAAGTGCCGAAGGCGATACGGGATTGCCACACTGCCGGCATCGAAGTGGTGATGGTGACGGGAGATGATGCAAAGACCGCCAGCGTCATTGCCACTCATGCGGGCTTCACTTTCTCAGCGGATCAGGTTGTCACAGGCGAGCATGTCCGCGCTGCCGAACTGGAAGGACCAGACGCGCTCGACCGTCTGACCCGGCGCGCCCGCATCTATGCTCGCGTCGAGCCGACGCAGAAGCTGTCGATCGTGCTGTCACTGGCGCGAAACGGCCACTTCGTTGCCGTGACGGGTGACGGCGTTAACGATGCGCCCGCGCTGAAGCACGCGCATGTCGGCGTGGCGATGGGGCGCAAGGGCACGGACGTGGCGAAGGAAACCGCCGATATCGTCATAACCGACGACAATTTCGCATCGATCGTGAAGGGCATTTATGAAGGGCGGGTGGCCTATGCGAACATCCGCAAGGTGATCTTCATGCTGGTGTCTACCGGCGCAGCCGAGGTCGTGCTGTTTTTGTTGGCGCTCTCGACCGGCATGCCCATGCCACTGCTGCCGGTGCAGTTGCTATGGCTCAACCTCGTCACCAACGGGATTCAAGACGTCGCCCTGGCCGCTGAAAAAGGCGAGGGCGACGAGCTTTCGTACCCGCCCCGCCGGCCCAGGGAGCCGATATTCGACCGGGTAATGACGCGGCGCATCTGGCATTCGATGCTTGTCATAGGCGTCGGCGGCTTCGCGGTCTTCTATTGGCTCCTGGAGAACGGATACGGCGAGGATCAGGCGCGCAACCTGCTGCTTCTGCTGTTTGTCCTGTTCGAGAACTTCCAGGCCTTTAACAGTCGCTCCGAACGTCACTCCGCTTTCAAACAGCGGTTCTTCACGAATCGCCTGCTTGTGCTCAGCGTGATCGGTGCGCAAGTGCTCCATGTCGGTGCGATGCATCTGCCAGTGTTGAGCGAGACACTGCGCGTGACTCCGGTGACGATCGCCGAATGGGGTGCTTTGTTCTCTATTGCGTCTATGCTCTTCGTGGTTATGGAGCTCGAGAAAATGTGGGATCGGCGTAAAGGTACGCGCGTCGTAGGGCAAAAGCGCTGACGATCGCGTGTCCCATGGCGTAATCCTGCTGTCGCGACTTCTCCGACGCAGCCGTCAGGCCGAAGATGTGGAGCGCTTTTCCGCCTCGGCTTGCGCGACCTTGCGCTTTACGGCGAGGAAGCTGTCGGGGCTGACGGAAATAGAGTCGATCCCGCAGGAGACGAGAAACTCGGCGAACTCCGGGTGGTCGCTTGGTGCCTGGCCGCACAATCCGATCTTGGCGCCGGCCTTGTGCGCCTCGCGGATGACGTTCTCGATCATCCATTTCACGGCATTGTCCTGTTCGTCGAAAAGTTCGGCAAGATCCTCGGAGTCGCGATCGACGCCAAGCGTGAGTTGGGTAAGATCGTTGCTGCCGATCGAGAAGCCGTCGAAGCGTTCGGCAAAAGCCTTTGCCAGAATGACATTCGAGGGAATTTCGCACA
Organism: uncultured Reyranella sp.; assembly: GCA_937919085.1. Classification (GTDB taxonomy): domain Bacteria; phylum Pseudomonadota; class Alphaproteobacteria; order Reyranellales; family Reyranellaceae; genus Reyranella. The sequence continues at coordinate 8,970 of CALFRN010000176.1, forward strand.
TGACATAGATCTCGAGTCCGTTTTCGCCGCGGCGCAGGCCGTTCTCGGCCATGACCGCCAATACGCGGTCGGCTTCCGTGACCGAGCGGCAGAACGGGATCATGACGATCACATTGGTAAAGCCCATTTCTTCACGCATGCGCCGGATGGCCTGGCATTCCAGGGCAAATCCCTCGCGATAGCGCGGTGAGTAGTAACGCGACGCGCCGCGGAACCCGATCATCGGATTGGCTTCCTTCGGCTCGAATGCGGCGCCACCGATCAGGTTTGCGTACTCGTTGGTCTTGAAGTCGCTCATGCGAATAATGACGGGCCTGGGATGCTGAGACGCCGCAAGTCGCCCTAGCCCTTGTGCCAGACGATCGACGAAATAGTCGGTCTTGGTCTCGTAGCCTACGGTCAGCTCTTCGATCTGACTCTTTGCATCGGCGTCCTGAAGCGTATCGAAGTTCACTAACGCCATGGGATGCACCTTGATGTGGTTGCTCACCACGAATTCCATCCGCGCCAACCCGACTCCGTCGGCGGCAATTCGCCACCAGCGAAAGGCGGCGGCGGGATTGGCGAGGTTGAGCATTATCTGCGTGCTGGTTGCCGGGATGTCGTGGAGGTCGAGCATCTCCGTCTCGTACTCCGCAGTGCCTTCGTAAATGAAACCCTGATCCCCTTCGGCGCAGGACACCGTCACTTCCTGCTCGCCATGAAGCAGGTCGGTGGCGTTGCCGGTGCCGACGATAGCCGGCAGACCCAGTTCTCGGCTCACTATGGCGGCGTGCGACGTGCGTCCGCCGTGATCCGTCACGATCGCCGCCGCCCGCTTCATGATCGGTACCCAGTCCGGGTCGGTGTTCTGTGTCACCAGAACGGCACCGTCGATGAAGCGATCGATGTCGCGAGCGCTTTCGATCAGGCAGACGCGCCCCGTCACCACGGCGTCACCGATGCTGAGGCCGGTTGCGAGCTTCCGTCCTTTTGATTTGATGCGATACGATCGGTATTCGCCAGTGCTTCTTCGGGATTGCACCGTCTCGGGACGCGCCTGCACAATGTACAGGTTGCCGCTTTGGCCATCCTTGGCCCATTCGATGTCCATCGGGCAGCCGTAGTGATTCTCGATCACGCAGGCCCAACGCCCGAGCGTGAGGACATCGTCGTCCGACAGGACATAGGCGGCGCGCTCGGCCTTGGACGTTGGCACGGTTCGGGTCGGATGATCGCTGTCGGTTGCGTAGATCATCTTTTGCGCTTTTCCGCCGAGCCGCTTTCCGATGATCGGCTTGAGCGAGTCGTCGGAGAGCAAAGGCTTGAACACTTGATATTCGTCGGGGTCGACGGTGCCCTGCACCACACTTTCGCCCAATCCCCAGGCAGCATCGATGATGGCGACCTTCTCGAAGCCGGTTTCCGTGTCGATCGAGAACATTACGCCGGCGCCGCCGAGATCGGAACGCACCATGGCCTGTACGCCGACGGACAGAGCGACCTTGAGGTGGTCGAAACCCTTGGTGTCCCGGTAGCTGATGGCGCGATCGGTGAAGAGCGAAGCAAAGCAACGACGGCAGGCATCGAGCAGGGCCGTCTCGCCTCGGATGTTGAGGAAGGTTTCCTGTTGTCCGGCGAAACTTGCGTCGGGAAGGTCTTCGGCGGTGGCGCTGGACCGGACCGCCACGTCAGGGTCAGGCCTGCCGATGCGATCGCCGAGTTCGCGATAGGCATGCCGGATGCTGTCGGCCATGTCCTGCGGCCAGTCGGCCCGCAGAAAGGCGCGACGCAGGATCTGTCCGGTTTCGGCAAGTTGTGCTTTGCCTGCCTGCAATTCCTGTAGTGCCGTGAATACCGTCTCCCGGAGTCCGTTGGCATCCACAAAGCGCCAATAGGCGCCGGCCGTCGTGGCGAACCCCGGGGGAACGGCGACACCGCGTTGAACGAGGTGACGTACCATCTCTCCGAGGGACGCATTCTTCCCACCGACCTGCGGGACGTCGGCCCGTCCCAGCTCCTCGAACCAGATCACCTGGTGATCCCGTGCGGTCATGGCGCTCTCCTCGGTTGGTGATTGGCAGGCAAGTCCCAACCCGGCCATGCTTGGGCCTAGGTCTACCGATGTCGATTATTCGTCCATGCCGAGAGGTTTGATTTGATCTGGATCAGCGCGAGGAGTGAACATCGCGTCAAGATCAGGTGTACGATCAGCGCTTTACGCGACGCGCACCATCCAGGTGCAATCGCCGCTCGCGAGTTCAACTTCCCGACCGCAGGATCGACGATGCATGTTGCCGTGTTCAGCACCAAGCCATACGACAAGCATTTTCTGGATGCGGCTAACGGCGTAGCCGGACACGATCTCTCCTACTTCGAGTTCCGCCTGACGCCTCAAACTGCGGTTGCCGTAGAAGGTGTCCGGGCGGTCTGTGCTTTCGTAAACGACGAACTCGACGAGAAGGTGCTTGGGGCATTGTCGCGGCGGGGCGTGCAGCTTGTCGTCCTGCGCAGTGCGGGATTCAACAATGTCGATCTTGTGGCGGCGCGCGATCTTCGGATGAAGGTGGCGCGCGTGCCCGAATATTCACCCTATGCCGTCGCCGAGCATACCGTGACCCTTATCCTGGCGCTGAACCGCAAGATCCATAGGGCCTATGCTCGTGTCAGAGAGGGCAATTTTGCGCTGGATGGATTGTTGGGTTTCGACTTGAGGGGACGCACTGTTGGCATCGTTGGGACCGGCCGGATTGGCGCGACCCTTGCGCGCATCATGACCGGATTCGGCTGCACAATTCTCGCGTTCGATCCCAAGTGCAATCCGGACTGCGAAGCGATTGGCGTCCGCTACGTGTCCCAGGCCGAGTTGCTGGCCGAATCGGACGTCATCTCCCTGCATTGTCCCCTGACGTCGGAGACGCACCATATGATTGACGCATCCGCGATCGCGCAGATGCGCGAGGGCGTGATGCTCATCAATACCAGCCGCGGTGCGGTGATCGACACCCGTGCCGTGATCAGGGCCTTGAAGAAGGGCCACATCGGGAGTCTTGGACTCGATGTCTATGAAGAGGAAGCGGATCTGTTCTTCGAAGATCTTTCGGATCAGGTCATCCAGGACGACCTGTTTGCCCGACTGCTGTCGTTCCCGAACGTGCTCATTACGGGACATCAGGCCTTCTTTACGGCCGAGGCCATGCGCGCCATTGCCGAAACGACGATGGCGAACATTACGAATTTCGAGAGAAGCGGACGCGCCCTCCATGAGGTTTCAGTAGAGAGACACGTCTGATTCGGCGGATCTGTCACGGATCCGTGTGCGCCGACGCATAGGTCTTGTCAGGCCGATGCGGCGGGGATTACGTTCGGGCTTCGGCCGCGAAGGTGCCGAACGAGCGGGAGGCGACGATGTGCTTCCGACGCGTTTTTGTCGCTCTTGTATCGCTGTATGTCGCAGCTCTGGTCTTCGCGCCGGCCGGCTCGGGACAGGCCGTGCCGAGCCGGCCCGAGGTCGCGCCGGTTGTCGTGCTCGACATCAAGGGCGCGATCGGGGTCGGCACCGGTCATATGATCGAGGAAGGTTTCGCCCGCGCCCGTGCCGAGCGGGCGGGGCTCATCGTGCTGCGTCTTGATACGCCTGGCGGCCTGGTTTCGGCGACGCGCGACATCATCCAGGCGATCCTCGCTTCGCCTATTCCGGTCGCCGTGTTCGTGGCGCCAAGTGGTGCGCGCGCGGCCAGTGCCGGAACCTACATCGCCTACGCCGCCCATATCGCCGCGATGGCCCCTGGAACGCATCTTGGCGCTGCAACGCCGGTTCAGATGGGCATGCCCGGTGTGCCGACGCCGGCACCCGAGCGGCGCGAGGACGGCAAGCGCGGCGAAGACAAGGCGGAGGCCAAAGGCAGTGCGATGGAACGCAAGGTGCTGAACGACGCCGTTGCCTATCTGCGCAGCCTCGCCCAATTGCGCGGCCGCAACGCCGATTGGGCCGAGAAGGCGGTGCGTGACGCCTCGACGCTGACGGCCGAGGAAGCGGCCCGCGAAAACGTCGTCGATCTCGTGGCCGGCAACGTTGGCGACCTGCTCGACAAGGTCGACGGACGGACCGTGCGCACCACGGAAGGCGAGCGCAAACTCGGCGCCCGTCACGCCCGCGTCATCGTCGTCGAACCGAGCTGGAAGGCACGGCTGCTCGCTATCGTCACCGATCCCAATATCGCCTTCATCCTTCTGATGATCGGCATCTACGGCATCATTTTCGAGTTCTGGACCCCGGGGCTCGCGGGGCCCGGCATCGTCGGCGCGATCTGCCTGATTGTCGGGTTGATGGCTCTCTCGGTCATGCCGCTCAATTTCGCGGGCATGGCGCTCCTGGTTGCCGGGTTGGCGATGATGATGGCCGAGGCTTTCACCCCGGGCTTCGGTGTGCTCGGCCTGGGCGGCATCGCCGGCTTCATAATCGGCGGTCTCTTCCTGTTCGATCCGGCCGGGGCCGACATCGACTTTGCCGTCGGCTGGCCGGTTCTGCTTGCCGCCGCCGCGACCAATGCGCTGCTGCTGCTGGGCGTGCTCGGCATGGCGATGCGCGTGCGCCGGCGCCGGGTGGTCACGGGACCGGAGCAACTGGTCGGCATGGAGGGCGAGGTGGTGGAGTGGCGGGATGGCCACGGGCGAGTCCGCGTGCACGGCGAGATCTGGTTGGCGAACGCAGCTGCTGCTTTCGCGCCGGGCACGCGCGTGCAGGTAGGTGGTCGCGATGGCCTCACGCTTCGGGTGAATGAAATACGAGAGGGAACATGAGCATGCCGAATCTCGAATTCGTCGCGTATGTTTTGCCGATCCTGGTTGTCATCGCCCTTGTCGCGCTGTCGATCCGCATCCTGCGAGAATACGAACGGGGTGTGGTGTTCACCCTGGGCCGGCTGCAGGGCGTGAAGGGGCCGGGGCTGATCTTCGTCATTCCTGCCGTACAGCAGATGGTGCGGGTCGATCTCAGGACGCGCGTCCTCGACGTGCCGCCACAGGACGTGATTTCGCGCGACAACGTCTCGGTACGCGTGAATGCCGTAGTCTACTTCCGCGTCATTGAGCCCGAAAAGGCCATCGTCCAGGTCGAGGCCTACAACGACGCAACGAGCCAATTGGCCCAGACCACGCTGCGTTCTGTCGTCGGTCAGCACGAACTCGACCAGATGCTGGCGGAACGCGACAGGCTGAACGCGGATGTGCAGCGCATCCTCGACGAGCAGACTGACGCCTGGGGCATCAAGGTCACCAACGTCGAGCTCAAGCACATAGATCTCGACGAGAAGATGGTCCGGGCCATCGCCCGCCAGGCCGAAGCCGAGCGACTGCGCCGGGCCAAGGTGATCGATGCCGAGGGCGAACTGCAGGCGGCACAGAAGCTTGTGGAGGCGGGCGCCATCATGGCCCGCAGCCCGGAATCGATGCAGCTGCGCTATCTCGGCACGCTGGCCAACATCGCCGGCGAGAAAAGCTCTACGATCGTCTTTCCGTTGCCGATCGACCTGCTGGGCGCTCTGCGCGGCAAGGGCTGACCGGCACCGCACCGGCGCGCTTACTGCGGCTCGATCCGGGCGATCCTGACGTACTCGCCCCATTTGGCGCGCTCGGTGCGATCCTGCTCGGCGCACTGTTCCAGTGTGAGAGGTCGCGAGGCGAGTGCGAACTCGTTGGCCAGCCGGTCCTTGATCACGGGCGAGGTCAGCGCTTCGTTGATCAGCGCGTTCAACTTTTCCTGAACCGGCCGGGGTGTGGCCTTGGGCACGGCAATGGCGAGAAACCCCGAGGTGGTGAAGTCGGGGTAGGTCTCGGCCAGGGTCGGCACGTCGGGATAAAGCGGGCTGCGCTCGGCCAGGGAAATCGCCAGTGGGCGGGCCTTGTTGCCCACGACCTGGCCGCGGGCGGCGGTAAGGTCGACGAAGAAAAACTGGATGCTGCCGGCATAAAGATCGTTCCAGGCATTGCCGATCGCCTTGTAGCCGACGCCCTGCCACTCGACGCCTGCGTGTTTGCCTAGCACCTCGGCAGGTACCTGGGAGCTGGCATTGAAATAGCCGAAATTGAGCTTGCCGGGGTTGGCCTTGGCATAGGCCAGCAGTTCGCCCATCGACTTGAACAGGCTGTCGGCGGGAACGATGAGAAAAGTGCCGCTGGAGCCGATAACGCCGACCAGCTGGAAGTCCTTCTCCGGATCGTACCCGGGATTCTTGTACATATGGATATTGGCGGCATTGGTCGAGGTCGTGGCCAGCATCAGGGTGTAGCCGTCGGGCGGTGCGGCCTTGACCGCCAGGGCACCCACAATGCCGTTGGCGCCGGGCTTGTTCTCGACAACGAAGGGCTGGCCGGTCTTGTCCTCGATGTACTTGCCGACCAGCCGCGAGGTGATGTCGCCCGAACCGCCCGGTGCAAAGGGCACGATGATGCGGATCGCTTTGCTCGGGAAGACATCGGCCTGCGCCGAGGCAATGGCCGGCAGGGCAGTCAGGAGGGGGAGCGCGAGAGTGGCGCGGCGAGAAAGCGTCATGCGAAATGCGGTCATGGAGTTGCACTCTAATGGAATGGTCGTCCATGGACAGCGCGCCGTCTGCAGCCCTACCTTGCAGTTATGGCAACATCAGGTCGTCCGCCGCTCGCCGGCATTCGTGTCGTCGACTTTTCCCGTGTGATTGCGGGTCCCATGTGCACGCAGATGCTGGCCGATATGGGGGCCGAGGTCATCAAGATCGAGAACCCCGATGGTGGCGACGACACCCGCAAGGGCGCGGGCCCGCGGGCCGGCGGCGAGGCAGGCGAAAGCCACTTCTTCATGACCTACAACAGGGGCAAGAAGAGCGTGGCGCTCGATTTCACCAAGGCCGAAGGCCAGGCGATCGTCCACAAGCTGCTCGTTGCCGCCGACGTCATGGTCGAAAATTTCCGCCCCGGCGTGTTAAAGAAGTATGGCCTCGACTACGCCAGCCTTCACAAGACCTATCCGAAGCTGATCTGCCTCTCGATCTCGGCCTACGGTCAGACCGGCCCGCTGTCGGACCGGCCAGGCTACGATCCCGTTCTACAGGCCGAATCGGGCATGATGAGCGTCAACGGCGAGGCCAATGGCGAGGGGCTGCGGCATGCGATCGCCATCGTCGATACCATGACCGCGATTCATTCCGTTGCCGCGATCAACGCTGCCCTCTATGCCCGCCGCGATACCAACAAGGGCCAGCACATCGACCTTGCCCTCTACGACACGGCCTTGGTGTCCCTGGGCAATCTCGGCTCCTATTATCTGATTGGCGGCGACCAACCCAAGCGCGCCGGCAACGGCCACTTCGCCTCGGCACCCAACAGTTCGTTCAATACAAGGAACGGCAAGATCTACATGGCCGTGGCCAACCAGAAGCTGTTCGTCGACACCTGCAAGGCCATGGGCCATCCCGAATGGGCGACCGATCCGCGCTTTGTCACCGTCGCCTCGCGCGTCGCCAACAAGCCCGAACTGACGCGCCTGATGGAAGAGGTGCTCATGACCGACACCAAGGAGAACTGGGCACAGAAGCTGCGCCATCTGCCGGCCGGGCCGATCCGAACGATGAAGGAAGCGCTCGACGAGCCCGAGGTGAAGCGCCGCGGCATGCTCAAGACCTACAAGCATACGAAGGTAGGCGACGTGCCGCTGATCGGCTCGAACTATCGCTTCTCCGATACGCCGGTGGACGACACTCGCCCGCCGCCATCGTTGGGCGAGCATACCGACTCCGTGCTGTGCGAAGTCGCGGGCTACAACCCCGCCGACCTGGCGGCGTTGCGCGAAAAGAAGATCATCGGCTGAGCCACCTGCGCAGGATCGCGTTCGTTTCCTCGGGCTTCTCCATCGTGACGAGATGCCCGCATTCCTCGATCACGATCAACTCGCTGCCCGGGATGGCCGCTGCCATCTCTTCCGAGAGGGCTAGTGGCGTTGCGGCATCGTCGCGCCCGCACACCACTATGGTCGGGCATTTGATCTTCGGCAGGTCTGGCCGACGATCGGGGCGAATGGCCGCCAACTCCTCCTGGCGCTTGTAAATTTCCGGACCGATCTCGCCGCACATCGTAATGACTTCGTCGACCAGTTTCGTGTCCGCCAACCGGTAAGCCGGGACAAACCGCGACATCTGCAGGCCCAGCACCAGTTCGAAGTGGCCTTCGTCGGCCAGTCGTATGCGGGCGCGGCGGACGGCGCGCTCGGCTTCGTTCTGGCTGCTCATGGCGGTGTCGAGCAATGCCAGCCTCGTTACGCGTTCCGCCGCGAACTGCATGATTTCCACAGCCATCATGCCGCCCAGCGACAGGCCGGCCAGGGCAAACGTCCGCGCCGGCATCTGATCGACCACCCAGCGCGCCGCGCTCCGCCAGTTGTCCCAGATCGACAGCGGCGCCCGCCGCCAGTCGGGCACGACGATGTCGGCCGTGTCGGCAAGAGCCGCGGTCTGAGCCGCAAACAACCGGGGCGAGCACAACACGCCGGGGACGAGAAGCAGGGGCGCCTTGGCCATTCGATCCTCCGACGGTGAGCGTAGCGGATGCCACCCGGGTACGGTATCAATGTTGGGCCATGGCCAATGCATCTTCCGGACGCGACATCCGTCTCGACCTGTTTCGCGGGCTTGCGTTGTGGTTCATTTTCGTCGACCACATCCCGACGAACGTCGTGAGCTGGCTGACTGTCCGCAACTATGGTTTTAGCGATGCCACGGAGATTTTCGTCTTCATCTCCGGTTACACCGCGGTGATCGCCTACAGCCGGATGATGCAGCGGGAAGGCTGGGTCCGGGCGTCGTCGCGGATCTACCGCCGGGTCTGGCAGCTCTATGTCGCCCACATTCTACTGTTCGTGGCCTTCTCCGCCCAGGTCGCCTGGGTATCGATTGCCCGTGATACGCCGGCGCTGATCGAGGAGATGCAGCTGCTGGGTTTCGGCGAGAATCCCTACCAGGCGATCCTGGAAGCCGCCCTGCTCAGGTTCCGCCCGATAAATCTCGACGTGCTGCCGCTTTACATTGTCCTGCTGGCGGCGTTTCCCTTCGTCCTGCCCGCAGTGGTCCGCTGGCCGCTAGGCGTCATTGCCGTCTCAGTGGGATTCTATGCGGCGACCTGCCATTTCAATTGGAACCTGTCGGCCTATCCGGACGGGAAGGTATGGTTTTTCAATCCCATGGCGTGGCAGGTCGTGTTTCATGTCGGTGCGGCCTGCGCGGTCCTTGGACCGCGGCTCGCCTGGCTCGACCGGTTCCGCTGGCAACTCACGATTTTGGCGGTGGTTTACCTTCTGTTCGCGCTGTTCATTGCCCTTTCATGGCAATACAACCCGCTACAGCGGCAGGTGCCTCTATGGGTCAGCCGGCTGCTCTACCCGATTGACAAGACCAACATCGACATCCTGCGATTCACACATTTCCTGGCGATCGCCTGGCTGGTCCGGGTTGCGATCCCGCAGAGCGCACCGATCCTGAAATGGTCGGTTTGGGGCCCACTTCGCAGGTGCGGAGAGCAGTCATTGCTCATATTCTGCCTTGGCACCTTCCTGGCACTATCGGGTCAGGTGACCGTAAGCCACTTTGAAGATTCGATTGTGTCGCAGGTTTTCGTAAGCATCACCGGCATTCTGATTATGTGCCTCGCCGCCTATATCGCGGCCTGGTTCAAGGACGGCGGGCCTTCATCGTCGGCAGGCGCCCCCCGCGCTGCAGGGGCATTGACATGAGAGCTTTCCTGCATGGGCTGGTGATTCTGGTGGCGTTGGTCGCGTTCGGCTCGCCGGCAACCGTCAACGCCCAGTCGATGGCCCATTGTCGAGCCAAACCGGAGCTGCTCGACCTCGGCGCACCGTTGCCGATCGCTCGCAAGGCTGTTTCCGATCAAAAGAAACTCAAGATCCTGGCGCTCGGATCGTCATCGACGGCGGGTTACGGCGTTTCCAATCCCGCGTTCGCCTATCCAACACAGCTCTGGCGCGGTCTCGAGAAGGCCTTGCCGGGTGTCAACATCGATCTCGTGAACCGCGGCATGGGCGGCCAGGATGTCGAGGAGATGGCCGCGCGCATGCGGGACGAGATGAAGTCGAACTTGCCAACCTTGGTGATTTGGCAGACCGGAACGAACTCCGCGATTCGCCGTATGCCGTTGGATACTTTCGAGAGCACGCTGCGCGCTGGCATCAAGCTCGGCAAGTCGCTGGGCGCCGACTTCGTGCTGATGAACTTGCAGTACGTCCCTGCCGTGGTCGCGGTGCAGGACAAGGAGGCCTATGAGAAGGTCATGGCGCAGGTCGCCAAGGAACTCGATGCCGGCCTGTTCCGCCGGTACGATATCATGCGCGGCTGGTACGATGACGGCATGCCCTATGCGCAATTCGTGCAGCTCGACGGGTTGCATCTCAATGACTTTGGCCAGAAGTGCATCGGGCAACTGTTGACCAAGTCGATCCTGCGCGCCCTAACTGGCCCCTAGCCAGCGCCGCCGGAGTCCGCCATGCCCCGTCGCTTCGTTGACCTCTCGATCTATCTGGAAAACGACGTGATCTCCGATCCGGCGCCCTTTGGTCCGAAGATCCAGTATCACAAGCACGAAAATACGGCGGCGCAGATCGCGGGCTTCTTTCCGGGGCTCAAGAAGGAAGATCTGCCAGACGGCCAGGGATGGGCGGTCGAAAACGTCAGTCTCAGTACGCACAATGGCACGCATCTCGATGCGCCCTATCATTTTCACCCAACGATGAACAAGGGTGAACGCGCCATCACTATCGACGAAGTGCCACTCGAATGGTGTTTTCAGCCGGGTGTGAAGCTCGACTTCCGAGAGATGGAAGATGGTCACGTGATCACCGCCAAGGAAGTCGACGACGAGCTGAAGCGCATCGGCCACACACTCAAGCCGCTGGAGATCGTCGTGGTGAATACGCGTGCGGGTTCGCGATACGGTAACAGTGACTATGTGAACTCGGGTTGCGGCATGGGCTATGACGCCACAATGTACCTGCTGGAGCGCGGCATCCGCCTTACAGGCACCGACGCCTGGAGCTGGGACGCACCATTCTATTTCACGGCCCAGAAATGGGCGAAGGACCATGATCCGTCGATCATCTGGGAAGGCCACAAGGCCGGCCGCGACATCGGCTACTGCCACCTCGAGAAGCTTCACAATCTCGAAGTGCTGCCGGGTGATGGATTCACCATCTCCTGCTTTCCGCACAAGATCCGTGGCGCCTCGGCCGGCTGGACGCGGGCCGTCGCGATCTTCGAGGAGTGATCAGAGGAGAGCAGGCGACGCGATGGCCCATCCGTCGATCAGAATGAAACGCCTCGTGCTTGCGCCATACGAAATGCGGGATGTCGACGAGTTGCACGGGGCGATGAGTGATCCGCACGTCATGCAGCATATCGGCAAGGGCGCTCTCTCTCGACCCGAAGTGCAGGACATTGTCTCTCGGGTGACTGCAGGCTGGAACGAGACCAGCATGGGATGGTGGACCATCCGTCTGAAAGAGAACAAATATCTGATCGGCCAGATCTGCCTCAGGCCGGAAAAAGATCTTGCCGAAATCGCGGTCGGCTACGCGCTCGACGTGGCCTTCTGGCGGCAAGGCTATGTGCAAGAAGCCTTGTAAGCCGTCGTCGCCTATGGCTTCAACGAGAAGTCGCTGCGCCGGATCGTGGCGATTGTCCGGCCAGAAAACACGGGCTCTCGTGCGCTTCTGGAGCGTTGTGGGTTCATTCAGGGCCCGGACGTCGTCATCGGCACCAAGACGCGGTGCCTTTATGCGACTAG
>CALFRN010000177.1 GCA_937919085.1 uncultured Reyranella sp.
TCGCTCAACGAGAAGAGCCGCGGCCTGCGGCTCGTCGGCGAAGTCCTGCGCTACGCGATAAGCCGCAAGGGACTGCTGACCACGGCGCCAAGTCACGCCGGCGGCTACTTCAAGACGCGCCCCGGCCTCGCCACGCCTGACATGCAGCTCTACTTCGCGCCGGCGAGCTACGGCGGCGGCCGCTACGGCACCACCCAGCTCGACACCGTGCCCGGCATGACGCTCGGTGCCGCCCAGCTCCGCCCCGAGAGCACCGGCCATGTGAAGGCGCTGAGCGCCGACCCCACGGCCAAGCCAGAGATCCAGCCCAATTATCTTGCTGACCAGATCGACCGCGACGCGCTGCTGGCGGCGATGAAGTACCTGCGCAAGCTGCTGGCGACGCCGCCGCTTGCAGACTACGTGATCCGTGAGAACTTCCCCGGCCCCGACGTGCAGACCGACGAGCAATGGATGGCGCATGCCCGCGCCACCGGTTCGACGACCTATCACCCTGTCGGTACGTGCAAGATCGGCACCGATCCCCGGGCCGTGGTCGACCCGGCCTCGATGCGCGTGCTGGGACTGCAAGGGCTGCGGGTCGCCGATGCCTCGTGCATGCCGACCATGGTTTCGGGCAACACCTACGCCGCAACCAATGTGATCGCCGAAAAGGGCGCCGATCTCATCGCAGCTGGCTGACCCCCTTCCAGCGCTACGCGCCACCTTCCCCCGAGGCGGGGGAAGGAAAGAGTTCTCCTCCCCCGTCTCTAGGGAGGTGCCCTCGTCATACGAGGGCGGAGGGGGTCAGACGTAGCCCGGCCCCTCGATCACCGGGTGTGCGATCAGGAATTTCTCGTCGATCTCGACGCCGATGCCGGGCTTGTCGAGAGGTCGCACGCAGCCGTCCTTGCCGATCTGCCACGGCGCGCTGCCGAGCTCATCGCGGAACTTGTTGGCCACAGACAGATCGGCCTCGAAGTAGCCGCCGTTGTCGATCGAGGCGAGGAAATGGATCGAGACGGCGTGGTTGAGGCCGGTCATCGAACTGTGCGGATGGATCGGCAGTTTCCACATCGAGGCGGCGGCAGCGATGCGCTGGACTTCAGTGATACCACCCGACTTGGAAAGATCAGGCTGCAGGATGGTGATGTTGCCGTCCTCGATGATCCGGTGGAACTCGAAGCGCGTGTAGTGGTTTTCGCCGGCCGCCAGCGGCGTGCGGCCAAAACCCTTGGCCATCGCGTAGGAGCGATGATCATGCGCCGGAAACGGCTCCTCCAGCCAGGCGATGCCCAGTTCGTCCATCGCTGGCATGACGCGGCGCACATCCTCGACCGTGTAGCCGGTATTGGCGTCGGTCAGGATGGGGATATCGGCGAAGCGCTTGCGGATCGCCGTCATGCGCGCGATATCGGCGCGCACGGTGTCGCCGATGCGCAATTTCAGTGCCTTGTAGCCGGCCTCGACCATCGGCTCGGCCTCGGCAACCAGTGATTTCGGTTCCTGGTAACCCAGCGAGATGCCGCCGGCATAGGCCGGTACCGGCCGGTTGGAGCCGCCCAGCAGTTTGTAGAGCGGCCAGCCCACGGCCTTGCCCTTGATGTCCCACAGCGCCTGGTCGAGACCGCTCATCGCCATCGCGGTGGCCGCCCCCATGCCATGGGAGCCGAGCTGGAACTTGTAGATCTTCGCCCAGATGCCGACCGTGTCAGTCGCATCCATGCCGACCACGAAACCCTTCAGCGTCGTATTGATCAGGTGCCCGATGCTGCCGGGCGAGCGGGCATGGTGGCTCTCACCCCAGCCGACGAGGCCATCCTCGGTCGTCACCTTGACCATCACGCAGTCGCGCTTGGTCATGGTGCCGATGCCGAGCGAAACCTGCAGCTCCTTCGGCACGCGGTAGCTGGTTGGATAGGCTTTTACGTCGACGATTTTCATTTCAAACTCCCCTCGTCGTCCCGAGCGTAGCCGAGGGACCTTCTCTCTATGATTGGCAGCCTATCGTGGGGAGAAGGTCCCTCCACGCGGCCCTTCGGGCCTTGGTCGGGACGACGTAATGCCTATGCCACTTTGTATTTGGCCAAAATCTCGCGATCGATCTCGATGCCGAGGCCAGGGCCGGTCGGGACCTTGACGATGCCCTTCTTCTGCTCGATCGGTTCCTTGGCCAGCGTGTCGCGCAACGGGTTGGGCGTCTGCTCGAACTCGAGCATCGGTGGCATCGGCCGGAAGGCAGGAGGCTGGTCGGGCAGCGCCGCCAAGAACTGCACCGTGGCCGCGAGGCCGATCACGGAGCCCCAGGCGTGCGGCACGCATTCGACACCGAATGCCGACGCCAGAGTCGCGATCTTGCGGCACTCGGAGAAGCCTCCGGCCGCGCAGAGGTCGGGCTGCACGATGTCCATGGCCTTCTTGGCGATGACGTCGCGAAAACCCCAGCGGGTGAAATCGTTCTCGCCGCCGGCCACCGCCATGTCGAGAGCGCGCGTTACTTCGATGTAGCCGTCGTGGTCCTCGGGGCTGATCGGCTCCTCGAACCACAGGATGTCGTACTCCTCCAGCATGCGGCCAAGCTTGATGGCGTTGGGCACCGAGAAACAGTGGTTGGCATCGACCGCCAGCTTGACGTCGGGACCGATCGCCTTGCGCACGGCGCCGACCCTCTTGGCATCGAGCTTCAGGTCACCGAGGCCGATCTTCATCTTGATCGCCCGGAAGCCGTCGTTCTTGAATTCGAGCGCCTCTTCCACGGCCTCCTCAACCAGCCGGTTCATGTCGATGAAATAAAGACCGGTGGCGTAAGGGATCACTTCGCTGCGATAGGCGCCGCCGATCAATTTGTGCACCGGCTTGTTCACGGCGCGGCCCATGATGTCCCACAGCGCGATGTCGATGCCGGAAATGGCCGAGATCGCCATGCCGGTCGTGCCGTAGTCCTTGATCCTGTTGTAGAGGTCCTCCCAGATCGCCTCGACATCGAACGGGTCGCGGCCGATCACGCGCGCCTTGTACTGCGTCTCGACGAAGGTCTTTGCAACGGCAGCGGGGCCGTAGCACTCGCCCCAGCCGGTGATGCCCTCGTCGGTCGAAATCTCGACCAGGCAGGTCGAGCGCGTGCCGTAGACCCAGCCGCGCGCCGAGACGAACGGCTTGTCGACCTTGCATTGCAGGATGTGGCAGACGACGTCCGTCACCTTCATCGACGTTTCCTCCGAAGCGTTTGTTAGCCGACTGTTATCAGCAAATTGCCGAGCTTGTCTTGGCGGGCCTTGTCGCCCGGCTCGACGACAGTGGTGCAGTCGAGCTGTTCCAGGATCGCCGGGCCTTCGAACACGGCGTCTCGCGGCAGTTTTTCGCGGGCATAGACCGGCGTCTCGCGCCAGCCGTCGGTGAACCAGACCTTCCGCTCTCCAAGCTTTGCCGCCGCAAGCGTCGGAGCGCGGTCGGTCGCGACCAGCGCGCCGAGCGAAATCTCCGGCCGCACGCCGATCACCGCAGTGTGGAGATTGACCAGGACCGGCGGGATCTCCGCCAGTTCGATTCCGAAACGGCGGAAGTACGCGGCCGCAAAGGCCTTATGCAAGCCCTCGACGCCGATATCCGGCCGATCGACGCCGACCGATAGGATATGGCTCTGGCCCTGGAACTGCATGTCGGCAGTATGGACGCGGCGCAGCTCGCGGACCGGCACGCCCTCGCGGCCGATCGTGGCCTCGCCCTCGGCCGACTGCTCGGCATAGATCCCGGCCACCGTGGCGTCGTCGAGTGCCGACAGGGGCTTGTTCACCGTGCGCACGTAGTCGTGGCGCAGGTCGGCCACGACGCAGCCCAGCGCATTGGTGATACCCGGGCGCGCCGGCACCAGCACCGTCGGAATGGCAAGTTCGCGTGCCAGCGCCGTGGCGTGCAAGGGGCCGGCGCCGCCGAAGGCGAACAGGGCGAAATCGCGTGGATCGTGGCCGCGCGACAGCGAGACCAGGCGGATGGCGCCGGCCATGCGGTCGTTGGCGATGCGCAGGATGGCCGCCGCCGCCGCCTCGGCATCAAGGCCGAGCCGCTTGCCGACCTTGTCCAATACGATGGCGCGCACATGATCGAGCGTGACGGGATGATCGACACCCAGCAGCCGGTCGGGATTGAGCCGGCCCAGCACCAGGTTGGCGTCGGTGATGGTGGGCTCGGTGCCGCCGCGGCCATAGCAGATCGGGCCGGGCCGGGCGCCGGCGCTCTCGGGGCCGACCCGCAGCATGCCGGCCGAATCGACAGAAGCGATCGATCCGCCGCCGGCGCCGATTGTGTGCACATCGACCATCGGCACGTGGATAGGCATCGCGTATTCGAGTTCGAGTTCGCCCGAGACCTGCGGCACGGCATTCTCGATCAGGCCGACGTCGGTCGACGTGCCGCCCATGTCGTAGGTGATGAGGTCGAGGTGGCCGGAGATACGGCCGGTGTAGGCCGCCGCCATCACGCCCGAGGCGGGGCCCGACATCACCGTGTTGACCGCGGCGTGGGCAATCAGCTGCGAAGAGATCGTGCCGCCGTTGCCCTGCATCACCAGCAGGTCTCGGCTAAAACCCTTGGCCGAGAGTTCGGTGCGCAGCCGCGCCAGATAGCGGTCGAGCACCGGCTGAACCGAGGCGTTGACCGCCGCGGTCACGCCGCGCTCGTATTCCCGGTACTCCGAGAGAATGGCGTGGCCGGCCGTGACATAGGCATTGGGCCACAGGCCGCGCACGATCTCTGCCGCCCGGCGCTCGTGCGCCGAATTGATGTAACTGTGCAGGAAATGGATGACCACGGCTTCGCAATCCAGCGCCAGGAGCTTCTTCGCCGCTTCGGCGACGGCCGCCTCGTCTAGCGCCACCAGCACCTTGCCGTCGGCATCCATGCGCTCCGGCACTTCGAGCCGTAGCTCGCGCTCGATCATCGGCCTGAAAGTGCCGCGCAGACCATAGGGCTGCGGGCGGGTGCGGCGGCCGAGTTCGAGCACGTCGCGGAAACCCCGGGTGGTGATGAGCCCGACCCGGGCGATCTTGCGTTCGAGCAGCGCATTGGTCGTGGTCGTGGTGCCATGGACCACCGCCTGCAGCGTGGCCGGATCGGCACCGGCGTCGGCCAGGGCGGCCATGAAGCCGATCGCCTGGTTGTCGACCGTCGTCGGCACCTTGGCGAGCTTGACGACACCGGAGACGGAATCGATGGCCAGGAGATCGGTGAAGGTGCCTCCGACGTCGATGCCGACGGTGAGGGAAAATTTCGGGGCCATGATCAAACCGAAAGGTACTGTTCGCGAAGGGAGACGTCCGAGGCGAGTTCGGCCATGGTCCCGCCGAAGCGAATCTGGCCTTTCTCGATGATGTAGGCGCGATCGGCAACGGCTTGGGAAAAGTGAAGGTTCTGCTCCGACAGCAGCACCGTCAGCCCCTCGCGCTTCAGCGCACGGATGGAGTTCGCCATCTGCTCGACAATGATCGGCGCCAACCCCTCCGACGGTTCGTCCAGCAGCACGCAGCGAGGATTGCCCATCAGCGTGCGGGCGATGGTGAGCATCTGCTGCTCGCCGCCGGACATCCGGCCGCCCGGCCGACTGCGCATCTCCGACAGGTTGGGAAACAGCGCGAAGAGCTTGTCCTCGGTCCAGCCCGAGACGCCCTCGCGTGCCGACTGACGGCCGACTTCGAGATTTTCCATCACCGTGAGGTCGGTGAAGATGCGCCGCTCCTCGGGCACATAGCCCAGGCCCAGCCGCGCGATGCGGTAGGGCGGCAGACGTTCGATGCGCCGGCCCTCGAAGACGACTTCGCCCTGCGACGGCGGCACCAGGCCCATGATCGCCTTCATGGCAGTCGATTTGCCGGCGCCGTTGCGGCCCAGCAGCGCCACGACCTCACCCGCCGCGGCATCGAGCGAGACGCCATGCAGGATGTGGGCGCGGCCGTAAAATGCATGAACGTTCTTCACCTCGAGCATCAGTGCGTGCCCCCGAGGTAGACGGTACGCACGGCGGCATTGTTGCGGATCTCATCGGGCGTGCCGCCGGCGATGAGCTGGCCGCGGTCGAGCACGATGATCCGGTCGGCCTGGCTGAACACCACGTCCATGTCGTGCTCGGTGAACAGCACGGCGATGCCCCGGGCACGCGCCAGACCGGCGGTGAGTTCCATCAGCGCTACGCGTTCCTTGGGCGCCATGCCGGCGGTCGGCTCATCCATCAGCAGCAGACGCGGCTGGTTAGCCAGCGCCATGGCGAGTTCGACCCGCTTCAGATCGCCATAGGCCAGCACGCCGCAGGTGCGCTCGGCCTGGTCGAGCATGCCGACCTGGGATAGCAGCGCATCTGCCTCGGTCCGGAACGCCGCGCCGAAGCGCTGCAGCATCGAGCGCAGCCGGCCAGCATGGGAATAGAGCGCCATCTGGACGTTCTCGCGCACGCCCAGCGAGGCGAAGGTGGCGGTGATCTGGAAGGTTCGGCCGACCCCCAGCCGCCAGATGGTGCGCGGGCGCAGGCCGACGATGTCGCGGCCTTCGAGCCGGACGATTCCGAGATCGGGCGACAGCTGGCCGTTCAGCATGTTGAAGCAGGTGCTCTTGCCGGCGCCGTTGGGGCCGATCAGGGCCAGCATCTCGCCCGCCGACACGGTAAAGGACACATCGGCCACGGCTTGGACGCCGCCGAATGCCTTGTGCAGGCCCTCGACTTGCAGCACCGCGGTCATGCCCGCTGCTCCTGCCAGCGAAGGGCCAGTGCCTTGAGTCCGCCCACCAGCCCCTGCGGAAACAGCAGCACGATGACCAGGATCACACCGCCCATGACAGCCCGCCAGAATTCGGTGCGGCGGGCGACCTCGTCGCGCAGCCAGGTGAAGATCGCGGCACCGACGATCGGGCCGGTCAGCGTCTCCACGCCGCCCAGCAGCACCATGATCAACCCGTCCGTCGATTGCGCGATCGAGATCGCCGACGGCGAGATGCTGCCCTTGGAAAAAGCATAGACCGCGCCGGCGAGGCCGGCGAGCGCGCCGACCAGCACGAAGGCCGCCCATTGGACACCCCGCAGGTCGATGCCGATCGCTTCGGCGCGCAGCGGCGAGTCGCGGCCGGCGCGCAACGTGAAGCCGAACGGCGAGAACAGCACACGCCACAGAAACGCGATGCCAAGGCCGCAGCAGGCAAGCGCTAGATAATAATAGGTGGTCTTGTCGGCCAGCCACGCCGAGGGCCAGATGCCGAGCACGCCGTTGCTGCCGCCGGTGAAGGAGTCCCATTGGAAGACGATCGACCAGCTGATCTGGGCGAAGGCCAGAGTCAGCATGGCAAGGTAGACGCCGCTGAGGCGAACGCAGAACCAGCCGTAGACGATCGCAAAGGCGCCGGCGCAAAGCGGCGCCAGAAGCAGCGCTGCTTCCATCGGCAAGCCAGCCTGCTTGAACAGCAGACCGGCGGCATAGGCGCCAAGGCCGAAATAGGCGGCGTGGCCGAACGACACCATGCCAGCCGGGCCCATGATGAAATGCAGGCTGACCGCAAAAAGCGCGAAGCACACGATGTCAGTCAGCAGTATGGTGACGTAGCGGTCGGCGACCAGCGGCACGGCGACCAGAACCGCCATCCACACCAGCGCCATCTTCCACGTCGGTGCGGTGAGCGGCGGCGACGGTTCGGCAGCGATGCGCTGCACCGCCTGCGGTTTGCCGAGCAGGCCGTAGGGCCGCACCACCAACACCAGTGCCATGATCAGGAACTCGACCACCAGTGTCAGCTTGGAGAACGAGATTTCGAGCCCGAACCAATCGACCGTGCCGATGCCGATGCAGAACGCCTTGGCGACGCCGATCAGGATGGCGGCCAGGAACGCTCCCCCGATGCTGCCGAGCCCGCCGACCACGGTGATGACGAACGCATCGGCGATGATCGCCAGGTCGAGATCGAGATTGGCCGGCTCCCTCGGAATCTGGAGCGCACCACCGAGGCCGGCCAGCACTGCACCGGCGAAGAACACCGAGGTGAAGAGCTTGGCCTGGTCGACGCCCAGGGCACCCACCATCTCGCGGTCCTGGGTCGCCGCCCGCACCAGCGCGCCCCAGCGTGTGCGGGTGAGCAGCAACCAGAGGACCGCCAGCACGACCGGGCCGATGGCGATCAGCAAAAGGTCATAGGAGGGAATGCGCTTACCCAGGATCTCGACTGCGGTGTCGAAACCGGGCGCGCGCGGACCAACCAGATCCTCGGGGCCCCAGGCAAAAAGTGCGATGTCCTTGATCACCAGCACGACGGCGAAGGTGGCCAGAAGCTGGAACAGCTCCGGTGCGCGGTAGACGCGGCGCAGCACCAGCACCTCGATCAGCACGCCAGCGATCCCGACCGCCAGGGCAGCCAAGACCACCGCGCTCCAGAAGCCCAGGGGCGTGCGCCCCAGCACTTCAATCAGAGTATAAGCGCCGTAGAGTCCCAGCATGTAGAGCGAGCCGTGGGCAAAATTCACGATCCGCGTCACGCCAAAGATCAGCGACAGGCCCGCCGACACCAGAAACAACGACGATGCGCTCGCCAGCCCGTTGAGGAGCTGGATGAGGATGGAGGAAAGGGTCACGTCAACTCATGCGGACCGCGGGCCGGATGCCCGCGATCCCTCACGATCCGCAGGATCAATTTTTCGGCCGCATCTTCATGACTTCATCGTCACTCGGCAGTGCGTCCTTGCCGTCGACGAAGCGCCACTCCTTCATGTAGCCCTTGCCGTCCTTGACGCCGATGCGGCCAACATAGGCACCCATCGTCGACTGATGGTCGATCGGACGGTATTCGATCGCCCCGAACGGCGTCATGTGCTTCAGCCCGCTCATGGCCGCGATCAGCTTGGCCTGGTCGAGCGAGCCCGCCTTCTTGATCGCCTCGACCGCCGAGATCACCGTCGAATAGCCGACCACCGAACCGAGGCGCGGGTAGTCCTTGTATTTGGCCTGGTAGGCGGCGACGAACTTGCCGTGCTCCGGGGTCTTGATCTCGCTCCAGGGATAACCGGTCACGTACCAGCCGTCAGGCGCCTCCTCCTTGAGCGGATCGAGGTACTCGGGCTCGCCGGCCAGAAGATTGAAGACCGCGACATCCTTGAAAAGACCGCGTTGCGCGCCCTCGCGCACGAACTTGGCGAGATCGGCGCCGAACAGCGAGGAGAAGATCGCATCGGGCTTGGCATCGGCCAATGCCTGTACCACGGCACCGGCATCGATCTTGCCGAGCGGTGCTGCCTGCTCGGCGACGAACTCGACGCCCGGCTGCTTGGCCGAGAGCAGCTTCTTGAAAGCCGCCGTCGCCGACTGGCCATATTCGTAATTCGGATAGACGATCGCCCAGCGCTTCTTGTTGAGCTTGACGGCATCGGGAATGAGCATCGCCGTCTGCATATAGGTCGAAGTGCGCAGACGGAACGTGTAGGGGTTTCCAGCCTCCCAGACGAGCTTGTCGGTCAGCGGTTCTGCCGCGATGAACAGCACCTTGCGCTGCTTGGCGAAGTCCGAAACCGCCAGCCCGACGTGCGAGGGAAACGTCCCGATCAGGAATGAAACCCCTTCGCGGCTCAGCAGCTCCTCGGCAACGCGCACCGCGTCGCCGGGATTGCCATTGTCGTCGCGGCTCACGATCTCGAGCTTGCGTCCGAGCACGCCACCCGCCGCATTGACTTCGTCCACCGCCAGGTCGACGCCCTTCTTGTAGGGCTCGAGGAAAGCCGGAAAATTCTTGTAGCTGTTGAGTTCGCCGATCTTGATCGGTGCCTGCGCGCCGGCCGGCCCGGCCAGCGACAACGCCGCAAGCGCCGCGGCGCCGGCAAGCAGATAATTACGCGTCAACATGACATCCCCCTCTGTGAAAAGCCCCAATTCCCGATAACCGGAGCCTAACGACCCGGCCCTACGCCCGACAAGCGTTCAGTCCGCAAAACTCGATCGCGCCTGAATTCCCCAGTGACCGCCCTGCAGCGTCACGACGTAGATCGTCTCGAACCGGCCGATCAACGAGTCGTCCTTGCGCCAGCGGCTGAACTTCACCTTCAAATGGACCTTTTTCGTAACTGCCCAGCTACCTCGACCAAGCTCAGGCCAATCGTAATCGTCCA
>CALFRN010000178.1 GCA_937919085.1 uncultured Reyranella sp.
GCTCATGCGCCCGCCAGCCGGTCGATGGCGATGACGTGAACGGGCGCATCGTGTCCGGCGATCGGCAGCACGCCAAGATCGCGGCATCGGTTCCTGATCTCCAGGGGCAACGGGCCGGCTTTTTCCGCCGCCACCATCGCCTCGTGGCTGAGCAGGATGCCGACGCCGTGCTCGCGCGTCATGCGTTCCAGCCGGCTGGCGAGGTTCACGGTGTCGCCCAGCGTGGTGAACTCCAGCCTGTCGGCAATGCCGACATTGCCCTGGATCACCGGTCCATAGTGGATGCCGATCCCGACGGTCGTCGCGTCCTCGTCGCGCGCGATGCGCCCGGCCCGCCAGCGGTCGACGGCGTCGAGTATCTCGACGGCGCACAGGATGGCGTCGCGCGCGTCATGCGGCGTCTTCTCGGGCGCACCGAATATCGCCATGAGGCCGTCGCCCAGGAATTTGTCGATCGATCCGTCGTGACGAAAGATGATCGGTACGATCCGCCTGTGGAAAGAGCGGACGGCGGCGATGACGTCTTCCGGCGACAGGACTTCCATGCGGCGCACCGAGCCGACGGCATCGACGAACAGTACCGCGGCGCTTTGCGCCCGGCCGGCGTCGAGCGCGCGCACGTCGTGGGCCAGCCGCTCGGCCACGTTGGGCGAGAAATAGCGGCCGAGGTTGCCGCGCTGGGCCTCGGCGTGGACGGCGCGTTCGACATGGCGCCGCGCCCGCCAGATTGCGCCGGCGATCAGGCCGGTCGTGACGGCAAGCAGCACGATCTGGTTGACCATGAAGATTCCCGGCTCGAGGCCCTGCACGACGATGAGCTGGCGCAGCAGGTCGTAGGCGCCATCGGCGATGAAGCCGTTGAACGAGTCGACATGCCGGGCGGAGTAGAGGACGAAGCCGAACGACGCGATCAGGCCGAGCATCGACGCCACGCCGGACATCAGCACGACCTTGACCGAGAAGGTGAGCGCACTGCTGGCGACATAGGCCACGAGATAGAGAAAGGCCGCCCGCCGCATCCAGCTCTGCAGGGCCCAATCGTGCCAGTCGTTCTCGGGCAGATGGCTGGCCAGCACGATGATGGTGACGTCGACCAGGGCACAGACCGCCTGGATCGCCAGCATGTGCCGGCTGGCGCGGCTGCGATAGGCAAGCCATCCGACCAGAAAGAAGGCCGCCGTCGCGGCCAGCAGAAACGGCAGGCGGGTCAGTGACGAGGACAGGACCACCCAGAGGACGACGACGCCCAGCGCAATGCTGCGTGCCTTGAAGGCGAAAGCGAAGCCGTTCATCTCCTCTTCGTGCAGTCGCTGGCGCCAGCCCGGCTGCGTCTCCGGCTCCCGGCGGGCCGCCTCCCCGCTCACGGTCAGGCGCGCTCGCGGATGTCGGCGAACTTGATCCCGGGGCTCTTCTCGACGATGTAGCCCAGCTCCCAGGCGTTGCGCGCCAGGAACACCGGCGAGCCGTCGCGGTCTTCCGACATGCCGCCGCGATTGGCCGACATGAAGGTCTCGAGTTCGGCCTTGGTCGCGGCCGAGATCCAGCGTGCGGTCTCGAACGGTGCCGGTTCGAGGTCGATCTTGACCTGGTACTCGGCCTCGACGCGGGTCTTCAGCACATCGAGCTGCAGTTCGCCGACCACGCCGACGATGTGATCGCCGCCGATGACGCGGCGGAACACCTGGGTGACGCCCTCTTCCGCCAGGTCTTCCAGGGCGCGCCGCAGCTGTTTGGATTTCATCGGATCCTCCAGCCGCACGCGGCGCAGGATTTCCGGCGCGAAGTTGGGGATACCGACGATCTTGACCTGCTCGCCCTCGGTCAGCGTATCGCCGACGCGGAGCACGCCGTGGTTGGGAATGCCGATGATGTCGCCGGGCCAGGCTTCGTCGACGATCTCGCGCTCGCGGGCAAAGAACAGGATCGGCGAATTGACCGACAGCACCTTGCCGGTGCCCATCTGCGTCAGCTTCATGCCGCGCTTGAACCTGCCGCTGCACAACCGCAGGAACGCGATGCGGTCGCGGTGGTTGGGATCCATGTTGGCCTGGATCTTGAACACGAAGCCCGCGACCCTGGGCTCGGTCGGCTCGATCGGCCGCGGTTCGGCCGGCTGCGGCCGGGGTGGCGGCGCCCAGCTCGCCAGCGCGTCAAGCAGCTCGCGCACGCCGAAATTGTTGTAGGCGCTGCCGAAGAATACCGGCGTCAGGTGGCCGGCGCGGTAGGCCTCGATGTCGAAGGCGGGATAACCGGCGCGCACCAGTTCGACATCCTCGGCGAGCTTGGGATCGGTGATGGTATAGTTCTCGATCAGCTCGCCGATGCGGCTGCGGTCGGCGGTGTCGAACACCAGCATGCGATTGTTGGCGAGATCGTAGGTGCCCTTGAAGCTTCGGCCCGAGCCCAGCGGCCAGCTCATCGGCGTCACGTCGAGCGCCAGGGTCGAGGCGATCTCGTCCAGCAGTTCGATCGGGTCCCTGGACTCGCGGTCCATCTTGTTGATGAAGGTGACGATCGGCACGTCGCGCAGGCGGCAGATCTCGAACAGCTTGCGGGTACGCGCCTCAATGCCCTTGGCAGCGTCGATCACCATGACCGCCGAATCGACGGCGGTCAGCGTGCGGTAGGTGTCCTCGCTGAAATCCTCATGGCCCGGCGTGTCGAGCAGGTTGAAGACCGCGCCGCCATACTCGAAATGCATCACCGAGGTGGTGACCGAGATGCCGCGCTGCTGCTCGATCTTCATCCAGTCCGAACGGGCACGCCTGGCATCGCCGCGCGCCTTCACCGCGCCGGCGACATGGATGGCGCCGCCGAACAGCAGCAGCTTTTCGGTGAGCGTCGTCTTGCCGGCGTCGGGATGGGAAATGATGGCAAACGTCCGCCTCAAGCCGGCGGGATGGCCGGCGAGGCTGGCGTCGGAATCGGGAAGAACGATTGAATCGGGCACTTTTTGCGAAACCTTCGGGGGTGGCGAGGGGGTAGCGGACATGCCCTGCGGCGTCAACTCGGCCGCCTCGCGTCGGCCCTCTTTCAATCTCCTCGGGGGGTGATTCACAGCCGTCGATGCCCCCTCACCTGGCCTCTCCCCCTAGCGGGGGAGAGGAACATGATTAAACTGCCGCCATGAACAGTGACCAGCTCAAGGCCTTCATCGACTCTTTCTGGGACGACCAGATCCTGCCGTCCCTCACCGAGTACATCCGCATCCCCAACAAGTCGCCGGCTTTCGACCCGAAATGGGAAGAGCACGGCTATATGGAGGAGGCGGTCACGCTGATGGTGGATTGGGCGCGTCCTCATCTCGCGGCCTTTCCCGGCGCGACGCTCGAGGTGGTCCGCCTGCCCGGGCGCACGCCGCTGATCTTCATCGAGATGCCCGGAACCGATGAGGGCGACACCAACGACGACACCGTCCTGCTCTACGGCCATCTCGACAAGCAGCCCGAGATGAAAGGCTGGGCCGAGGGCATGGGGCCGTGGATACCGGTCCGCAAGGACGACAAGCTCTACGGCCGCGGCGGCGCCGACGACGGCTACGCGATCTATGCCTGCTTCGCGGCACTCCTGGGGTTGCAGCAACAGAGAATCCCGCGCGCCCGCTGCGTCATCATGATCGAGGGTTGCGAGGAATCCGGCAGCTACGACCTGCCCTTCTACGTCGATCATCTGATCGAGCGCATCGGCGACCCTTCGCTGGTGGTCTGCCTCGATTCGGGCTGCGGAGACTGGGACCGGATGTGGCTTACCACTTCGCTGCGCGGCATCGCGGCGGGAACGCTGAAGGTCCGCGTGCTGAACGAGGGCGTGCATTCGGGCGACGCGTCGGGGATCGTGCCCTCCTCCTTCCGCATCGTGCGCAGCCTGCTGACGCGGCTGGAGGACGAGGCGACCGGCGAGATGAAGCTGCCGGAGCTCTTCGTGCAGATCCCGCCGCAGCGCATCGCGCAGGCGTCGGAAGCCGCCCGCGTGCTGGGCGAGGAAGTCTACCGAAAGTTCCCATTCGCCGGCACGACCAAGCCGATGGTCGAGGACCTCGGCCAGATGGTGCTGAACCGCACCTGGCGGCCACAGCTCGCGACGACCGGCATGGCGGGCTATCCCGAGCCGATCGATGCCGGCAACGTGCTGCTGCCCTACACCGAGGCCAAGCTCAGCGTGCGCACGCCGCCGACGCTCGACGCCAAAGAGGCGGTGAAGGCGATCAAGAAGGCGCTGGAGGCCGATCCGCCCTATGGCGCCACGGTCGAGTTCGACGCCGGCGAAGGCGGCCAGAGCGGCTGGCATGCGCCGCCGCTGGCACCGTGGCTGGAAAAGGCGGTGACGGAAGCCTCGCAGGAGGCGTTCGGCCAGCCGGTCGCCTACATGGGCGAAGGCGGGACGATCCCGTTCATGGGCATGCTGGGCGACAAGTTCCCCGACACGCAGTTCGTCATCACCGGCGTCCTTGGCCCGCACTCCAATGCACACGGTCCCAACGAATTCCTGCACATCCCGACGGGCAAGCGCGTGACGGTGGCCACTGCCTGCATGATCGCGGCGCACTTCGAGCGGAAGGACAAATAGCGGCGGGCCGGGATCGCATCGCTCCACCGCCTGCCCGATCGATCCCGGCCGAAGATCAGGCGTCCCGGCCGTTCGGCATGCGGCGATGTCGTTTGCCCGCATTTCGATCGACCGTTCGATGCAGTCGATGCCGCCAGGCCTGTCGGGGCCGGTCTGGACATTCGACAGGGCTGAGAGAAGAAGGATCGAAGCGGACAGCGCGGACAGGAAGCACAAGGCTCGTTTCCTTCTGG
>CALFRN010000179.1 GCA_937919085.1 uncultured Reyranella sp.
GCGCCCTTCGATGCTGAAGTAGTTCACATAGCCGCCGCCGAGCATTGAAGACATGGCGTTGCCCACGTCGCTCATGTTGAGGCCAAGCTGCGCGGCCTTGTCGCGATCGATTTCGATGTTGGACTGCGGTCGGTTGATCTTAAGGTCAGAATTCAGAAAAATAAACATTCCGCTCTTCAGGGCCTCCTGCAAGAAAGCCTGACTGACATCGTTCAATTGTGCGTACGGTTGGGTCGTGCCGATGGAAAACTGGATTGGCAGGCCAAAGGCCCCCGGCAAAGAGGGGGGCGCGAATTCGGCCACCTGCATGCCGGCAATCATACCCAAATCCTTCTGCAGCTTGGCTTGCAGCGCCTGCGCCGATTGGGACCGCTGGTCCCACGGCTTGAGCACCTGTCCCGCGAGGGATTGGCCGGGAAACTCGATCTGAAAGATGTGTTCGATTTCCTCATATTTGGCGGCAAACCCGCGAAGCTGTTCGCCGTACATCATGCGCTGCTGTAGCGTCGCATTTGTGGCTGGCGTTGAGATCGCGATGAGAAAGCCTTGATCCTCTACCGGCGCAAGTTCGCTCTGGGAGCCGCGGTAAAGGAAGAAAATGCTACCTAGAATGATGACTGCAAATAGAACCGTAACCGGAAGCGTCCGCAGGCTTTCTCGCAATAGACGCATGTAAGCGGAGTGCACTTGCGCGTAGCGCCGGTCGATAAACGATATGACGCCCTTCTCTAGGGCGCTTCCGCCATCGCTATGTGCCCGAAGCATGCGCGAGCACATCATGGGGGACAACGTTAGGGCGATGATCGCCGAGATCGTGACGGCTCCCACCAGTGTTAACGCAAACTCCAGGAAAAGGGTGCCGGTAAGCCCGGCCTGAAATCCCACCGGTACATACACGGCCACAAGCACAATCGTCATCGCGATGATCGGCCCACCCAACTCGCGCGCGGCTCGAATGGCGGCTGGTACAGGGCTCATTCCTTCTTCGAGGTGTCGGCTGACGTTCTCAACGACGATAATGGCATCGTCCACGACTAGGCCGATGGCGAGGACGAGAGCAAGAAGCGTCAGGAGATTGATTGAAAATCCGAAGGCCAGCATCATCGCAAAGGTGCCGACCAACGATAGCGGCATGGCCACAGTCGGTATCAAGACCGCGCGCGGCGAGCCCATAAAGGCAAAGATAACAAGGGTGACGATCAACAACGCCTCGACGAGCGTCCAGATCACTTCGCTGATAGCGGCGTTCACAAAGTCCGTCGAGTCGTAGACAATTTCGCCCGTGAGGCCGGCTGGTAGCTGGGCCTGGATATCGGGAAATACGGCGCGCACACCCTTGATCACGTCGAGTAAGTTGGCCGACGGAGCAATGTTGATGCCCATGCTGACGCTGATTTTTCCGTCAAAGGAAAAGTTCGTCTCATACTCCTCGGAGCCGAGCGTGACCTTGGCGACGTCCTTGAGACGAACGATAGCGTCGCCGTTCTGCTTGATGACGAGGTCTTCGAATTCTGCGACCGTATGGATGCCGGTTGACGCTGTCAGCGTCGTTTGGACCATTTGGCCCTTGGTGTTGCCGA
>CALFRN010000180.1 GCA_937919085.1 uncultured Reyranella sp.
TCAGCGGCCTTCGCGCCACCATGCGCTGGCAATCGCCATCAGAAAGGCCAGGGCCACCAGAATGCCGGGCAGCAGTGGCAACTGGTTGATGCCGGCCACGGTGTAGCCCTCGTTGCGGCGCAGCCCTATCCAGTCCGAGCCGCCAGCGGCCCGGCCTGGCCGCACCGTGCGGATGTCGGGTTCGGGTTGATCGACCAGCCACAGCATGCCGCCGCTCGCTGCCTCGACCAACGGCTTGAGCTTGGCATCGGTCGCACGCACGTCGGAGAACTCCAGCGGATCGGGACTGCCGACGGCCGCCACGGTGCGCAGCGTGCCGTCGTCGAAACGGTAGAGGCCGGGCTTGTCGACATCGACGATACCCAGGCCCAGGCCGGGCGCGGTCTGGCGCAGATCGAGCGTGCGGGTGCTGCCGTCGGGCGACGTCATCGTGACCGGCGGGAAGGTCGAAGCCAGTGTGCGGCGCGTCACCTCGATGCGGCCGCCGGTGGCGGTGGCGCGCAACGCTTCCTCCTCGAGGTCGGGTTCCTTCATCAGCCAGTGGGCAACGCGCCGCACCAGTTCCGGCTGCGGACCGCCGCCGTCGATGCCGCGGTTCCACAACCACAGATGATCGGACATCAATTGCGCCACGCGGCCCTCGCCGACGCGGTCGAGGATAACCAGCGGTTTGTCGTCGGCGCCCGACAGGACGGCGTTGCCGCGTTCGGCACGCGAGGTGACGAGGCGGAACCAGCGGCCCCATGCCGGTTCCTTGTCGGGTTGGCCGGCCTGCGGCAGGTTCGCGGTGACCGGATGGCGCTGGCCGACCTCGCTGACCTTGGGCTTGAAGGGGGTCTCCAGCACATCGCCGAGCGGTGCCGCCGGCAGGATGGCGCCCAGAGGTGTGCGATAAAGCGACCGCTGCGTGGCGAATACCGGACCGACCGAAACCAGAAGGGCGCCCCCGTCCTTCACGTACTCGGCGATATTGCGGAAATAATCGCGCGTGATCAGGTTTCCCGACTCGTAGCGGTCGAAGATGATCAGGTCGAACTCCTTGAGCTTCTGCTCGAACAGTTCACGCATCGGGAAGACGATCAGCGACAGTTCGCGTACCGGCGTGAAGTCGTCCTTCTGCGGCGTGCGCAGGATCGTGAAGTGGATGAGATCGACCGCGGGATCGCTCTTCAGCAGGTTCCGCCACGCCCGCTCGCCCTGGTAGGGCTCGCCCGACACCAGCAGGACGCGCAGCCGGTCGCGCACCCCGTTGATCGTGAACAGTGCCCGGTTGTTGTCGAGTGTCAGCTCGCTTGGGCCGGCGGCGACTTCGATCTCGACCACGTTGGCGCCGGGGTTGCCCACGGTAATCGGCAATTCGATCGACCGGCCAACCGGCACATCGAGCCGGCGGACTACTTCGCCGCCGACCGATAGCGTCACCGGCGCGGTGCCTCCGGCCGGGTCTTCGATCCGGAACTTGGTCGTGACCTCGCGGCCGACCACGCCAAAACGCGGAGACTGTTCGACGACGATCAGGCGGTCGCGCTCGTTCTTCTTTCCGGCGATCAGGCCATGCAGCGGCGCGCCACCGAGTTCGGGCGGCAAGCCGGCGGGCACGTCGTGGACCTGGCCGTCGGTCAGCAATATGACGCCGGCCAGCCGCTCCGGCGGCACCTCGACCAGGGCCGAACGCATGGTTTCGATCAGGCGCGTGCCGCCGGGCCGTTCGCTTCCGAGTTGGATGTGGGCCGGCGGCAGCACGACCTCGCGGACCTCGAGCCCTTCCTGCTGGCCGAGCTTGCGCTTCAGCGCCTCGCGCGCCGTCTGGACCTGCTGGCGACGCTCGCCAATCGCCATCGAATCGCTGTCGTCGACAACCACCAGCGCCACGTCGGCAATCGGTTTGCGCTGCTCCTCGATCAAGGCCGGATTGGCGAGGGCTGCCAGAACCACGACAATCGAGCCGAAGCGCCAGATCGTGCCGCGTGCGCCGGCCCGCAGGCCGAGCAGAACCAGTATCAGACCGACACCGCCCAGCGCCGCGAGCACGGGCCATGGCAACAGCGGATCAAACGCGATGGAGACGGCCGATGTCGGGTTCATCGCCTCAGCCTTTGCATGATATCGGGCAGATGCACCTGGTCGTCCTTGTAGTTGCCGGTCAGCGCATGCATCACGAGGTTCACGCCCACGCGGAAGGCCATCTCGCGCTGGGTTTCGCCACCGGGGCTGACCGGCAGAAGGCCGCGGCCGCGCTGGTCGGTCGCCCATGCGCCGGCATAGTCGTTGGCGCCGATGATCACGGTGGTGACACCGTCATTGACCCGGCCGCCTCCCGATTCGATCCAGATTTTTCCGCCCTGCCAGCGGCCCGGCATGTCGGACAGCAGATAAAACGACCGGGTCAGCACATGGTCAGGCGGCATGGCCACCAGTGGCGGCGTCTCGACGCCGGCCAGAAGGCGCTTGAGATCGGGATTGCCGCCGGTGGACCGGTCGAAGCTGAGGTGCTGGTCGCGCGTGTCGATGAAGATGATGCCACCAGTGCGCAGATAGCGGTCGAGCGCCGCCGCGGCACGCGGCGACAGCGCAGGTTGGGTCGAGGTGATCGGCCAGTAGATGAAGGGATAGAGACGGGGCTCGTCGCGTTCGAGGTCGAGCCCTACCGGATCGGCCGGCTCCACGGAGGTGCGGTTGCGCAGGATCTCGCTCAGGCCTTCGAGACCCGCCTTGCTGATGTCGTCGACTTCCTTGTCGCCGGTGACAATGTATGCAAGCCGCGTGTCGAGCGAGCCTTTGAGCGCCTGCTCGAGGGTGAGCGGCGGCGGTCCGGAACGGTCGTTCGTCGCCTGGCCGGCCGGTGCGGGAGGCTGCGGTTGCTGTGCGCCCGCGTCAGGGGCGCCGCTGAAGGCAGCCCACGCCAATAGCAGCGCCGCCGGTGTGGCGCGGCCGAGTCGCACGGCCCGAGGCAACAGGCCGCGCAGCCACAGCGAGATCAGGAGATCGGCCAGCAACAGCAGGAGTGCTGCCAGCAGGAACCAGCGCGACAGATCCATCTCGCCGGCTTCCGACATTCGGTCGGTCGAGACGCCCGCGGGCAGGACGAGTGGCTTCGGTGTGCCGACCCGTCCGCCGATGTTGAACGCAATCTGGGCATTCTCATCGCCATAGAGGCCGGGTGGCGTGGTCGGCTTCGGCTTGAAGGTCTCGGCAGCGTCGGCCGGCAGCGTCTGCACTCCGGCTGGCGGGGCGCCCAGCCGGCCGAACCCGTCGAGAGTTCGCCATGGCTTCAGCGCCTTGTTGACGCCGTCGCCGGCGACGCCACGAGACAGCGTCACGAGCCGCTGCAGCATGTTCACAAACAGGCCGGACAGGGACAGGTTGCTCCATCCTGTGTTCGCCGTGGTGTGGATCAGGACGAGGTAACCTTGGCCGCGCTTCTCGGCGGTGACCAGCGGCGTGCCGTCGGCAAGGCGTGCCCAGGTCTTGTCGGCGAGGTCGGGGGTGGGCTCCGCCAGCACTTGCTGGGAAATGCGTACGTCCTTCGGGATCGGGATCCCGACGAAGGGACTGTTGGCGGGGAACTCCGCCAGCGCGCTCGGCTCGCCCCAGCTCATGACGCCGCCCAGCGCGCGATCGCCCAGCCTCAGCGGCGTCGGCACCAGCCGGTCTCCGCCGGCGGCGAGATTGGAGCCGGCGAAGCGCACAGCGACGCCGCCGCCCTCGATCCATTTGGCGATTTCCACGCGATCGTTGGCCGAGGGAATGGCGCCGTCGGGGATCAGTAGAACCGCGGTGTTTCGCGTGAGCACCGACTGGAGATCGCCGATGCTGAGGCTGACATAAGGATCGAGAGCACGCTCGAGGAAATAGATTTCCTGCAGCAAGGGTTGGCCGCCTGCAGTCGCACGCTCGCCCAGAATGGCGACAGGTCGGCGGCGATGGCGCTCGTCGAGCAGCACCGTGCTACCGGTGCCGCCCTGGGTCTCGATGTCGAGCCGCGCCATGCGATTGCGCAGTTCGGCCGGCGCCGGCAGCACGCCTTCACCCTGCGTGGCGGTTGCCGCGAAATCGAGGTCGAACCGGGCCACGACGCGACCTTGTTCATCGGAGGCCTGGACCGCCGCCTTGCGCGGCCCGTCGGCGGTTGGCCGCAATGCCCGGACCTTCATATCCCGACCTTCCGTAACCGGCGGCAGCAGCAACAGCGGCGTGGTGGCCTGATCGGGCACGAGAACCTGCAATCCGTCGAAGCGGCGCAGCCTTTCCGTGAGCCGGGCAGCGCCCTCGTCCTCCAGCCCATCGCTCAGCCATACCGCATAGGCGCCGGGATCGACCTGCATCCGGTCGAGTTCGGCTGCCGCCGCAGCGCGATCGGTCGGCCAGGGCTTGGGCCGGAACGCCCGCAGGATGGTACGCGTTTCATCGGGCCGCAGCGCCCCACGCCGGGTGGCGGCCTGGTCGATTGGCACCGGCGCGGTACCCAGTAACACAACGGGTCTGCCGCCGCGCTCGGCACGCTGGATCAGGCGTTCGGCGTGGGCGATGCGTGTCGTCCAGCCCGGTGCCGACGACCAGCCGTCGTCGATCACCAGAAGCAGCGGTCCGCTTCCGGGCAGGTCGGCCTGCGGATTGAGGAGAGGCCTGGCCACCGCCAGAATCAGCGCCGCCGCCAGCAGCATGCGCAGCAGCAGCAGCCACCATGGCATCTTCATCGGCGTCTGTTCGGTCGGTTCCAGGCCGACCAGCAGCCGGATCGCCGGAAATCGCACCAGCTTCGGCAACGGCGGAATCAGGCGCAGCAGCCAGTAGATCACCGGCAGCGCCAGCAGCATCGCAAGCATGCCCGGTGCCGCGAAGGCGAAAGCGCCGAAACTGAGCATGGCCGCTCAGGCCGCGTTCAGCCGACGAAGGTCGGCCATGGCGAGATAAAGAGAGAGCAGAACGGTTTGTGGCGGTCGGTCGGTGCGATGCAGATGGACCGTCCAGTTGGCCGGTCGCGCCAGGCGCTGAAGGCCCTCCCTTTGCGCCGCCAGCCGCGCGCCATAGGCAGTACGCACGGCCTCGACGCGGCGGATGGTGTGCTGTCCTTCGGCTTCGAGGCCTTCGAACTTGACGTGACCGTCGAACGGCAGGTCTTCCTCGGCCGGATCGAGCACCTGCACGAGATGGCCGCGCACGCCGACGCTCGCGTAGTAGCGGATAACGGCCTCGATTCTGTCGAGCGGGTCCAGCCAGTCGGAAACCAGAACGATTGTGCCATGTGCCGGCAGCGGAACCAGGGGCGGCAGGCTGGGCAAGGCGCGCTTCTGGGTCGATGAGGCCTCGCCCAGGTCGCGCGTTTCGTCGAACAATGTTTCGGCGACGCGGCGCACCGCAACGCGCCCCGATGTCGGGCGCATGCCGCCACCCAGGACGGCGACCCGCTCGCCGGCATCGGCCAGCAGGCTCGCCAGTGCCAGCGTGATCAATTCGCCGCGCACCGCCTTGGTATCGGCGTTCTTCAACGACGCATACTGCATCGACGGCGAGGCATCGCGCCACAACCAGACGCTGGCCGCCGCTTCCCATTCGGTTTCGCGTACGAACAGATGTCGGCTGCGTGCGCTCTGGCGCCAGTCGATCTGGGTGGCGCTGTCGCCGTCGCGGAAGGGCCGGTATTGCCAGAAGGCGTCGCCCTGTCCGACCCGGCGCCGGCCGTGGACGCCCTGAATAACCGTCGAGGCGACCCTGTCGGCAGCAATCATCAATGCCGGCAGCGTTCCGGCGAGTTCGACCGAGCGGTGGAGGGTTGTGGGCGCGGCCATTGGCTGCGGCGTGGCAATCGTTAGGCCAAACGGGGCTAGGTCAGACGGGCGCACATCTGTGCGATCACCGCTTCGGTGGTCACGCCCTCGGCGCGGGCCGAGAAGTTGACCGCCATGCGGTGGCGAAGGATTGGCCCGGCGAGTGCCACGACGTCGTCGATCGATGGCGCGAGACGCCCCTGGATAATGGCGCGGGAGCGGCAGGCCAGCATGAACGCCTGGCTGGCGCGTGGACCCGGCCCCCAGGCAACGCGATTGCGGACGATATCGAGGTCGGTCGTCTCCGGCCGGCCGGCGCGGACAAGCTTCAGGATCGCATCGACGACGCTTTCGCCGACCGGCAGGCGCCGCACCAGCAACTGGGCGGCCATGAGGTCGGCCGGCGTCAGGGCACCTGCCGCGGTCGCCATGTTGGCGCCGGTCGTGCCGATCATGATCTGACGTTCTGCCGTCTCGTCGGGATAGCCGACATCGATCTGCAGCAGGAAACGGTCGAGCTGCGCTTCAGGCAGAGGGTAGGTGCCCTCCTGTTCAAGAGGATTCTGGGTCGCCAGGACATGGAAAGGGGCGGGCAGGTCGTATCGCTTGCCGGCCACGGTCACATGCCTCTCCTGCATGCTCTGCAGCAGGGCGGACTGGGTGCGGGGACTGGCGCGATTTATTTCGTCGGCCATCAGGAGCTGGGCGAACACCGGGCCCTGCACGAAGCGGAACGAGCGGCGGCCGTCACCTTCCTCGAGAATCTCGGATCCCAGGATATCGGCCGGCATCAGGTCAGGCGTGAACTGGATGCGCTTGGTGTCCATGCCGAGCACGATGCCCAGTGTGTCCACCAGCTTGGTCTTGGCGAGGCCCGGCACGCCGATCAGCAGGAGATGGCCGCCCGAGAGCAGCGCAACGAGGGTTTGATCGATGACGTCCTGCTGGCCATAAATGACATTGCCGATGGCGGTGCGCGCCGCCCGCAGCTGGCCGCCCAAACGTTCGATATCGGCGAGGGCGGCGCGGGCGTCGTCGTCGTATGCAGTCGATGTATCGGGGGCCACCAGGGCGCTCCTGTCGTCGATGGAAGTAATTCTTGAGGGAAGCCCAGAAATGAGGCCGGAACAAGGGCATGGACGTTGACGAAATCGTGCGACGTGTGCGTGAACGCAGCCGGCGTTTGGCATCGGGTTTGCCAGTATCCGTCCCACCGCTCGGCAGCGACTTCTCCCTCAGCGGGGTCGTGCCGGCACCGGAAATCTGGCGGCCGGCGGCAGTCCTCGTGCCGCTGGTGCGCCGCGCGCCCGGCATGACCGTCCTGCTGACCCAGCGTACCGACGACATGCCCAGCCACGCCGGCCAGATCGCCTTTCCGGGGGGCCGCCGGCAGGCGGAGGACGTCGACGCGGTGGCGACCGCGCTGCGCGAGACCGAAGAGGAAGTGGGGCTGGAGCGACGCTTCGTGGATGTCGTCGGCCCCGTCGACCTCTACCGCACTGGAACCGGCTACGAGATCACCCCGATCGTCGGCATTGTCGAGCCGGGGTTCACCGCCCGCGCCGATCCGCGCGAGGTCGCCGACGTCTTCGAGGTGCCGCTCGAGCATTTCCTCGACGAGCGAAACCATCGCATCGACAGCCGGGTCTGGCAGGGCCGCGAGCGGCGCTACTACGCCATGCCCTATGGAGAACGCTACATCTGGGGGGCGACTGCCGGTATGCTGAAGAACCTGCACTTCATCCTCACCGCCGGTGAGTGACGCGGGCGACGGAGAAGCCCATGCGCGTCGTACTGTTGGTCCTCGTGCTGGTGATGGCCCCGACCGTTGCCTTTTTCCTGTGGGCGTGGGCGGTCAAGATCAAGCAGGAACGAAAGGTCGCCGGTACGCTGCCGGCCTGGCAGGACATGCCGGTCACCTGGCTCGCCATCGTTGGCCTGGTGTGCACGGTGGCGGGCTTCGTCGTGATGTTCTTTACCCAGGATCAGGGCTACGGCGGCCTGTTCGCTTCATGACATCGGCTCCATGAAACCATCGGGACGTCTCGATCCCCAGGCGTGGATGGACGCGCCGCCGGTGCGTACGCTCTTCGCGACACTCGACCGAGCCGGCATCGCGGCGCGCTTCGTCGGTGGCTGCGTGCGCAATTCGGTGCTGCACCGTGCGATCGACGACATCGACGTGGCGGTCGACAAGCCGCCCGAGACCGTCATGCGCGCGCTTGCCGCCGACGGCCTCAAATGCGTGCCAACCGGGCTGAAGCACGGCACCGTCACGGCCATCGTCGCGGGCAGCCGGTTCGAGCTGACGACCTTGCGCCGCGATGTCGAAACCGATGGCCGCCGCGCGGTCGTGGCTTTCACCGACGACTGGCTGGAAGATGCCAGCCGCCGCGACTTTACCTTCAATGCGCTCTACGCCGACCGCGACGGCACACTCTACGATCCCTTCGACGGCCGCCGTGATCTTGCCGCAGGCAGCGTGCGCTTCATCGGCGACGCCGATACCCGCATCGCCGAGGATCGCCTGCGGGTGCTGCGGTTCTTCCGTTTCTTCGCCTGGTATGGTCGTCCGCCGCTCGACGGGCCGAGCTTCGACGCCTGCCGGCGCAGCGCCGGCGGGCTTGGCGGCTTGTCGGGCGAACGGGTCGCCAAGGAACTGCTGCGTCTGCTCGAAGCGCCGGCGCCGTCCGATGCGCTGGCGGCGATGGCCGAAGCCGGCGCCCTCGATCGCTGGCTGCCCGAATATGCCGGCGTCGCGCGCCTCACGGCGTTGATCGGCCGCGAAGACAAGCCGGACCCGCTGCGCCGGCTGGCGGCGGTCCTGTCCACCACCACCGACGCCACGGCATTGGGCAAGCGGCTGAAGCTCTCGACCCAGCAGGCGCTGCGGCTCGACGTCATGCTGGCGCGCGAGCCGGCAGTGGATATTGCCGGCGGACCAAGGGCCTGGCGGGCCGGCATCTATCACCTCGGCGGCGGTCTCTACGCCGACCGCCTGCTGCTGGCTGTGGAAGCGCCGGGCGACTGGCGGGCGGCCCTGAAACTTGCCCGGAGCTGGACGCCGCCTGGACTTCCGGCCAGCGGGGCCGACGCGCTGGCGCTTGGCATCACGCCCGGCCCCCGCGTCGGCGCGCTGATCGCGGCGGTCGAGCGCTGGTGGATCGAGGGCGATTTCCAGGCCGACCGTGCCGGCTGCCTGGCCGAACTCGAGCGGCTGGCGCGGACCGCGTGATCCGGCCCGCCCTTGCCTTGGCACTGTGGGCGGCCATCGCGGTGCTCGTGGTCCTGAACGACATCGTCGGCGACACCTGGATCGCCGCCGCGCTCTCGGTACGCGCGGTCGAATGGTACAAGGCCCTGGTGCCGCTGCCCTATATTGCATTGATGGCGATCATCCATGCCCGGCGCACAGCCGGGCCGCACTGGCTGGAGGCAGCGCTCGTGGCGGCGCTGCTGTGGCCGTCTTCCACGGTGTTCGTCGATTTCCTCTATGCCCGGCTCACCTTCGATGAGGATCCGGCCTCGTTCCTCAACCGCTTCGCCTTCTGGTGGGGAGCGCCGTATGGCCTTCTGGTTCTCGGACTTTTCGTCTTGCCGCTCGTTGCGGGCGCACTGGAGCGCAAGACGCGACGCTAGCGTTGCGACGTCGCCGACCGGTTCGATTGAGGGAGAAATTGATGGACGACCACATTCTAGTAGAGCGCAGCGGCCCGGTGACAACCGTCGTCATCAACAGACCCTCAGCGAGAAACGCTTGCACCGTTGCGATGGTGAAAGCTTTGCACGATGCTTTCATGGCATTCGAGGCCGATGCCGACGCCAGAGTGGCCGTGCTCACAGGGCAGGGCGGCAGCTTCTGTGCTGGCGCCGATCTGAAGGAACTGGCCAGTGGCTCGGCGCTCGGTTTCTGCTGGGCCGGCGAAGACAAGGGTGTAACTCGCCGGAGGCTGTCCAAGCCGGTCATCGCCGGCATCTCGGGCCACGCCGTTGCTGCCGGCCTTGCGCTCGCTGTCTGGTGTGATCTCCGGATCGCCGACGAGACGGCGGTTTTTGGTGTGTTCTGTCGACGCTATGGCGGACCGATGCCGAACGGCTGCACCGTCCGCCTGCCGCGGTTGATCGGGCAAAGCCGTGCGCTCGATATGATGCTGACCGGCCGGGCAGTGGATGCCGCGGAAGCCCACGCGATCGGTTTGGCCAATCGCGTGGTCGGCAGAGGTGAAGCAAGGAGCCAGGCCGAGAGACTGGCGCACGAGCTGGCGGGGTTGCCGCAAGTGGCCATGCTTTCGGATCGCGAGTCGCTGATGGAGCAGTGGGATTGGCCAGAGGCAGTGGCGATTCGGCGCGAGATCGGCGGCAGCCAAGCTGCTTTCCAGCAGGGATTCCAGTCGGGTGCCGAGGGATTCGTGGCGGGGACGGGCCGCCACGGCCAAGGTGTCGGCCGCCCGCCCGTTCTTTAGGGCCAACGTGCTTCCGGGGGCAGCGACATCAGGATCGCCTCGACGTTGCCGCCAGTCATCAGGCCGAACCGCGTGCCACGATCGTGCAGCAGGTTGAATTCGGCGTAGCGGCCGCGGCGCACGAGCTGGTGTTCGCGTTCGGCCGCCGTCCACGGCGCGTTCATGTGGCGGCGCACCAACTCGGGGTAGATGGCGAGAAAGGCCTCGCCGACGTCGCGGGTGAAGGCAAGGTCGCGGGCGTGGTCGCCGCTGTCGAGATAGTCGTAGAAGATGCCGCCGACGCCGCGCGGCTCGCCGCGATGGGGCAGGAAGAAGTACTCGTCGCACCATTCCTTGAAGCGCGGGTAATAGCCCGCATCGTGGGCATCGCACGCCGCCTTGAACGCGGCATGGAAGTCGCGCGTGTCGGGCTCATGCGGCGTCATGGGCGTGAGGTCGCCGCCGCCGCCGAACCAGGCACGCGTCGTCACGATGAAGCGGGTGTTCATATGCACCGCCGGCACCTTGGGCGATCGCTGGTGGGCCACCAGTGAAATGCCGGACGCGAAGAAACGCGGGTCCTGGGCGGCGCCGGGGATCTGGCCGCGGAACTCGGGGCTGAACTCGCCGAACACGGTCGAGACATTGACGCCCACTTTCTCGAACACGCGGCCCTGCATCGAAGCCATGGTGCCGCCGCCACGATCCTCGCCGCCGGGGCCGGACTCGCGCTTCCAGTCCTTGCGGGTGAAGCGACCGGCCGGAAGCTCGCTATGGGTGCCTGTCAGTTCATCCTCGATCTTTTCGAAAGAGGCACAAATCCGGTCGCGCAGCGCGGTGAACCAGGCCGTTGCCTCGGTCTTCCAGCGGTCGACGGTGGCGTCATCGGGGAGCGGCGAGGGGCCGCTGGGGCCGGTCGCGTGGCGGGAAGGCGAGGTCATGAGAGTTTGGTGAATCCCTGGGTCTGGCGAAGGCCCTCGCTCAATACCATCGCGGCAGCCAGGGCGACATTGAGCGAGCGCAAGCCGGCGCGCAGGGGAATGCGGACCGTGAGGTCGGCGGCATCGTGGACTTCGGCGGGCACGCCGGCGCTCTCCCGGCCGGCCAGCAGGATGTCGCCGGGCCGGAAGGCCAGGTCGGGAAAGATCCGGGTGCCGGCGGTCGTCAGCAGGACCAGCCGTCCCGGCGCCCGGTCCCGCTGGAAAGCCGCCCACGAGGCGTGTCGGACGAGGCTCGCCTGGTCATAATAATCCATGGCGGCGCGGCGGATGCGCTTGTCGTCGACCGGAAAGCCGCAGGGCTCGATCAGATCCAGGGGAACACCCAGGCAGGCCGTGAGTCGGATGAAGGCCCCGAGATTCTGTGGAATGTCGGGCTCAAACAGGGCCAGGCGCATTGAAATTTCCATTCCCGTCCGCGTCGCGAAAGCGCCGACTGTGCGGCACGCTGTCACAGAATGCCGTGCATTGCGCCTGCGACCAACAGAGCCTTGAAACATAAGGGGCTTTCCCGGCTATAAAGGCCCCGCATCTCCTTGGGGGACGGAAGGATACAATGGCTTCATCTAGCGTTCCGGCCGACGGGCACGGCGATCCGACGCGGCGCGACTTTCTCATGGTTGCGACCGGTGCCCTTGGCGCGGTCGGCGCGGCGGCTGTCGCATGGCCTTTCATCAACAATCTCAACCCGGCCGCCGACACGCTGGCGCTTGCCTCGATCGAGGTGAGCGTGGCGCCGATCGAGGTCGGGCAGGCGATCACCGTGAACTGGCGTGGCAAGCCGGTCTTCATCCGTCATCGCACGGAGAAGGATATCAAGGAGGCCGAGGCGGTGCCGATGTCGGAGCTGCCCGATCCGCAGACCGACAATTCCCGGGTGACCGACAGCGCCAAGAAGGTGCGGCCGGAGTGGCTGATCATGATCGGCGTCTGCACCCATCTTGGCTGCGTGCCGCTCGGCAACAAGCCCGGCCAGGACAAGGGTCCATATGGCGGCTGGTTCTGCCCCTGCCACGGCTCTGCCTACGACACGTCCGGGCGTATCCGCAAAGGACCGGCACCGCTGAACCTCGTCATTCCGGAATATCTGTTCGTTTCGGACTCACTCGTCCGCATCGGCTGATCGCCGTACCGATCGCCTAGGAGCTCGCAGCAATGGCCTCGTCTCACGGCACACCGCCGGTCTTCAACAACAAGGTAATCGCCTGGATCGATTACCGACTGCCGATCTTTTCGTATATCGAGAAGGAATATCACACCTTCCCGACGCCGCGGAATTTCAACTACTTCTGGAATTTCGGCGCGATCGCCACGGTGATGCTGGTGCTCATGATCGCCACCGGCGTCGTGCTGGCCACCAACTACACGCCCAACGTCCTGATGGCGTTCGACTCGGTCGAGCGCATCGACCGCGACGTGCCGTCGGGCTGGCTGATCCGCGACCTGCACATGAACGGCGCCTCGTTCTTCTTCATCGCGGTCTATGTCCATATCTTCCGCGGCATGTACTACGGCTCCTACAAGGCGCCGCGTGAACTGCTGTGGATCCTGGGCGTCGTCATCTTCCTGCTGATGATGGCGACGGCTTTCATGGGCTACGTGCTGCCGTGGGGCCAGATGAGCTTCTGGGGCGCCACCGTCATCACCAACCTGTTCTCGGCGATCCCGCTGGTCGGCCAGTCGGTGGTCGAATGGCTGTGGGGCGGCTTCGCCGTGGCCAATCCCACGCTCAACCGCTTCTACGCCCTGCATTATCTGCTGCCGTTCATCATCGTGGCGGTGGTGGCGCTTCACGTCGTGGCGCTGCACGTCCACGGCTCGAACAACCCGACCGGCATCGATCCCAAGGGACCGCAGGACACCGTGCCGTTCCATCCCTACTACACGATGAAGGACGGCTTCGGCGTCGTCGTCTTCCTGCTCGTGTTTGCCGGGTTCGCCTTCTTCGCTCCCGACTACATGGGCCATCCCGACAACTATATTCCGGCCGATCCGCTGGTGACGCCCGCACACATCGTGCCCGAATGGTACTTCCTGCCGTTCTACGCGATCCTGAGGGCCATTCCGGACAAGCTGGGCGGCGTACTGGCCATGTTCGGCGCCATCGCCGTGCTGTTCGTGCTGCCGTGGCTGGACACGTCACGCGTTCGGTCGGCGACGTTCCGGCCGATCTACAAGTGGTTCATGCTGGTTCTGGTAGTCGATGTCGTGGTGCTTGGCCTGTGCGGCGCCAATCCGCCGGAGGGCTTCTGGGTGCCGCTATCCCAAGTCGCGACGGTCTACTACTTCTTCCACTTCCTGATCCTGCTGCCGGTTCTGGGCAAGATCGAGCGGCCTCTGCCATTGCCACCCAGCATCGCCGACGCGGTGCTCAAGAAGAAGGTGGGATAATCACCATGCCCAGACTTCCCATGAAGAAGCTCGTCATTTCGGGAGCCATTGCGCTGGCTGCAGTGATCACTGGCGCCGTCGCGATCGCCGCGGGGACGACACCCCAACCGCCGCAGCGCAGCTGGCACTTCCAGGGCCCGTTCGGGACCTACGATCGCGCGGCAGCTCAGCGTGGCTATCAGGTCTATGCCGAGGTCTGCGCGGCATGCCACTCGCTGTCGCTGCTGGCCTACCGCAACCTGATGGAGATCGGTCTGACCGAGAATCAGGTCAAGGGCCTGATCAAGGACATCACGGTTCCGGATCTCAACGACGACGGCCAGCCGATCGACCGGCCGGCGCGTCTGTCGGACCGTTTCAGGAATCCGTTCCCCAACGCACTGGCCGCGGCGGCCGCCAACAACGGCAAGGCACCGCCCGACCTCAGCGTCATCGTCAAGGCGCGCGCAGGCGGCGCCGACTACGTCTATGCGCTCCTGACGGGTTACGTGCCGTACGACAAGCTGACACCGGCACAGATCAAGGAGCTCAACGTCGTCAAGGACGACAACTACAACACATACTTCCCCGGCCACAGGATCGCCATGGCGCCGCCGCTCAGCGACGACAAGGTGACCTACGTCGACGGCACCAAGTCGACGCTCGAGCAGCAGTCCTCCGACGTCTCCGAGTTCCTCGCCTGGGCGTCGGAGCCGTGGATGGAGGACCGCAAGCGCACCGGCGTCCGAGTCGTCCTGTTCCTTCTGGCGCTGGCCGGCCTGATGTATGCGGTGAAGCGGCAGGTCTGGTCCGACAAGCACTGAGCCCGATCAGCGCGCCGCCTTCTCGAGGCGGCGCTCGATCGCGTCGTGCCGGGCAATGAGCCGGCGGGCGCGGTCGATCACCGGGATGTCGATCATCTTGCCATCCACAGAGAACGAGCCGCGGCCCTCAGCCGCGGCTTTTTCGTCGGCCACGATCAGCTTGCGTGCGTAGGCCACTTCGTCGGATTGCGGAGTGAAGGCGTCGTTCAGTGCCTGCACCAGTCCGGGATGGATGCAGGTGCCGCCGGAGAAGCCAAAGCGGCGCGCCCGTTCGGCGCTCTTCCTGTAGGCTGCGGGATCTGAGTAGTCGGCCACCGTTCCCAGGATGCCGATCATGGCGACGCCATGCGCCTGTGCCGCGAAGGCCACCATCCGCTTGGGCAATTCGAGCGATTCGTCGCTCGGCACGGAGCCCGTTTCCAGGGCGAAGTCCTCACCGCCCAGCATCATGGCGATGACCCTCGGGCCATGCTCGGCGATGTCGTGGATCTGGGTAAGGGCACGCGGGTGCTCGATCATGGTGCTGAAACCCACGCCGCCGGCCGGCATGCCGCGTTCGCGTTCGAGTTCGGTCACCATTTCGTCGAGCAGGCGCAGGTGCTGGACGCCTTCGGTCTTGGTGATGAACAGCGCCGAGAGGCCCGGCCGCACCGCCGCCTCGATATCGGGGATCGCAA
Organism: uncultured Reyranella sp.; assembly: GCA_937919085.1. Lineage (GTDB taxonomy): Bacteria > Pseudomonadota > Alphaproteobacteria > Reyranellales > Reyranellaceae > Reyranella. The sequence continues at coordinate 15,080 of CALFRN010000180.1, forward strand.
GGCGCAGCGGCCGGTTGATGCGCACGGCGACGTCGGCGCCTCCCCGGGCCACCTTTTTCATCGTCTCGGGCAGCATGGCGCGGGCTTCGGGCTTCTGTGCCGGCTGCACGCTGTCCTCGAGGTCGATCAGCACGCAATCGGCGCCGCGCTCGTGCGCTTTGTCGATGAACTTGGGGACATTGCCCGGGACGTAGAGGATCGATCGCCAGACAGGCGGCGCCGGCTTGGAGCGGAGAGGCTGGTTCACTTCTTCTTTCCCCGGGAGATCGTGCCGGACGCGCAGAGCCTGGCGTATTCGGCCTCGCCCAGCAGCGGCTTCAGCAGTGCTTCGTTGTGTTCGCCGATTGTCGGCGCCGCGCTCTTCAGGGCGCCCGGCGTTCCGGACAGGCGCGGCACGACGGGATGGGTCGGCAGCTCACCCATGTCGGCGTCGGGAATCTCGATCAGAGCCTCGCGCTCCAGCACATAGTCGTCCTGCACGATCTGGGCGATATCGTAAACCGGGCCGATGGTGACGCCGGCCTCGTCGAAGAACTTCAGGTTCTCGGCAAGATCGCGTGCGACGATGAAGCCGCCGATGATGTTGTCGAGTTCCTCGCCGTGCTTGACGCGTTCGATGTTGGTGGCGAAGCGCGGGTCCTTGACCAGTTCCGGCCGGCCGATCTTCACCAGTACCCGCTCGGCCATGCCCTGCGTCGATGCCGACAGGCAGACCCAATGGTCGTCACTGGTGCGATAGACGTTGCGGGGCGCGGCGTTGGTCGAGCGGCTGCCGGTACGCTCCTTCACTTCGCCGGTGAGCTTGTGGTTGGCGGCCTGGGGGCCCAGCACGGAGAACAGCGGATCGAACAGCGGCAGGTCGAGGGTCTGTCCCTTGCCGCCGTTCACTTCGACCTCGCGCAGGGCGACCAGGACGGCACCGTAACCGTAGAGCGCGGCCGTGGCGTCGGCGAGATACATCGGCGGCAGCACCGGCTCGCGGTCGCCGAAGCCGTTCATCGAGGCGAAACCGCTATAGCCTTCGATCAGGGTGCCGAAACCCGGCTTGTGCCGATAGCGGCCGTCCTGACCCCAGCCGGAGATGCGCACGATCACCAGCTTCGGATTGAGCTTGTGCAGTTCGGCTGGCGACAGGCCCATGTCTTCCAGCACGCCGGGCCGGAAGCTCTCAACCAGGATCTGCGCCGTGGCCGCGAGGCTCTTGACGATCGCGCGGCCGCCCTCGGACCGCAGGTCGAGCGCCACGCTCTTCTTGTTGCGGCTGTAAACCTTCCAGGCGGTTTCGAGTCCCTTGACCCGCCACGAACGCAGCGTGTCGCCCTCGGGCGGTTCGATCTTGATGATCTCGGCGCCGAAATCGCCGAGCTGCAAGGTCAGGATGTTGCCGGCGACGAGGCGCGACAGATCGACGACGCGAACCCCGCCGAGCGGGCCCCGCGCCGTTGGATCGAAGGGTTTCCGGGCCGGCTTTCTAGCCAACGTGCTTGGCCATGAACTCCAGGGTGCGGGCATAGGCCTGCGCGGAGGCGAGGCCGTCGTAGCTGCCGCGTTCGTCGCAATGGAAACCGTGGTCGGCCGGGTAGTCGTAGATCAGGACGTCGGGATGGAGCTTCCGGAGCTCGTTCACATGCGTCATCGGGATGTGCATGTCCTTGTCGCCGAAATGCAGCATGGTCGGCACCGCCGGGTTCTCTCCCTTGGTGCCATAGATGCCACCGCCATAGTAGCCGATCGCCGCGTCAGGCTTCAGCCGAGTCGAAGACAGCCAGGTAATGGTGCCGCCCCAGCAGAAGCCGGTGACCGCCACCTTCTTGGCCCCGCGCTTCTTTAGTTCGGCGATGGCGGCATCGACGTCCTGCACCGGCTTGTCGAGGCCGAGTTCGGTGACGTGCTTGCGCCCTTCGGCGATCGTGTCGGGGGTGTAGCCAAGCTCGATCTTGGGCTTGATGTGGTCGAAAAAGCACGGCGCCAATGCCAGATAGCCGTCCTGGGCCAGCTTGTCGGTGACGTTCCGGATGTGGTTGTTCACGCCGAAAATTTCCATGACGACGACGACGCCGCCCTTGGGCGTGTTCTTCGGGGTCGCCAGATAGGCACCGATCTCGCCGGCCGCTGACTTAAGACGTATATCTTCGCCCATGAAATTTCCTCCTGAATGCGGGCGGCATTGGACATGGTATTGCAGCGGCGTTCAACCCATTGGATCAGTCATGTATGTGCCGAAACACTTCGAGGGTGACGCGGCGACGGGCCGCGAGATCATGCAGGCCCATAGCTGGGCACTGCTGATGACGTCGGACGCCGACGGCGCACCGATGGCCACCCATCTGTCGCTGCTGTGGCAGGACGATGGCACGCCGCACGGCTCGCTGATCGGCCACATGGCACGCGCCAACCCGCATTGGACGCTGTTCGAGCGTCCCGCTCAATCGCTCGCCCTTTTCTGGGGGCCGCACGCCTATGTCTCGCCGACCTGGTATACGCCCGGCGTCAAGGTTCCGACCTGGAACTACGTCACGGTGCACGCCTACGGCCAGCCGCAGGTCGTCGAGGACACGGCGGGCGCGCTGGAGGTCCTGGGCAAGCTGGCTGCCGCCTACGAGGGCAGCGGCCCTGACGCCTGGGCCCTGGGGCGGCTGCCGCCGGGCAACGCCGAGGCCCAGACGCGGGGCATCGTGGCGTTCCGCCTCCCTCTCTCGCGGGTCGAAACCAAGCTGAAGCTCAGCCAGAATCGCGATGTCGAGGACCGCCACCGGGTTATTGCCAGGCTCGAAGCGAGCGAGAGCCAGGAGTCCCAGGCGACCGCGGCCTGGATGAAGCGTGTGTTGCCTTAAGGGATTTGCACCGGTCCGGCGCGTGTATGCCACGAAAATGCAACGGAGCCGTCACGTGGTCATCGTCCGGGCCCGCTAACTCGGTGGCAAGTTCCCACGGAGACTGCCATGCGCGTCAATGACAACGGCTTCACTGATCCCGAGGATATCGGCTCGAATCCCAGCAACGAACCGCCGATCGGCGAATTGATCGAGCGGCGGCTCAATCGCCGGGAGGCGCTGCGTGGCCTGGCGGCCATTGGCGCGACGGCCGCGGTTCTCAGCGACTTCGCCGGATCGCCGGCGGCAGCCCAGGGGGCCGGGCCTTCGACACTCGCCTTCAGGGAGGTGCCGCGTGCGCTCGACAAGACGCACCACATTCCCGAAGGCTATGAAGCGCACGTTTTGATCCGCTGGGGCGACCCTGTCGTCGCCGATGCGCCGGCCTTCGATCCGGCCAACCTGACCGCGGCCGCCCAGGAAATGCAGTTCGGCTACAACTGCGACTTTGTCGGCTTGCATGCCCTGCCTGCCAGCAGCACGGCAAACGATCGCTTCCTCATGGTCGTCAATCACGAATACACCATTCCCGGCCTGATGTTCGCGGGCCTGGGCTCGGGGCGCGGCGTCAATCTCAAGGTGTCGAAAGCCCAGGCCGAAGTCGAAATGGCTGCCCACGGCGGGGCGATCGTCGAGATCGCGCGGGATGGCGGGCGCTGGAAGGTCGTACCCGACAGCAAGTATGCCCGGCGCATCTCGGCCAATTCGTCGATCGAGATATCGGGACCGGCGGCCGGCCACGACAAGCTCAAGACCTCGGCTGACCCGACGGGACGCAAGGTCCTCGGCATGTTGAACAACTGCGCCGGCGGAGAGACGCCGTGGGGCACCTGGCTGACGGCGGAGGAGAACTTCAACGGCTACTTCGGGGGCGACGCGGAGAAACTGCCGGACGCCAGGTCCTACAAGCGCTACGGCATCTCGAAGGCGACCCGGTACGGCTGGTCGAAGTATTTTGATCGCTTCAACGTCGAGAAGGAGCCCAACGAGCCCAACCGCTTCGGCTGGATCGTCGAGATCGATCCGTACGATCCCGCCTCGACACCGATCAAGCGCACGGCCCTGGGACGCTTCAAGCACGAAGGCTGTCATCACGCGCTGGCCAAGGACGGTCGCGTCGTCATCTACATGGGCGACGATGAGCGCTTCGACTACGTCTACAAGTTCGTGACGGCGAAGCCGTGGAACCGCCAGGATCGTGCCGCGAACAAGGACCTTCTCGACGACGGCACGCTCCACGTTGCCCGCTTCGCCGACGACGGCAAGATCGAGTGGATGCCGCTGATCCATGGCCAGGGCCCGCTGACGGCGGACAACGGCTTTGCCAGCCAGGCAGATGTCGTTATCAACGCCCGGCTTGCCGCCGATCTCCTGAAGCCCACCCCGATGGACCGGCCGGAGGATGTCGAGGCCAACCCGGTCAACGGCCGCGTCTATGTGATGCTCACCAACAACACGCGCCGCACCGAGCAACAGGTCAACCGCGCCAACCCGATGGCCCGCAACGCCCATGGCCACGTCATCGAAATCGCGCCCAAGGACGGCGATCATGGGTCGACCGACGGTGCATGGTCGATCTTCATCGCCGGCGGGCGGCCTGGCATCGATCCCGGCGCCCGCTATCACCGGGCAACCACCGAGAACGGTTGGCTGTCCTGTGTCGACAACTGCGCCTTCGACAGCAAGGGTCGCATCTGGATCGCCACGGACGGCGCGCCGAGCGCGGCCGGTGTCGCCGACGGTCTCTACGGTGCCGATACGGCGGGCTATGGTCGTGGCCTCACCAGATGCTTCTTCCAGGCACCGACCGGCGCGGAAGTGTGTGGCCCGATCCTGACACCCGACGATGGCACTGTGTTCCTGGCGATCCAGCATCCCGGCGAGGATGCCGGCTCGACCTTCGAAAAGCCGTCGACGCGCTGGCCCGACTTCAAGGATGGCATGCCGCCACGGCCTTCGGTGATCGCCATTACCAAGAAGGGCGGCGGCGCGATCGGGTCCTAGGCCGAGCAAAGCTCGGCCTGATAGCGTCAGGCCGCGGCTTGGTTACAAGCCGCCAAGCGTAGCAATGTCCGGGAGCGCCGAAGAAAGAACGGCCACTCCAGGTTCGCATTCTTGTCTATTCTGCACGGTGCGGGCGCTCGCGCTTGATTACAAGCGCTGCCACCCGCCAATGTTCAGGGCGTAGCCCTAAACATTGAACCGGAAGTGAAAGACGTCGCCGTCCTTGACGGCGTATTCCTTGCCTTCGAGGCGCAACTTGCCGGCATCGCGCGCGCCGGCTTCGCCATTCAGGGTCACGTAGTCGTCATAGGCGATGGTCTCGGCGCGGATGAAGCCCTTCTCGAAGTCGGTGTGGATGACGCCTGCCGCCGCCGGTGCAGTGGCCTGGCGGCGTACGGTCCAGGCGCGTGCCTCCTTCGGTCCGACGGTGAAGAAGGTCACGAGGTCGAGGAGCTGATAGCCCGCCCGGACCACGCGCGTGAGGCCGGTTTCCTCGAGGCCGAGCGAGGACAGATAGTCGCTCTGGTCCTCCGGCGGCAGCTGCGCCACCTCGGCTTCGATGGCGGCCGAGATCACGACCGACAGCATGCCGCGTTGCTTCGCGAAGGCTTCGGCCTTTGTGCTGTGGGCGTTGCCGCTGGCGGCGGATGCTTCATCGACGTTCAGCACGTACATCATCGGCTTGGCGGTGATGAGCTGCAGCCCGCGGAATACCGGCCATTCGTCGGCCGTCAGCATGGCCTCGCGCGCCGGCTTGCCTTCGCGCAACGCGTCGAGTGCCTTCCTGACCACCGGCGCCTCGGCGGCGGCGTCCTTGTCGCCGCTCTTGGCGCGCTTCTCGAGGTTGGGCAGGCGCTTCTCCAGGCTGTCGAGGTCGGCCAGCATCAGCTCGGTCTCGACGATCTCGGCGTCGCGCACCGGGTCGACATTGCCCGAGACATGGGTGACGTCGCCGTCTTCGAAGCAGCGCAGCACATGGGCGATGGCATCGACTTCGCGGATGTTGGCCAAGAACTGGTTGCCCAGCCCTTCGCCCTTCGAGGCACCCTTCACGAGGCCGGCGATGTCGACGAACTCGAGCTGGGTCGGGATGATCTTGGCCGAGCCGGCGATTGCCGAGAGCTTGTCGAGGCGCGGATCGGGCACGGCGACGCGTCCGACATTGGGCTCGATGGTGCAGAACGGATAGTTGGCCGCCTGCGCCGCCTGTGTCGCCGTCAGCGCATTGAACAGGGTCGACTTGCCGACATTGGGCAGGCCGACGATACCGCAATTGAAACCCATGATTTGCTTTCTGACCGCCTACTCTTTGATGTCCAATCTGGCCGGGAGATCGGGCGGCGGTGCGAGATGTGCCACCCGGCTCATGTATTTCTCGTCGGCCTTGGCGCCGCCCTCGATCAGCAGTGCCGATTCCTCGGCCAGGGCTGAAAGCACCTTCGGCACCCAGCCGGTCCCGGCGTCACGCTCGTCGGGCTCGAAGTCGCGCAGGACCCAGTGCAGCACCAGATCCTTGTGGCCGGGATGGCCGATGCCGATGCGAACGCGCCGGTAGTCCTTGCCGACGTGGGCGTCGATGTCGCGCAGGCCGTTGTGGCCGCCGGCGCCGCCGCCCTTCTTCATGCGCACCTTGCCGGGCGCGATGTCGAGTTCGTCGTGGAATACGACCACGCGGTCGAGCGGCACCTTGAGGAAGCGTACCGCCTCGCCCACGGCCTTGGCTGACTCGTTCATGAAGGTCATGGGCTTCAATACGATGACGCGTTCGCCGCCCAGATGACCTTCGGCCACTTCGCCGTTGAACCTCTTGCGCCATGGCGAGAAGACACGGCGGTGGACGATCGCGTCCACCGCCATGAATCCAACATTGTGCCGGTGCCCCGCATAGCGCGGCCCGGGGTTGCCGAGCCCGACCAGCAGCAGCATCGGACCGGTCGAATCCTGCCCTGGTCCGCCGGCTATTTCTTAGCCGGTGCGGCGGCACCTGCCGCCGGAGCGGCACCTGCCGCCGGAGCAGCACCCGCCGCGGGCGCCGCTGCGTCGGCCGTCGCCGGGGCTGCAGCATCCGCTGCCGCCTGGG
>CALFRN010000181.1 GCA_937919085.1 uncultured Reyranella sp.
CTCGTGACACTAGCATGAATGATCCATCAGCGATCGACGGTTGCCGTGCATTCACAGCCTCCGTCACTTGTGTCGGGGGGCGCATGGCTGAGAAAGGCGATTCCAAAACCGAAATGCCGTCGGCCCTTGGGACCAAGGTCGCGGAGCAGATGCTGGCCGGCGTGATGCGCGAGCGGCTCGTCGTGGAATGCCAGCGCGCGGCAGCCAAGAAGAGGAAGGCGGAACTCGGCCTCTTCGTGCGGTCGACACAACAGTTCTTCTACGACAAGTACGGCAAACCCGTGGTGCCGGGCTTCGAGCCCGGGCTGATCCTGAAGAGCGACTGGACGGACACGACGATCCTGACGGCAGCCGACGCGGCCGCCAACCAGGAGGCGACGGGCGGGTTCGTCGCGGCCTGCAGCGTCGATCTCTCCGGCGTGCGCGACATCGCCAAGTTCCTGCTTGCGCTGATCCAGCAGTTCGGACCGATCTCGATCGCGCCGCAGTTCCAGCCCGACCTCGTTCGCTCCGTCCCCTACATCGGCGCCGACCCGACGACGCTCGCGAAGCCGCCGGTCAACCTCGCCTACGACGGCACCGGCGTCACGGTCTGCGTGGTCGACATGGGCTGCGACTTCGCGCATCGCAACTTCCGCATCGCCAAGACCGGCGAACCGCAGGGAACCCTGACAGGCAGCCGCCTCAAACTGCTGATCGACATGAAGGCCGGCGGCGGATCAGACGACTATCTGCAGGGCACGATCGAGACCTGGCTCGCCGCCGCCTCGCCCTACGACGCTGCCCCCTACAAGCCGCACGCGCCCAGGAACAACTGCACCAGTCCCGACTCGGGCGGCAGCCACGGCACGCTCGTCATGGACATCGCGGCGGGAAACGGCAACGGTACCGGCGTCAAGGGCGTGGCGCCGGCGGCCGACCTTTGCTTCGTGCAGGTTCATATCGATGAAATCGATGGACGGAGGTTCGTCAGCGGCACCGCGATCTTCAACGCCCTCAAGCGGGCGGCGAGCCTGCTGCAACTGGACGCCGCCACCGGAAAGCCCACGGTCTTCAATGTCAGCCTCGGCACCAACGACGGCCCGCACGATTCCTTCGACCATGGCGACGTGCCGCAGACGGCCGGCCAGAAGGCCTGGAACGTGAGGCTCGACAACCAGGTCTTCACCGGCAAGAACGGCCGCGCCGTGGTGTGGTCGGCCGGCAACCAGTTCCGCGGTGGCCTGCACGCCAGCGGCTTCACCAAACGGGAAACCGACGGCGACGCCAAGGTCTACAAGGCGACCTTCGACGTGCGTGTGCCACAGCGCGACGAGAGAAGTAACGAGGTCAAAATCTGGTTCGACAAGCCGGCGGGCGTCGACATCAAGCTCGACGTCTTTCTCGCCGACTGCCGGAAGGCGCCGAATACAGTGCCGACCGCAGCCGTCACCGCGCCGTCGGCCCTCGCCGACGAAGCCGGAGACGCCGCCGGCAGCATCGAGGCCGCCACGAAGTACGGCAGCGCCGGCGGCAGCACGCTGCATTACCTGAAAGCCGTCCTCACGCCGCGGCCGGCGAAGAAGCGCTGGGAGACGTGGCGCCTCGAGGTCACCGGCCGCAAGGTGGTGGCCGGTGCCGACGTCGATTTCCCGGCGATCCGGCTCGAAGCCTGGATCGAGCGGGACGACGCCGACCAGGCCGCCTTCCGGCGGCCGCCGCCCAAGATCGTGGCGGAACCCAACAGCAAGATCGATCCGCTGGGCACCCTCAGCGCCAATGCCTCGGGCGTCGCCAATGCCATCGTCGTGGGCGCGATCAGCACCGCCACCTACACGCCCGGCGGCCCGATCGACGGCAACGGCATCGGTGAGATCATGGCCTTCAGTTCGGCCGGGCCGACGCGCGACAGCAACCGGCGACCCGACGTCTGCGCGCCGGGCGAGCTGATCACCGGCGCCAGGTCGAAGGGCGACCCCGTCGCCAACGGCACGGGCTACGGGCCGGCGGCGGTGACGGCGATGTCGGGCACCAGCATGGCGGCGCCCCACGTCGCCGGGCTCGTCGCGCTGCTCTTCGACAAGAAGCGGCGGGTGGCGGGGTCGGTCTATCCCGGCAGCTATCCGACGTCGCTCGACGCGCGCAACGCCTTGATCAACGCCGCCCGGCCAAACATCGAGGGCGCCGTCCTGCAATGGGATCCCCAGCGGGGATTCGGCTGCGTCGATGCC
>CALFRN010000182.1 GCA_937919085.1 uncultured Reyranella sp.
GGCCCTCTGATCCTGCCGATCCTCTACAAGACGGCTTTCTATTCGGTCGTCGTGCTGGTCGTCCGCTTCCTCGAGAAGGCCCTGCACTTCGCCTGGGAGTCCGGAGGATTCGGGGGCGCCTTCCAGGACGAGCTGCAGCAGTTCACCTGGCACCGCTTCGTGGCGGTCCATCTCTGGATCTTCATCTGCTTCCTGATCTGGGTGACGGCGACGGAATTCAGTGCCCTGGTTGGCAACAACCAGCTCTTCCGGCTTTTCTTCCGTCACCGATCGTCCGAGTACGGCCTGACGCGCCATCAGCACATCCAGACGCTGATCGAACTCGGCCGGCTGGCCGAGCGCACGCCGCGCGAACAGCTTCTCGATCCGACGACTCCGCAGGGCAGGCAACTTGCCGACATCGTCGATACGCTCCGCCGCCGGCCGGCCTGAGGACGCTGCGATGGCCGTCGATCGCAATTGGGGCTGGATTGGCGGGCTGGTGCTGGCTCTCGGCGGCCTGATCCTGGCCGGTGGCCTGGCGCTCGGACTCGGCAGCCTGCGTCTTGTGCTGCACGGTGAGCCTGTAGAAGGCGAGGTGGTCGAGATGCGGCGCGAGGGCGACATGTACGCGCCAGTGGTGCGCTTCCGGCTGGCCTCGGGCGAGAGCCGGATGGTGAAGGATCTCGGCTCCGGGGCGCCGGACTTTGCGGTCGGCGACCGGGTCGCCATCCTCTACATGCCGCAGGACCCCGCCGATTTCCGCATCGCCACGTTCGACCGGCTGTGGTCGATGGCGATCGTCGTCTCCGTGTTCGGAGGCATCTGGCTGATGTTCGGTGCCGTGGCCTGGGGGCTTTCCCGGGGCGTCGATCTGCCGGTGCTGGGCGAAACGATGTTCTCGGTCGTCGCCGCAGGCGCCGGCCTGATCGGCCTGTTCGTTCTGTGGAGCGCGGCCGACCTTTACACCGGCGGTGTCCGGGCCCAGGGCGTCGTGCAGGAAATTCGTACCAGCAAGAGCTTCGACCGGGAACGCGACAGCGAGCGCACTTCCTACGCGCCGGTCGTGCGTTTCACGACTCGCGGGGGACGCGAGATCGAATTTCATGGTCGCGGCGCCAGCGCAACACCGTTCGTCGAGGGTGAGCGGGTGACGGTCATCTACGATTCGGACAACCCGATTCGGGCGCGCATCGTGTCGTTCGTCGATATCTGGCTGCCTTCGGCCGCGGCTTTCGCGGTGAGCTTCGTGTTCGGCGGCGCGGTCTGGCTGTCGCGGCGGGCGCGGCGACCTAAAGTCCCTCGTCCCTGATCCAGGTGCCGAGCAGTTGGCTGAGTTCGTGCGGCCGTTCCAGCGGCGCCATGTGGCCGCAGTCCTCCATCACCTCGAAGCGTGCGTGCGGCAGGTGCCTGGCCATGCGCTCCGTCTCGGCAAGGCTTCGCAGCCGGTCCTGGCGACAGGCGATCACCAGGGCCGGGCAGGCGATGCGCTCGAGATCGGCGTAGCCGTCGCGGCGGACGAGGCCCGCCTGCAGCTTTCGCACCTCAGGGCCCAGCCGGCGCTGCATGCCGCGCAGCCGATCGAGCAGCACCGGGTCCTTCTCCCGGTCGGGATGCAGGCCCATCGCCGTCGTGACGGCACCGGTCGCGCGCGGCGGCCTGTCGCCCGGCCGATAGCCTGCCTTGCGGCGCGCCGTCTCCTCGTCGGAATAGCCGCGTGCGGACGAAGCGACGAAGGCCACGCCCGCCACGCGTTCGGGCGCCAGGAGGGCCAGCACGCGGGCCACGAACCCGCCCATCGAGAAGCCGATCAGCACGAACCGTTCGGGCGCGGCGTCGAGGACGCGCCGCGCCATGCCGTCCAGCGTGTCATCCTCATAGACATTGCCATGGTGGATCGGGCCCAGCGCCGCGAGATCCGGCACCATGTCGGTCCAGAGATCCTGATCGCACATGAAGCCGGGCAGGAGGACCAGATCAGCCAAGGAACCGGGCCCCTGCCCACGAAGCGGCGACGACGAGGATAAGGCCGGGGACGACGCGCCAGGCGAAGGCGCGGCCGCCGGCGGTAAAGGCGAAGACGATCTTCGTGGCGGTGTTGGTCGTGACCGCCGCCAGGATGGGAACGACCGCATCCGCAGCGCCGAGGCGGTCCGACGCGACCAGGGAAGCCACCGATACCGCGGCCGAATGGGTGTCGGCTATTCCGGCTAGGCTGGCCACCGCCAGGGCACCGGCGTTTCCGAACCAGTCTTCGAGGGCTGCCGCGGCAACGAGGATGACCGACAGCATCGCGGCAAACAGCAGGGCCGTCCGGAGGCTGAAGGCATGCCCGGGCTCTGCCTGTTGCTCGACTTTGTGGCGCAGCGCGATCGCCGTGAAGATGCCGCCATAGAGCACGGCGGCAGCGGCACCGCAGGCCAGCGGCACGAACAGCGCCGCCAGGGCAGCGGTACTGGTTGCGCCGATCAGAAGGAAGAGCTGGACGAACGTGGCCACGGTCGAGAGGACGGCGCCCGCCGCCGCGGCCTCAAGCAATTCGCCCTTTCTGGCCACGCGCGCGCCCATAGCACCGATGGTGGCGATGCTCGACACGAATCCCGAGGCAAGGCCTGCCAGCGGCAGGCCGAAGCGGGCGCCTACCAGGCGCACGACAATATGACCCAGCGCGCCCACGCCCATGACCAGGACGACCACGATCCAGATCGTGCGCGGGTTGAGCGCGCCATAGGGGCCGATCGCCGTGTCGGGCAGAAGCGGCAGCACGATCAACGTGGCGCCGGCGAAGATCAGGCCGTCGCGGACTTCGTCTTCCGTGAGCGCCGAGCGGACGAAGCGATGGATCGCGGTGCGCGCCGTCAGCAGACCGGCCACGATCACGCCCAGGCCCGCCGCGAGTGCCGGCTCGTGAATGGCGAGCCCGCCCAGCAGTACCGTGGTGACCAGGGCGACTTCCGTCGTAAGGCCGGGGTCGCGCTCAGCCGCCCGCCAATAGGCCAGCGCCGCCAGGGCAAAGACGCCAACCGTGGCGACCGCGAGCAGGAGTTCGCCGCCGGCGATAACGGCAACGGCCCCGCACAGCGAGGTGATGGTGAAGGTTCGAATGCCCGCCGGCGATCGAGCCGGTCCGGTACCCTTGCGGCGCTCGCGGTCGATGCCGATCAGCAGGCCGATGCCGAGCGCAACGGCAAGGTTGAAGACGAGGGGGCTGATCGGCGGCACGCCACCATGTTACGTCGTCCGCCGGGGAAATGCGCTGACCTACTTCTTTTTAAGTGCCGTCAGGATCCTTGCCGAGTCCGTCACGAAGCCGAAGCACTTCTTCACGTTCCAGATCGTGGCCTCGGTGCAGAAGTCGGGCGAGGTCGTGGCGCAGCAATCCTCGACCAGCACACAACCATAACCCAGGAAGTTGGCGTCGGTCAGACTGTGCAGCACGCACTGGTCGGTGTTGACGCCGGCAAACAGCGCGGTGCGGATGCCGAGATTGCGCAGGATCGAATCGAGCGGCGTGTCCCAGAAACCGCTGATGCGATGCTTGTCGACCCTGATGTCCTGTGGTTTCGGCGCCAGTTCATCGACCACGGCGGCGGCCCATGAATTCTTCTGCAGAACCGGCGCGCCGCTGCCGGGCAGGGGATCGCCGAGACCAATACCGGTGCCGGCCGGCTTGTAGAGGTGGATCTGGTTGGGCGGCATGTTGGCGAGGTCGGGCCGGTTGCCCCAGTTCACCCAGATGACCGGAAGTCCGGCCTTGCGCAGGGCGGGCAGGAGTTTCTGCAGCGGTTTGATGGGGCGGCGGTCGGGCGTGTAGTCGGCACCGAGGTGGTCGACCCAGCCGCCCTTGGCGCAGAAGTCGTTCTGCATATCGATTACGATCATCGCGCTGCGCTTGAGATCGATGGTCACATTCTGCGGCGCTGCCGGAACCTTGAGCGGAACCGGCTTGACCGGCTGGGTCGCCATGTCGATGTGGTCGGCACTGGCGCCCCAGACGTAGCCTGCGCGCGGCGCCCCCAGCGGACGAAGTTTGGCAGCCATATGTCCCTCCCGGTCGACCTCGTGATTTCAGGGTCGGAAGCAAGTTCCCTGCCATTCCTCGGCCTGTTGGCACGGCGATTGCCTGTTCCCTCGCAACATTAAGCGGAGGAGGCAAAGCATGAGCAATTTCGATCGTCGTCAATTCCTGGCCGGAACTGCCGGCCTTGTGATGCTGGGAGGCTTGGCGGCGCCGGCGCGTGCGGCGGGACCTCTCACGGTTGGCGTGCTGATTCCGGGTTCGAAATCCGACAAGGGCTGGATGGAGTCGGGCTATGACGGCCTGCAGGCGGCGGAAAAGAAGCTCGGGGCCAAGATCACCGTGAAATACATCGAAAATGTAAAGTTCGGCGACATGGAGCAGGTGCTCGTGGCGCTGGCCGCAAAGAACGAGCTGGTGATCGGCGTCGGCGGCCAGACCCAGGCCTCGGTCTTCAAGGTGGCACCGCGCTTCCCCAAGGTGAAGTTCGCCGTCATCGGCGGCAACGCCGACCCCAAAAAACCCGCCAACGTCTCGGGCTACGACGTCCGCCAGGCCGAGATCGGCTTCGTCGCCGGTGCCGCGGCGGCCATGCTGTCGAAGAACGGCGCGGTTTCCTATGTCGGCGGTCTGGAGATCCCGGCGATCAAGAACACCGGCAAGGAGTTCGGCAACGGCGCGCGCTACATCAATCCCAACATCAAGTACTTCGAGAGCTACACCGGCGACTTCGACGACGTCGCCAAGTCCAAGGAAGCGACCCTGGCCGCCATCGCCCAGGGCGCGGACGTTCATTATCACATCCTGAACCTCGGCCTGCGCGGCATGGAACAGGCGGCGCGCGAGAAGGGCACGCACGTCATCGGCAGCTACACCGACCGCTGCGGCACCGATCCGCTCTACGTCGCCTATTCGGTCACCGGCGTCGGCTTCCAGGTCGAATATGCCATCGAGCAGGTCGTGGCCGGCACGTGGAAGCCCGAGTTCAAGCCGTTCGGCCTGGCCATGGGGCCGAAATCCTCCGACATGGTCATCTGCAAGGCCACGCCGGAGCAAAAGGCCAAGCTCGAGCAGATCAAGAAGGATCTGCTGTCGGGCAAGATCAAGGTCCTCGACGCCTGAGCCCGCTTCTTTCCCTCCAGGGGCTCGGCAAGCGCTTCGGCGGCCTGCAGGCGCTGGAAGGCATCACGCTAGATGTTCATGCCGGCACCGTTCACTGCCTGTTGGGCGAGAACGGTGCCGGCAAGTCGACGCTCTGCAACCTGATCTTCGGAGTCTATGCGCCCACGGCCGGACAGATGCAGTTCGGCGGCCGGGTGTGGTTGCCGTCCAGCCCGGCCGCGGCGCTGGAGCAGGGTATCGCCATGGTGCATCAGCATTTCAGCCTCGTGCCGCGCATGACGGTGGTCGAGAACCTGATGCTGGGCCAGGCCAAGGGTGTCCTGAAGCGGCGCGAGTTCGGCGATCGCATCCGTGACATCGCCGATCGCTTCGGCTTCGTGCTCGATCCCGACGCCGTGGTCGGCGAACTGTCGGTGGGCGAGCGTCAGCGCGCCGAGATCGTGAAATGCCTGATGCGCGATCCGCAGCTCCTGGTGCTGGATGAGCCCACCGCGGTGTTGCCGCCGGGCGAGATCGGCGCATTGCTAGACATCTGCCGGCGTGTCGCCGATTCGGGTCGCGCCGTCATTCTGGTCACCCACAAGCTGGCCGAGATTGCCAAGGTCGCCGATGAGGTCGCGGTGCTGCGCGCCGGCCGGCTGGTCGCTCAGGAGAGCATGGCGAGCGCCGACATGACGTCGCTGGTACAGGCCATGGTCGGCCGCGAGGTGAAGCCGCTCGACATTGCGCTGGCCGATTCGAAGGATACTGCGGATGACGTGCCGGACGTCGGATTGGCGGAACACCGGCCGGGCTTCGCCCTGACCTGCGACGGGCTCACCGTCCAGGATCGGCACGGGGCCACGCGCCTCGACAATTTCACCCTGGAGATCCGGCCCGGCGAAATCGTCGGCCTGGCCGGCGTCGAGGGCAACGGCCAGAGCGAGCTCGGCATGGTGCTGGCGGGCCTGCTGTCGCCGACCGAGGGCCGCTATTTCATCGGCGAGACGGAGCTGACGCACGCGGGCGCCGCCGCCGTGACCGCGGCCGGCGGCGGCATCGTGCCCGAGGATCGCCACGCCGTGGCCTGCGTCACCGCCATGTCGGTCGCCGAGAACATGTATCTCAACAAGCTCGACCGCTTCACCCGCTTCGGCCTGCTGCAACGCCGGGCGCTGAACGCGGCCGCAGCGGCCCAGATGGTGGAATTCGACGTCCGCGCGGCCGGACCTGAGGTCGCCTTCTCGGGCCTCTCCGGCGGCAACCAGCAAAAAGCCGTTCTGGGACGTGAACTGACGCTCGATCCGCTGGTGGCGCTGGTCGCCGCCCAGCCGACGCGCGGTCTCGATGTCAGCGCGGTCGAGGCGGTCTATCGCCAGATCCGCGCTGCCGCCCGCCGCGG
>CALFRN010000183.1 GCA_937919085.1 uncultured Reyranella sp.
GCTCTTGAAGGACTGGAGCCTGGCGTCCCGGAGGTCGAGATCGGCGAACAGACGCCAGATCGCGATCGACGCGCGGGCCAGCAGCGGGTTCTCGATCCGGCTGAACCAGCCGAGGAAGCGGGTGGCAAGCCGCCGCGGAATGCGGTTGGTCAGCAGGAAGTTGATGTCTTCCTGCTGCAGGATCCTCGCCAGTTCCCGGCCGATATTCATTCGACTGCCAAGGGGGCTAGGTAAACTCGATGACAATGGACTTCGATGCCATGTCCGTCACCTGGATCATCCTCGCCGTCCTGCTGGTGGCCGCCGGGGCTGTAAGGCTCCGGGCAAGACTTGCCCTGTCACGCGCCAAGCATCGCTCCCTCGCCGGCCATTCGCGCCTGTCGCGCCGCATCGCCGCCCTGGTGCCCAACTACAGCTTCGACGACGCGCGCTTCTTCCGCGCCGACGATGCCGCGGTGGAGATTGCCGCCCGCCGGCGCACCGAGTTCGACCGGCTGTCCGGTCTCTTCCGGACCGGGAGCGCGCGGACCCTTGGGCTGACGGCCGAAGCCGCGCCGCGCATTCCAGACCTGCAGTTCACCGAGGCCTACCGCGTGCCGTTCCAGTTCAGTCCGCAGGTGAAGGCGCGGTTGCCTGCGGCGTCTTTTCTTGCGACGTCCAACGGCGTCATGGTGGCCGACCTCGACGGCAACGCCTCCTACGACCTCACCGGGTCGTATGGCGTCAACCTGCTCGGCTACGATTTCTACAAGGCCTGCCTCGACCGCGGCGCCCGGCGCGTGGCCGAACTGGGCCCGGTCCTGGGCTCCTATCCGTCGCTGGTCGCCGACAACGTCGCGCGCCTGGCGCGGATTTCCGGCAAGGCCGAGGTCTCGTTCCACATGTCGGGGACGGAAGCGGTCATGCAGGCCGTCCGGCTGGCCCGCTATCACACGCGCCGTTCCCATCTGGTGCGCTTCTGCGGCGCCTACCATGGCTGGTGGGGCGACGTGCAGCCCGGCGTCGGCAACCCGGTACCGGCGCACGACACCTATACGCTGGCGGAAATGTCCGAGGCCACGCTGCAGGTGTTGCGCACCCGCCGTGACATCGCCTGCGTGCTGGTCAATCCCCTGCAGGCCCTGCATCCCAACATCGGCGCGCCGGCCGACTCGACCCTGGTGCACAGCCGGCCGAACGCCAGTGTCGATCGCGCAGTCTACGCGGCGTGGCTGAAGGCACTGCGCGAGGTCTGTAGCGCACGCGGCATCGTCCTGATCTTTGACGAGATCTTCGTCGGCTTCCGGCTGGCGGCAGGAGGCGCCCAGGAATACTTCGGCGTCGAAGCCGACATCGTGACCTATGGCAAGACGATCGGCGGCGGCCTGCCGGTCGGCGTCGTGTGCGGACACCATCGCTTCATGAAGCGCTTCCGCGACGACCGCCCGGCCGACATCTGCTTCGCGCGCGGGACCTTCAATTCTCATCCCTACGTCATGGCCGCGATGAACGAATTCCTGCTCCATTTCGACGGACCCGACATGCGTGCGCTTTATCGCGATCTCGACGCCACCTGGGAAAGGCGCGCCGCCACGCTCAATCAAAGGCTCGCCGAACTCGACCTGCCGATCCAAGTGGCGGCGCTGTCGTCGATCTGGACCGTCTGTTACAGCCGCGCCTCGCGCTACAATTGGATGTTCCAGTACTACCTCCGGGCCGAGGGCCTGGCGCTCAGCTGGGTCGGCACCGGCCGGCTGGTCTTCAGTCTGAACTACAGCGATGCGGATTTCGACGCCGTTGCCTGCCGCTTTATCTCCGCCGCGGAAGCCATGCGCCGCGGCGGCTGGTGCGAGGTCGGCGCGCTTGGCACCGACCGGACCATCAAGCGGCGGATTCTGAACGAGATGGCTGGCCACTATGCCGCCCAATGGCTGCCCGGCCGCCGGCCGATCAACGTAGTCGCCGACCGCCCCCTAGACGCCCGACTTTGAGGCCTCCGCCGGAACTTTCTCGACGATCTCCTCCGAGATTGCCTCGACGATGGCGTCGGCCGTCTGCTTGCCCGCGAGCACGTCGAGCGGAGCGCGGTGATAGAGCTTGATATCGTGGAACGGGTCGGTGGCAATCTTGGTGACCCACACCAGGCCGGTCTGGACGTCCTTGAGAACGAAGAGCTGGACCGCACGGAAGGCGATGCCGGCAAGGCCCACGACCAGCCAGAGTTCGCCGACATGGCGGACGAAGTCGGCCGCGCCGTCATGGGGTACAAAGATCCCGAGCAGCGTCGGGTCGACAACCAGCAGAAGCGGCGACAGGGCCCAGATCGCCAGCAGCACGATCTTGCGCTTGATGTTGTAGCCGACCTTGATCTCTTCCTTGTAGTCGTCGGTCGCCTGATTGAGCTGGTCGTAGCCGCGGGGCTCGAAGAAGAGATGGCCCATCTGACGCGTCGTCATGGCGACCAGCCAACCGATCAGGGCAGCCATCGCAGGATCGGAGAACGCCACGACATAGGCACAGACGAACGTGGAAGCGCTCACGAAGTGGAGCGACTGGTTGACGAGGCTATGGTGGTAGTAGCGATGATCGTCCCAACGCTGCACTTTCAGCGCGTTCATGAAACCGCTCATGGGTGCTTTCCTTGTTCTTGGAGGGGAGACAAATGGCGCCAAACGCGGGGAATGGGCGGCATTCGAAATCGGCGAGCGCTGTTCTTGGTTTGAGTCAACGGAAGGTTGCCACTGTCGGAAATCTTGCGCTTTCGTTGAGGCGATCTGTCAGACGGCACGGGGTCCCATCGAACGCTCGAATTTCTCGCACCGTTAAATTTTATAGCGCGCGGCTGTTACAGAAAGACGACGACGCTGGCCCGACACGGACGCCTCGCCCAGCGCTGGCATCTTCGATCAGGAAGAGCGGGTCGACTTCAGCCTTGCCTTTTAGATAGTTAGCGCACTATGTTTTTCCGATGACAGAATCTCGACACACCGACTTCGGCTTCAGCGTCGCGCGACTGGCCCGGCGCCTGCGTCAATCCGTCGACACGGACCTCCGCGCCTTCGGCCTCACCGAAGCGACGTGGCGGCCGCTCGCCTATGTCCGCCATCTGGGCGACGGGGTGCGCCAGAAGGAACTGGCGACGGCACTGGCCATCGAAGGCCCATCGCTGGTCCGCCTGCTCGACAGTCTGGAGCGGCGCGGCCTGATCGAACGCCGCGAGGATGGGGCCGACCGGCGCGCCCGCGGCATCTACCTCACGCGGTCCGGTCGCGAGCTTGCGGTGCGCGTGGCCAAGGTCGGCTGGGCGACGCAAGGTCGCCTGCTGGCCAAGGTGTCGCCGGCCGACCTCGAAATCTGCCAG
>CALFRN010000184.1 GCA_937919085.1 uncultured Reyranella sp.
TACCGTCGGAATGGTATAGATATACTTGGGCGTCACACCCTTCTTCTTCAGGTCGGCGAGGGTCTGTTCGACGATGTCGAGACGCAGACCTTCGTCGTCGAGCGGGATGCCGATGACATTGACGCCGAGCTTGGTCAGCGCGCCGCCGTAGGTCTCCTGCTCGATCAGCACGGTGTCGCCTTTGACGAGCAGCAGGCTGTTCACCAGCTCGAGGCCCTGCATCGAGCCCGAAGTGATCAGGATCTCGTCGGGCGAACAGGTGATGGCGGCGTGGCTCTTCAGCTTGCCGGCGAGGAATTCACGGAGCGGCCGGTAGCCGAGCGGGCCGCTGTTCAGCCCATAGGTTGCCAGCGTCGCACCCTCGCGCTGCAATACCGCCGTGGCTGCCGCGACCAGGGCATCGACCGGTACGTGCTTGGCGTCGTTGTGGCCGCCGATGAAATTGTACTTGGGAAAGCCCTTCCACAGTACGGCTGGCGCCGGCGTGCCGGGTGCGAGCAGCGGGGTGTAGTCGAAGGGAGCGGTCATGGGTTGCCTCTTGCGTTTCCGGTGGGCTTCTTGAATGCCAATTGCTTGGGCCAAGACCGGCCGTTTCGCAACAGAATTGGCCAGCCCTAGGCCACGGCGCGGAACGAGTGGGCCTCGGCCATGTTCCAGGGCAAGCGCCAGCGCAGATTGCCGGTGCCGGCCACCAATTCGCCCTGGGCGAGCGGCGGGTAGAGGTCGGCGAAGGAGGCGACGTCGCTCGCCGAGACACGGCGCGAGATGTGCATCGGCTTGAAATCGTTGGGGTGATCGAGGCCGGCCGCTGCCGTCAATTCGGCCAGTTCGTGGAGCGTGGCGCGGTGGAAGTTGGCGACCCGTTCGATCTTGTTGGGCACCACCAGCGCACGCTGCCGCGTCGGGTCCTGGGTGGCCACACCGGTCGGGCAGCGATCGGTGTGGCAGGACTGCGACTGGATGCAGCCGACCGCGAACATGAAGCCGCGCGCCGAATTGCACCAGTCGGCCCCGAGCGCCAGGGTTCGGATGATGTCGAAGGCGGTGATGATCTTGCCTGCGGCGCCGATGCGGATTCGGTCGCGAACGCCGATCCCGACCAAGGCGTTGTGCACGAAGGAGAGACCCTGACGCATCGGCTTGCCGACATGGTCGACGAACTCCATCGGCGCCGCACCAGTGCCGCCTTCCTTGCCATCGACGACGATGAAGTCCGGATAGATGCCGGTCTCCAGCATCGCCTTGCAGATGGCGAGGAATTCCCATTCGTGACCGATGCAGAGCTTGAAGCCGGCCGGCTTGCCGCCCGACAACCGGCGCATCTCGGCGATGAAGCGCATCATTTCGATCGGAGTCGAAAAGGCGGTATGGTGCGACGGCGAAACGCAGTCCTCGCCCATCGACACGCCGCGGGTCAGCGAGATCTCCCGACTCACCTTGGGGGCCGGCAGGACGCCGCCGTGCCCGGGTTTTGCGCCCTGGCTGAGCTTCAGCTCGACCATCTTGACCTGCTCGTTGGCCGCTCCTGCCGCGAACTTTTCCGGCGAGAAGGTGCCGTCTGCGTTGCGCGCGCCGAAATAGCCCGAACCGATCTCCCAGATGATGTCGCCTCCGCCCTCGCGGTGATAGGGGCTGTAGCCACCCTCGCCGGTGTCATGGGCGAAGCCGCCGAGCTTGGCGCCGCCGTTCAGCGCCCGGATGGCGTTGGCGCTGAGTGCGCCGAAGCTCATCGCCGAGATATTGAAGATCGATGCGGAGTAGGGCCTGGTGCATTCGGGTCCGCCGACCATGATCCGGAACGGCTCCTTGCTGACCGGCCGCGGGGCGATCGAGTGCGCCATCCACTCGTAGCCCTCGGCATAGACATCGTAGGTGGTGCCGAAGGGCCTGACGTCGAGTGCCATCTTGGCGCGCTGATAGACGACCGCGCGGCGGTCGCGCGGAAATGGCATGCCGTTCTTGTCGTCCTCGAAGAAGTATTGCCGCATTTCCGGCCGGATCGCCTCGAAGATGAAGCGCAGGTGCGCGATGATCGGATAGTTGCGCAGGATCGAATGGTGCGTCTGGAGCAGGTCGTAGATGCCGACGGCAACCAGGAACGCCGCGACGCCAAAGCAGATTGCAAGCCACGACAAGCGAGGATCGTCCGCCCAGGCGATGGCGAAACCGATTGTCGCCAGCACGGCCAGAGTGAAGGCGATGAACCGGCCAGAAAAGCGCTTCAGCAGAGACGACATTCGATCCTCAGTTCATTTTGCGCGTGGCTCGTCGAGCCGTGCGTCCGGTTGAGCGAGTTTGCCTCGCCTCAGCAGTTTCACGGCCTTTACCAGGGCGCGGGCAGCATTGCGGACTTCGGCCTGGAGGGCGCGATCACGGTCGAGGTCGTCGTGACTTGTGGCATAGGGCCTGTAGTAGCCGATGTAGCGGTCGAGCTGGGCAGCATGGCCGGCGCCAATCAGCCCGATGTCGGTGAGCCAGTCCGCGAGGATCCGCCGCAGGGTTTCTACGCCTGCCGCATCGCCGTGCACGACCACCGAGAAGGCACGTCCCGCAAGGTGACGTGGATAGTCCCAGCCTGCGAGTTCGATCTTCTTGGCCGTTTCCGGATCCTTGCCGCCGGTCGTCGTCGGGTCGGGATTGCCGCCGTCGGCGCAGACCAGCCGGTCCATCATCGCCTTCAGGCCCGACGGCGCCTGGTACCAGTTCACTGGCGTTACGATCATTACGCCGTGCGCCGCCGCCCATTTCGGGTAGATCTCGGCCATCCAGTCGTTGACCTGGCCCATGGCGTGATTGGGATAGCAGGAGCACGGCCAGTGGCAGAGCGGCATGGCTGTCGAGACACATGCCTTGCAGGGCAGGATCTGCCGGCCGTATTCCGAGGCGAGCAGGCTGAGATCGAGCACTTCTGTTTCGAAGCCGCGTTCACGCTCGATCAGGCGGCGTGCCATCTCGACCAGCCGGAAACTCTTGGACATCTCACCGGGGCAGGTCTGGTCGCTCCTGGACGAGCCATTGACCAGCAGGATGCGTGATTTGCCGGCAGCCGACCGTTGTTGCCGCCCGGCGCGGGCAATGGCGTCACGCGCTTTCAGCCAATCGATGGAAAGTTCGAAACTCGGGTCGGCGAAGCGGGATCCCGCACGTCGGGTGCGCGGCGACTTGCGATAGACGTGATAGCCATCCCATGCCGTTGCGATGATCCTGGCGATCTCCGGCTGCAGAGGCTCGAACGCCGGATCGGCGAAGCGCTCCCCGATGCGACGGACGAATTCGGCTTTCGTCAGCGCGACGCTCGGCATGCCTTTTCGGACTTTTGCCTTGGCCATGGCGACCTCCCTAGGCGGCAGGATAGCCCTTTACCCGCGCCGTCGGGTGCTGGAAATCGCCTGGAGTGCCTTGAGATGGCTGGCCGTAGCGGTCAGCGCCTTGCGCTCGATCGCGCGATAGTGGCGGACCAGTTCGTCGCCGCGCGGGGTGAGTGCTGCGCCCCCGCCAGCCTTGCCGCCGGTCTGGGCGGCGACCAGAGGGGTAGCGAAGCTGCCGTTTATCTCTGCCACAAGCTGCCACGCACGCTTGTAGGACATGTTCATTGAACGGCCGGCCGCCGAAATCGAACCTTCGCGGGCAATGCGCTCGAGCAACAACACCTTGCCGGGCCCGAGCCGGCCCCCAGGGTCGCCGTGGCGGTCGAAGTCGATGCGGATGCTGAGGCGGGGCATCTCGGGCTCCTAGCTGCGCTCGAAGGAAACACTCTTGATGACCGCGAACACCGGGCGGTCCGGTATGAGGTCAAGTCGCTGCACCGACTTGACGGTCAACCGGGCCATCAGGGTCGCGCCTTTGCAGTCGAGCCGCACGTCGGCATGGGCGCTGCCTGGACTGGAGATGACTGTCACGACGCGTCCGGGCAGCACGTTGAGGGCGCTGATGTCCTCGGGCGGCCGCAGGCTCAGCATCACGTCGCGGGCGCGGATGTAGGCGCGGACAGATGTGCCGGGCGCGGCGCTCAGCCGCGGAACCTGCAGTTCGCCGGCGGCCGAGGCGAGCACCGTGAGATGGAACCGTTCATCGTGGCGCGCCACCGTCGCATCGAGCACGCTGCCGCCATCGTCGATGTCTGCGATCGGCAGGATGTCGGCGACCGGGCCGACTGCGGTGACTTTGCCTTCGCTCAGAATCACCACGGTGGTCGCCAGTCGCGCGACTTCGGCGACGGAATGACTGACATAGATGATTGGCACCCCCGCTTCGTCACGCAGCCGTTCGATGTAAGGCATAATCTCGGCGCGCCGCGCCTCGTCGAGCGAGGCCAAGGGCTCATCCATGAGAAGAAGCCGGGGATGGGCGAGCAGGGCGCGGCCGATGGCGACCCTTTGCTTCTCACCACCGGAGAGCGAATCGGGTTGTCGGTCGAGTAAGGTGCCGATGCCCAGCAGGTCGACGACCGACGGGAGGTCGTCCGCCGCCTCGCCGCCTGTCGCGAAGCGGCGCCCGTAGAGCAGATTCTTGCGCACGGTGAGGTGGGGGAAGAGTCGGCTGTCCTGGAACACGTAGCCGATGCGGCGGCGGTGCTTGGGCACGAACACACCGCGTTCGGTGTCGACCAGCACATGGCCATCGATCGCGACCCGGCCACGATCGGGCCTGATGAGGCCGCCCACGATGTCGACCAGGGTCGTCTTGCCCGACCCCGAGCGGCCAAACAGCGCGGTGAGGCCGGGTGCCGAGGTGAAGCGCGCGGCAAGCCTGAAAGGATCGCGCGCGTGGTCGACGGCGACTTCGAGGCTCATGTCGCTGTCCGTCGGACGCCGACGCGCCTGGCCAGCACCTCGGAGCCCAGCAGTGCGAGCATTGAAATGGCGATCGACACCAGGGTCAGCCGCAGCGCGCCGGTGTCGCCGCCGGGGACCTGCGTGAGCGCGTAGATCAACGACGGCAGGGTCTGCGTCTCGCCCGGGATACTGGATACGAAGGTGATGGTGGCGCCGAACTCACCCATCGACTTGGCGAAGCAGAGGATCGCGCCCGCGATCACGCCGGGCAGGCACAGTGGCAGGGTGACGGTCGCGAAGACCTGGAGCGGGTTGGCGCCCAGGGTGCCGGCGGCGGCTTCGAGCCTGGTGTCCACGGCCTCGATCGA
>CALFRN010000185.1 GCA_937919085.1 uncultured Reyranella sp.
ACCGCGAGCGAGCGTGGCCTTTCCGCCAAGAAGCAGGTGTTCGCGAGCGCCTTGAAGAGGGTGAATGGCCGCCTTGAAAGAATGAGAGCGGCGACCCAGCGCGCGGAAATTGGGGGCGCGCCTGCTGGTGTCGCTTGGGCGCAAGCAAGCCGCCATCCCCCATCATCCGCAGTCCGGCGCAACTGCCAACGCCGGCATTTCCGTGAGTCGGTCCGATCGTCGCCGCAAAGTCCTGCAGGCCGACCGGATAGGACGTGTCTCGCAAGCCGTCCGCGACGCCCAGGCGGTACGTGACGGCAGGCAAAGTTGATCAAACTCCTGAAACGCACGATCGTGCTGATTGCCGTTGTTGCCGCGACACTCCTTGCGGTACGGGCCTACGATACGCAGCGCGGACCCGGCCTGGAACTCTGGCACACGCATGTGCCGCGCGAGCTGCATGCCGCCGACCTCGACAACATCGACTGGGCCGCCTACCTCAAGGCCGAGGAGGCGATCTTCCGGACTTTGAAAGCGGAGGTCGTGGGCAAGCTGGATGCTGAGAGCCGCGTCGCGGGCAACCGGTACTTCGATGGAAGCCCGATCTACCCCGGCAATTTCTCGCAAGATTGGAACCGCTCCTACATTCTCGAGCCCGACGGTCCACCTCGCGGCGCGGTCGTTTTCCTGCATGGCCTGACGGACTCGCCCTACAGTTTGCGTCACATCGCCCGTCGCTATCGCGAACTGGGTTTTGTTGCGGTCGCGATCAGGCTGCCGGCGCATGGAACCGTTCCGGGGGCCTTGACCGACGTGGAATGGGAGGATTGGGCGGCGGCAACCAGGTTGGCCGTCCGGGAAGCCCGCCGGCGCGCGGGACCATCGACGCCGCTCCACATTGTCGGCTTCTCCAATGGCGGGGCGCTGGCGGTGAAATACGCCCTCGATGCCCTCGACGACGAGCGCCTGCCCAAGCCCGATCGCCTCATCCTGATTTCGCCGATGATCGGCATCACGAGCTTTGCGCGCTTCGTCGGCTTGGCCGCATTGCCGGCGATGTTGCCCGCTTTCGCCAAGGCAGCGTGGCTCGGTATCCTGCCCGAGTTCAATCCGTTCAAGTACAATTCCTTTCCCGTCAACGGCGCGCGTCAGTCGCGTCTCCTGACCGTCGCCCTGCAGGATAGAATCGCGCGCGGCGCCCGCGACGGCAGCCTGGATCGGATGCCGCCCGTACTGACGTTTCAGTCGGTCATGGACTTCACGGTGAGCACGCGGGCGATCATTTCCGCGCTCTATGCCCACCTGCCGGCGAATGGCAGCGAGCTCGTCCTGTTCGATCTCAATCGGGCGGCGATGCTCGGCCCGCTTTTGCGCAGCACGTCCGAGACCATGCTGTCGCGCCTTCTGGCCGTTCCACCGCGGAAATTCCGGACGACGATCATAACCAACGCTGCTGCCGACAGATACGAAGTCGTCGAACGGGTGACCGAGGCCGGGGCAACCACCGAGCAGGTCCGCGAACTTGCCCTGGCGTTCCCGGCCGGCATCTTTTCTCTCTCGCATGTCGCCCTGCCGTTTCCGGTGAGCGACGCCCTCTATGGGATGCAACCCGACAAGGCCGAGGATTTCGGCGTCAACCTGGGATCGATTGCGCCACGCGGCGAGCGCGGCGTGCTGATCGTCAATCTGGATTCGCTGCTGCGCGTCTCGTCCAATCCGTTTTTTCCCTACCTCCTGGAACGGATCGAGGAAAATGCGAGATGAGGTTATTGATCCGCGCCTTTGATGCCCGCCCGATCCTGCAGCCAGTCTTCGACGTAGAGCCGCAGGACCGCGATACGGCCAACTGCAAGCAGGGGAGTCGCAAGGGCGATGCCCATGGCGCCGAACATTGCGCCGAAGATCACGATGGCGAGCAGGGTCCAGGCCGGCGGCACATTCACCGCCTGACGCTGGATCAGGGGCGCGAACACGAAGCCTTCGATGGTCTGCACGGAGAAGTAGATCACCATGGCCCAAACCAGTGTCGAGGGCCCGAGCGGCATCGCAACGAGGGCGACCGGCCCGGCGGCCAGCAGCGGCCCGAGATAGGGTATGAAGTTTGCTATGCCGGCCTGAAGGCCGAGCAGGGAGGCGCCGGGCAGGCCGAGAAGGTGGAACGCAATTCCCAGCGTGACCGCCAGGACGGCACTCCTGACGAGTTGGCCGAGCAGCCAGTTGCGCAATGTGAGGCCCATCTCGTCCATGACCCCGCGAACGCGCGCGCGCCAGGGGACGGGAAGAAGCGTGAGCGTGCCGTCGCGGTAGCCGCCCGGGCTGGCGGCGAAGAACAGGCCGAGGCAGACGATGACGATGGTGTTGATGGCGACGGCATAGGCGCCGTTGACGGCGCGATGGACATGGCCGAACAAAATCCCGGGATCGGCGATCAGCTCCGACAGATCCTGGCGGCCGCCGGGGCCGAACAGGTCGATGCCGTAGGGCGTCAGATGGCCCTGGAGGATGTCGATTTGGGCATCCATCACGCGCATCAGCCCGCGCGCCTGTTCGGGCAGGTGCGCGATGCCCCAGGCAATGGCCAGCG
>CALFRN010000186.1 GCA_937919085.1 uncultured Reyranella sp.
GCCCTAACGGCGTGGGGCACGGGCGTGCGCCGCCGCTAGCGGAGGGCCCAATGGAACGCCCGCTGCAGCTCGGCGGTGCCGTTCTTTTCGTACCATCGACCATGGGCGAGGACGATCCGCTCGGGCGCCCAGGCGATCATCTTCTCGAGTGCCGCCCGCAACGCCGGCATTCGCCCGGCGAAGGTCATCCGCATGTCGCGTGGCATGGTACCGTGAGGATGCTGGACGCCGCCCAACCGGGTCAGCCAGCGCATGACGCCCGAGCCGAGTTTGTTCGGCTCGAAATTCTCGATGAGATCGGTGAGGATCAGGGTCCGGCTGGGGCGATGGAAGAAGACGATCTCGGTCATGAAGCGCCCGGTGATCGGCAGCGTCGCGATCTCGGCGTCCCAGGGATAGCTCGCTTCGCGGTCGAGGAGCCGGTGCGGGAAGTCGATGCGGTCGCCCGCCTGTTCGGCGATACGCGGCGCGAGCCAGACCTCGGCCTCGGGAAATGCCGTCTTCCATTCGGGAATCCACCAATAATGGATGCGGTTGGGGCCGACGATCCAGCGCGGCCTGCCGGCCTTCTCGATCTCGGCCCGCAGCGCGGGCACCAGCGGCGTCGGCGAATGGATGAACAGGTCGCCGGCAATGCGGACCACGGTCATGCGCGTCGGGAACGGCATTTTGGGCCAGGGCATGCCAAAGCGGATAACCGGGCCGTCGACGATCCAGAGATCGTCGCAGACGCGCTTCAGGGTGTTCAGCGGCGGATAGGTGTTGTCGCCCTTCATCATGCCCGCGTTCCGCCGGAGCCGCTACGGCTGTTGCGGCTTCTCCGCTTCCTGGCCCCAGCCCTTCTTCTCGGCATCGAAGAACGAGGCGAAGACCTTGCGGATGGTGCTCTCGCCGATATCGCGGGTGATGAACACGACGCGGCTCTTGCGGTCGTCGCCCTCGGGCCAGGCGTCGAGCGTGGCGGGCGGATGGAAGACGTGCTGCACGCCGTGGATGACCACGGGCTTGTCGGTGTCCTTGACGTTCAGGATGCCCTTCATGCGCAGCAGGTCGGGTCCACGGTAGGTCACCAGGGCGTCGAAGGCGGCAGCCACCGTCGCCCAGCTCATCGGCTCGTCGAAGGTCATGCAGAAGGAGCGGATGCGGTCGTCGTGGCGGTTGACGTCGTGCGGATCCTGCTCGCCGGAGTCGCCGTGCTTGTGGTCGTGACCATGATCGTGCCCGTGATGATGGTGGCCATGGCCATGATCGTGGCTGCCTTCATAGGCCTCGGCCTGCAGCCACTTCTTCACGTCGGCGGTCTTGCTCTCGGGATTGTAGAGGCCGGCATTCAGGATCGCATTGGGGTCGATCTCGCCGGTCGCCACGACATGGAACGGCGCCCCGGGATTGAGATGCTGCAGGCGGTGCTTCAGTTCGGCGAGCTTGGGGGCATCGGCGATGTCGACCTTGGTGAGCAGGATGCGATCGGCCACGGCGGCCTGCTTGATCGCCTCCTCGTGGTTGTCGAGGGTGCTGGAGCCGTTCACACCGTCGACCGTGGTCACCACGCCGTCGAGGCGGTAGCGCGAGGCGAGGAGGGGATCGGTCATCAGCGTGTGGAGAATCGGCGCCGGATCGGCCAGCCCGGTGGTTTCCACCACCATGCGCTTGAACTGACTGACCTCGCCCCGAGAGCGCTTCAGGAACAGTTCGCTCATGGTGCGCACCAGGTCGCCGCGCACGGTGCAGCACAGGCAGCCTGAATTCAGCGTCACCATGCCCTCGTCGTCGGACTTCTCGACCAGCAGGTGATCGAGCCCGATCTCGCCGAATTCGTTGATGATGACGGCGGTGTCGGCGAGTTCCGGCCGGCGCAGCAGCTTGTTCAGCAGCGTGGTCTTGCCGCTGCCGAGGAAGCCCGTCAGCACGGTGACGGGGATGCGCTGTTCGGTGGCGGTGGGGGTATCGCTCATGGTCGGATCCTGCCTGAAGACGAATTAGGCGCGCCAGAATCGGTCGGCTTTCCTGAACGCCGCCCAGGCCCGCTCCAGGCGGCGGCGGCGGCGCTTCTCGCCGGACGCCACCTGCTTGGCGAGGACCTTGAGCGGCCGCGCCATGTCCTCTGTCGGACGGGCCGCTGTCGCAATGTCGCCCAGCATCCGGGCGGCCACCGCACGATCGTTCAAGGCGCCGAGCGCGCCCTGAAGGCGCACCGCAGAGTCGATATAGGGCTTGGCTTCCCCGGACGCAAAGGCAGGCCCGAGGTAGACGACGGCGTAGCGCAGCTTCTTGATGGCGATGCGCAATCGATGCAGGCGTGCAGTATCGAACTTGTCGAGCTTGCGCCCGCGGCGCAGTGCCTTGGCATGGCGGACATCGAGTACGGTGCGGCCGAACGTATCGAGGCGCGATTTTGCCGGCACCGCCGGCGACTTGGCGGCGAAGGCCTGAAGTCCGCGGTCGAAGGCGGTGAAGCGTGCTCCTGACAGTGCCGCCCGGGCATGACGCAGATGAATCTCCTCGACCCGATTGGCGACCCGGCGCACCAGCGGCGGCACGTCGTGGATCGTCTCGGTCAGGAACACCTGTAGGTCGCGGGCGGCACTGCATTCGCCCGCCAACCACTTTGCCTCTGCCGCCAACGCGCGGACGGCCGGTCCGTGGACGGCGTCGCGAAACAGTCCGAAGGCCGCGCGCAGGCGGCGAAGCGCCACGCGGGTCTGGTGAATACCCTCGGGCCGGCGGCTCTTCAGCACGACCGCGCGATGTTTCAGGAGGTCAGCGCGGCAACCGGCCGCGATGTGCCGCAGTGCGGCCTCGGGGCTGGTGTCGGGTCGAAGGCGTAAATTTGGCGATCGGGCCATGCGGGCCCGACGGTAGCGGCCGGAGGAGACGGGGCAACCGCAAAGTACGACACTCTGATGAAGGTTTTGTTGCGTCCGGCCCTGCACCTCCCGCCCATTCCTGGGGATTTCGCGAGCCGGCGGGCCAGTTAGCGGCATTTCTGGTGGCGGCGGGCCGCCTTGGTGCCATAGACTCACAACATGAGTATCGACGCGGCTGCCTTCAAAAAGGGCATGCGCCATCTTGCGGCAAGCGTGACCCTGATCACCACCCGCCACGGCGACCTGCGCGGCGGCCTGACGGCGACGGCCGTCTGTTCGGTATCAGCCGAGCCGCCGCAGATCCTGGTCTGCGTCAACAAGACGGCGAGCGCCCACGACCCGATCGGCGAGGCCGGCTTCTTCTGCATCAATATTCTGAGCCCGATCCACCGCAAGATCGCCGAACGCTTCGCCGGCATGGACGGCGTCGAAGGCGACGAGCGCTTCCACGACATGGGTGAATGGTCGGTGCTCACCACCGGCGCGCCTGTGCTGAAAGGCTGCCCGGTGTCCTTCGACTGCAAGCTGGTGACCCACCTGTCGGCCGGGACGCACACCATCTATATCGGCGAGATCGTCGATCTTGCTCTCGATGCCCTGGCGACGCCGCTGCTCTATGCCGATGGTGCCTTCGTGCATGTCGATGCACTCAAGAAGGCGGCTGCGGCGGCTTGAGGCCGCAGTAGCGCGCCCGAGGCGAAATCATTATGTTCCGCCCGCCTGCTGGGGCGTCGCCAAGCGGTAAGGCAGCGGATTTTGATTCCGCCATTCCCAGGTTCGAATCCTGGCGCCCCAGCCAGCC
>CALFRN010000187.1 GCA_937919085.1 uncultured Reyranella sp.
CGAGCACGCCGCCCAGGAACGGTCCGACCGCCGCCGCAAGTGCCATGGAACTCGCGTAGGCCGCCAGCGCCCTGGTCCGCTGGCTCTCGGAAAACAGCGAGGTGGCGAGGGCTGGCGTGCAGGAGAGGGCCAACGCGGTGCCGACACCCTGGCACCCGCGCGCCCACAGGAAGAGCGGCCAGTCGGGCGCGGCGGCGCAGGCCGCGCACCCCACGGCGGAGATCGCGAGGCCAATCTGGAAGATCAGGCGATGGCCGAACAGATCGCCCAGCTTGCCGCACACCAGCATCAGCGAGCCGTAGACCAGCACGTAACAGATCACGATCCACTGCACGTCGACCAGCGCCAGCCCGAAATGCCCGCTGATCGCGGGCAACGCCACATTCACGGCGATATCGAGTGGCGCCAGCGAGGCGCCCAACCCGACGACGGCCAGGCCGAGCGCCGGGCGTGAGATCAGAGGTGCATCCCCAGAAATGCCAGCATGCGTTCCCAGGCCTGGGTGGCGCAGGCCAGATCGTAGGCGGCGCTGCGTTCGTTGGCGAAGGCATGCGCTGCGTCGTAGCGGTGGATCTCGGCCTTGTGGCCGGCGTCGGCCATCGCCTTCTCGAATCCGTCCACAACCGCAGGCGTGCACCAGTCGTCCGTGTTGGCGAAGTGGCCCTGGATCGGAATGGTGATCATGGCCGGATCGGCAAGCTGTGCCGGCGGCACGCCGTAGAACGGTACCCCGCAGGCGATGCCCGGCACCCGCGCCGCAGCGGCGATGGTGAGGGCACCGCCCATGCAGAAGCCCATGACGCCGACCTTGCGGCTCATGCCGGCGAGGTGGCCGACGGCGCCGGCGATGTCCTGGTCGGAGGCACCGACGAAATCGAGGCCGCTCATCATGTGATTGGCCTCGTCCGGCTTCTGCGTCACGCGACCCTTGTAGAGGTCGGGCGCCAGGGCGTTGTAGCCGGCGCGCGCGAAGCGGTCGACGACGCCACAGATCTGATCGTTCAGCCCCCACCATTCCTGGATTACCACGATACCGGGCTTTCCCTTGCGCGCCTTGGCCAGATAGCCCTTGCAGGTGGTGCCGTCCGGACGCTTGAATTTGATCATGCTGCCCATGGTTTCCTCCTCGTTTCCGGGGTGAGCTTAAAGCTTCGAACGCAGGTCCGTCTTGAGAATCTTGCCGTAGTTGTTCTTGGGCAGAGCATCGACGAACTTGTAATCCTTGGGCCGCTTGAAGCGTGCGATATTGTCGAGACAGAGCCGGTCGAGTTCGGCCGGCGCTACACTGGCGCCCGGTCGCGCCACCACGAAGGCCACGACATCCTCGCCCCATTCTGGATGGGGTCGACCCACCACAGAGCACTCCGCAACGCCCGGATGCAGGTTCAACACATCCTCGATCTCGCGCGGATAGATGTTTGAGCCCCCGGAGATGATCATGTCCTTGGAGCGGTCCTTCAGCGTCAGAAATCCTTCCTCATCGAAGGCACCGACGTCACCGGTCCACAGCCAGCCCTTGCGCAGGGAACGCGCTGTAGCCTCGGGGTTGTTCCAGTAGCCGGCCATCACGGGATCGCCCTTGCAGATGATCTCACCCACTTCGCCCGTGGACATCTGGCGCCCGTCCTCATCGACGACACGGACCTCCATGCAGGTGTCGGCAACACCGGCCGACGCGAGCCGCGCGTCCCAACGTGGATCGTCCTTCTGGGCGTGAAATTCGCGGCTGAGATGGGTGATGGTCATCGGGCTCTCGCCCTGGCCGTAGAGCTGGCAGAGCACATGGCCCAGCGTCTCCATGGCGCGCTTGAGGTCGCTCACATACATCGGCGCACCGCCGTAGGTGATCAGCCTGATCGCGCCGGGTTGGAGATCGGAGACGCTGCCGTGCTCGATCAGGCGCTTAACCATGGTCGGCGCCAGGAAGATGCTGCAGTCGGGCCAGCGGTTCATCAGCTCGACCGTCTCCGGCACCTCGTACTTGCCGCTTTCAGGGAAGACCTGCACGGCGCCGCGAGCCAGCATCGGGAAGTTCCACAGACCCGAGCCGTGGCTGATCGGCGCGGCATGCACGATCGAGCCGCCGGCGACCGGCCGATCGACATCGGCGTAGTAGTTGAGCGTCATCGCCAGAAGATTGCGATGGGTCAGCATCGCGCCCTTGGGCCGGCCCGTCGTGCCCGAGGTATAGAACAGCCAGGCGAGGTCGGTGGGTTCGCAATCGGCGATCGGGCTCGGGTCGCCCACCTCCATGAAGCCGTAGGCGCGCGTCGTGGTGTCGACGATCTCCTTCAGATCGGGCGCTTCGCGCGCGGCCTCGGCGATGGTGCCGGCGAGATCGGGCGTGACGAAACATAGCCTGGCGCCGGAATTCTCCAGGATGAAGGCAAATTCCTTGGCGTGCAGCTTGGCGTTCATCGGCACGGCGCAGAGGCCGGCGTGCCAGATGGCATACATGACCTCGATCGATTCGACACAATTGGTCATGGCGAAGGCGACGCGATCACCCCGCTGCAGTCCGAAGCGGATACGCAGGTGAGTGCTCATGACCGAGACCTTGCGCCACAGGTCGCGGTAGCCGAGATGCGGCGTCGGCCCCCGTGCAAGGGCGGGCCGATCACCGAATTCCTGGGCCGAACCCAGCAGCAGATGGGCGATGTTCATGACTTTTCATCCATAATCGACGGAACTATTGCAGGCGCGGCATCGTCCTTGCAATGTGCCGCCCATGCAGCATTTCGATTTCGCCATTGTCGGCGCCGGCATTGCCGGTGTCTCCTTCGCCTACCATCTCTCGCCGCACGCCCGAGTGATCGTCCTGGAACGCGAACATGTCGCGGCCTATCACACCACCGGGCGTTCGGCGGCGCTGCATTCGGAGACCTACGGCAGTGCCGAGATCCGGGCCATCACTGTGGCCTCGGGACGCTTCTACCGCCAGCCACCGCCCGGCTTCTGCGACCATCCCCTGCTCACTCCGCGCGGGGCGGTGGTTGCCGGCCGCCTCGACCAGGAAGCCGGCCTCAAGGCGGCGGCAGCCGACTATGCCCGCCTGGTACCGAGCGTGCGCTGGCTCGCCCCGGACGAGATCCTGCGCCTGCAGCCGTTGCTGAAGCCCGAGGCGGCGGCGGGCGGCGCGATCTTCGAACCCGAGGCCGACGACATGGACGTGGCCGCCATCCACAGCGGCTTCCTGAAGGGTGCGCGGGCGGCTGGCTGCATGCTGCGCCTCAACGCCGAAGTCTCCCGCCTCGACCGCCAGAGCGGCCGTTGGCAAATCCGCCTGCGCGATGGCGACACCGTAACCGCCACCACGGTTGTGAATGCTGCCGGCGCCTGGGCCGACGTCGTGGCCAAACTCGCCGGTGCCCGGCCGGTCGGGCTTGTTCCCAAGCGACGTACCGCTTTCACCTTCGATTCACCGGCCGGTCTCGATCCATCACCGCTGCCCATGGTGATCGACTTCGACGAAAGCTGGTATTTCAAGCCGGAGGTCGGGCAGTTCCTGGGCTCGCTTGCCGACGAGACGCCATCCCCGCCGTGCGATGCCCAGCCCGAGGAAATCGATGTCGCCACCGCAGTCGAGCGCATCGAAGCGGCGACGACGCTGCAGATCCGCCGCATCAAGAGCAAATGGGCCGGACTCCGGAGCTTCGTCGCCGACAAGAACCTCGTGGTCGGCTTCGATCCGCGAACGGATGGCTTCTTCTGGCTGGCGGGACAGGGCGGATACGGTATCCAGACCGCCGCCGCCGCCGGCCGGCTGGCGACAAGCCTGGCCCTGGGCCAGGGATTGCCGGCCGACATCGCAAAGCTCGGCGTCGAAGAGGCAGCACTTTCTCCCGCCCGCCTCACGCACAGGTGATCAGGCGATCACGCCGTCTCGCCAAGCCCTGACTTCCCCGCGAGGCCAGTGGCGGGCATGGTCGCAACGCGGGGTGCCCCCGCGCCTCCGCAAGAGATCTCAACAAGGGAGTGACACATGACCACGAAGACCCTCATCGCAACCGCCGCCGCAATTTTCGCCGCCGGCGCTTTCGCATCGAGCGCTCACGCTGCTGGCGTGAAGTGCACCGGCGCCAACTCCTGCAAGGGCACCAGCGCCTGCAAGACCGCTTCGTCGGCCTGCAAGGGCATGAATGCCTGCAAGGGCCAGGGCTGGACCGAGGCCGCTGACGCAGGCGCCTGCACCAAGGCTGGCGGCAAAGTCATGTAA
>CALFRN010000188.1 GCA_937919085.1 uncultured Reyranella sp.
GGCGCGCAGTCCCAGACCCTGCCGATGCGCGTCTATTCCAGCGTCCGCCTGGGCGTCGACCCGCAGATCAACGTGCTGGCCACAATCATCGTGGTGGTGGCGGCCGGGGCGCTGATCGTATCCGGCTGGCTCACGCGACGCCGGTAGCCTTCGCCCACTTCTCCGACCACAGGTGCAGCGGCAGGAACAGCCGCAGCAGCTCCCGGCCAAGCACCGTCAGGCGATAGCCGGACGCGGCATCGAGTTCGACCAGCTTCGCCTTGCGCAATTCGGCCAGCCTCGTATTGACGATGGTCGGGCTGGCGCCGATGGCGTCCTGCAGTTCGCGAAAGCGCCGGGGCTCGTCGCGCAATTCCCAGACGATGCGCAGCACCCAGCGCCTGCCCAGCAGATCGAGCAGAACCATGATCGGCCGGCCGGTGCGGGAGCCGCGGACTCGCTTCACCATCTATTTCACTCCGTTACTACAATTATTGTAGCGTCGATCAATTGGCGACACTACATAACCTGTAGCACCCAGACCGGAGACCGACCATGCCCCGCATCGCCCCCGCCGAAGCCCCTTACCCGCCCAAGATCGCCGCCGAGTTGGCCCGCATCATGCCTCAGGGAGTCGAGCCCCTGGTGCTGTTCCGCACGCTGGCGAGAAACCCGCGCGTGTTCGAGAAGATGTTCGCCGGCGGCCTTCTGGACAAAGGCGCCCTCGGCCTGCGCCAGCGCGAAATCGTCATCGACCGCACCACCGCACGGCTCGGCTGCGAATACGAATGGGGCGTTCACATTGCCTTCTTCGCGGCGAAAGCCGGCTTCGGGCCGGCGCAGGTCTCGGCCACTGTTGCGGGGCCGGCCGATGCCGCCTGCTGGACCGAAGACGAACAGACCCTGCTCGCCCTGGTCGACGATCTCGTCGATCGCCGTACCGTCGGCGAGGTGACCTGGGCCGCCCTCGGTAGGTATTTCGACGAAGCCCAGATCCTCGAGGCGATTGCGCTGATTGGCTACTACCACACCATCAGCTTTCTGTGCCGCGGGCTCGAATTGCCACTCGAAAGCTACGGCGCGCGCTTTCCCGCCGCCTAGTTTCCACGTCGGTTCGCCTGCACCAGGCGGTACATACCCTCGATATTGAGCTGTCCCATCTGCTCGTAACCGCCCCAATCCTTGTACTTGGAAAGGTCGACGCTCTTCTTGGTCTCGTCGAGGGACTTGCCGGCGCGCGCCGCCGCCAGAACCTGGGCACGCAGGTCCTCGAGATAGCCGCGAAACGCCATCACGTCGGCTTTGCTGCCGAGCGGACCATGGCCGGGCGCCAGGATATCGAACTCCATCGCCTCGACGCGGCGCAGCGAGTCGATCCATTCGTCGATATAGGCGTCCGGAAAGTCGCGGAACGACACGGCGTTCACGGGGATGAAGTCGACGGCGAAGGCGACCTTCTCCTTGGGAAACCGCATGACCACCGAGTTGTTGGAGTGGTTGCGCCCGACATAGTTGAGCTCCATTACCGTGCCGCCGAGCTCGATCGTGAGCTGGTCAGTGAAGGTCACCTGCGGCACCGCGGTCGGCCGTTTCTCGCCGACGATCACTTCCTTCGCGTTCTGATGCGAGACCACCGTGGCGGTGTCGGCGAACACTTCGCCGCCGGAAGAATGATCGGCATGGTCGTGGCTATAGGCCAGGAACTTCACCGTCCGGTTGGGCCAGTTGCGCGCCAGCTCGCCCTTCAGCCAGGTCGCGGCCGCGGCGTTGATGGGATCGGTCACGATGATGCCGGCCACCGTGACGACAAAGATCGAGTAGTGGTTGTTGTTGCGGAAGCGGTAGATATCGCCCGCGACCTTGCTGATCTCGCGCACCGGGTTCTGCGCCGACGGCGTCACTGGCGCCTGGGCCGCGACCGGCATCGCGATCGTGGCGAGCATGAGTGCCAATGCCGTTGCAATGTAACGTTTCATGAAGCCTCCCCGTCTCTTCGGATGAGACCGTGCCCAGCCCACCAGGGCGGCGCGACACAATTCTTCGTGTGATGCCTACCGGCGCTTCACGAGCCGCTCTATGCCAAGGACCAGCAAGCCGAACACCAGCCCCCAGAAGGCCGAGCCGACGCCCATCAGGGTGACGCCGGAAACCGTGACGGCAAGCGTGCCCGCTGCCGCAAGCCTGTCCTTTTCACCCGCCAGCGCCGTGCCCATGGCGCCGGCCATCGACCCCAGCAGCGCCGTGCCGGCCACCGTCGCCAGCAGGGCCGGCGGCAGCGCATTGAACAGGCCGACCAGAGAGGCACCGAACAGCGCGATCAGAAACCAGAAGAAGGCGTAGAACGGTCCAGTCATCCAGCGGCGGGCCGGATCGGGATGGGCGTCCGGCCCGGTGCAGAGGGCCGCGGAAATCGCCGCGAGGTTCGAGGTGTGCGCGCCGAGGAACGCCGTCCCCAATGAAACCGCACCGGTGACGCCCAGTATCGGCTGGGTCGGCGGCGTGTAGCCCGAAGCGCGCAACACCGCGAAACCAGGCAGGTTCTGCGACGCCATGGTGACGAGATAGAGAGGCACGCCGAGTCCGACCAGGGTGG
Organism: uncultured Reyranella sp.; assembly: GCA_937919085.1. GTDB lineage: Bacteria > Pseudomonadota > Alphaproteobacteria > Reyranellales > Reyranellaceae > Reyranella. The sequence goes on from CALFRN010000188.1 coordinate 2,573, forward strand.
CGATGTCCCAGGCGGGCGCCGTGATCACGATCGTCGAGAGGCCGAGCGGAGGGATCGGTTGCACCAGCCCCAGTGCCCAGGCAATCAGCGCGCCAGCTGCCAGTAGTACCAACGATGCAAGCGCCGGCATGAAGGCGCGCGCGACCAGGAACAGGAGGATCAGCGGCAGCACGAGGAGCGGTGAGGACGGCACATGCTCGACCATCGCCACGACAAGGCGAAGCAGGATGCCGGCCAGCATGGCCGCCGCGATGCTGGCGGGAATCCGTTCTATCAGGCGGCCGAGTGGCCGGATCGCCGCGGTGAGCAGGATCAGCACGGCCGCCAACACGAAGGCGCCGACGGCGGCAGCGAAGCTCGGCACGCCTGACGTGGATGCGATCAACGCCGCGCCCGGGGTCGACCAGGCGGCGATGATCGGCATGCGATAGCGCACGCTCAACGCCAGCGTGCCCAATGCAGTCGCGAGTCCGAGCCCCGACACCCACGAACTCGCCTGCTCCGGCGTGGCACCGACGGCCTGCGCGGCCGCCAGCACGACCGGCAAGGTCCCGCCCCCGCCAGCGATGGTCGCGACCAGAGCGGCGGTCGCTGTCGATACCAGCGAGGATCTCACGCCAGGTTGGCCTGTTCCACCATCGCCTGCAGCAGGATCTGCGCGCCGGCGCCGATGTCGGTCTTGGTGGCGTCCTCGATCTCGTTGTGGCTGATGCCGTCCTTGCACGGCACGAAGATCATCGCCGTCGGCGCAACGCGGCTAACGTAGCAGGCGTCGTGGCCGGCGCCGCTCACGATGTCCATGTGCGGGTAGCCCGCCTGCACTGCGCCGCGACGCACCGACTCCACCAGTTGCTCTGCAAAAGGCGACGGCGGGAAATACCAGATCTGCTCGATCTTCACTTCCAGGCGATGGCGCGTGGCAATGTCGGCCGCCGCCGCGCGCATCTCGGCATCCATCTTCGTGAGCTCGCCGTCATGGGGATGGCGGAAATCAACCGTCATGAACAGGCGTCCGGGGATCGTGTTGCGCGACTGCGGCAGGCTCTCGATCACGCCCACCGTCGAGCGGCCATTCGGCCGGTTGCCGATCTTCCGACACTCGACGATCAGCTCGGCTGCCCCCACCAGCGCATCGCGCCTTCCCTCCATCGGAGTCGTGCCGGCATGGCTTTCCATGCCGGTCCAGGAAATCTCGTACCAGCGCTGGCCCTGGGCGCCGGTGACGACGCCGATTGTCTTCTTCTCGCGCTCGAGGATCGGGCCCTGCTCGATATGGGCTTCGAAGAAGGCGCCGACCTTGCGGCCGCCGACCGGCTCTTTGCCGTCGTAGCCGATCTTCTTCAGCGCCTCGCCAAAGCTGACGCCGTCGCGGTCCTTGATCCCCAGCGCATGGTCGAGCTCGAAGGCCCCGCCGAACACGCCCGACGCCACCATCGCCGGCGCGAAGCGGCAGCCTTCTTCGTTGGTCCAGACGGCGACCTCAATTGGTGCTTCAGTGACGTAGTTGGAATCGTGCAGCACGCGCAGCACCTCCAGACCCGCCATGACGCCATAGGCACCGTCGAACTTGCCGCCGGTCGGCTGCGTGTCGAGATGGGAACCGGTCATTACCGGCGGCTTGCTGGCATCCTTGCCCTCGCGACGGGCGAAGATGTTGCCCAGCTGGTCGACCTTGATCGTACAGCCCGCTTCCCTGGCCCAGCGCACGAACAGGTCGCGGCCGATCCGGTCGAGATCGGTGAGCGCGATGCGGCAGACGCCGCCCTTCTCGGTGCCACCAATCTGGGCCAGTTCCATCAGGCTCGACCACAGACGGTCGGGGTCGATGCGAAGATTGGTCATGGGATCGGTCGGGATGGCGGCTTTCATGGCGAACTCCGGGTAAACAGGCAGCCAAAATAGCCGCGCCGGCAGCAAATGCCAGCCAGCGAAATGTATTGCTTGAGCTTGGCCCCATCCGATTGCAAGGGTGCGGCTCCCAGGAGGAATCCCGTCCGCATGCTTCCGCTCTCCGACACTCTCGTTCTCGATCTCACGCAGGTCATCGCCGGTCCCACGGCCGGCCAGATCCTGGGCGACATGGGCGCCGACGTCATAAAAGTCGAACCGCTGGGCGGAGAGCATTTCCGCCCGCACTTCGGCGGCGCCTGGGTGCCATCGATGAACCGCAACAAGCGCGGCCTCGCTCTCGATCTCCGCACAGAAGGTGGCCGCGAGGTGCTGATGCGGCTGGTGCAAAAGGCGGACGTGTTCATGGAGGCCTTTACGCCGGGCGTGATCGACAAGCTCGGTTTTGGCTGGGACACGGTGTCGAAGGCGAACCCGAAGCTGGTCTATGCCTCGGTCTCCGGCTACGGCCAGACCGGGCCCTACTCCGGCCGGGCCGGCTATGATCCCTGCATCCAGGCCGAGATCGGCCTGATCGAGGCGACCGGCCCGACCGGCGGCGAGATGTGCCGCGTCGGCACCGCGGCGGTCGACTACTGCACCGGCTCGTTCTGCGCCGCCGGCATCGCCTTCGCCCTGCTCGGCCGCCACAAGACCGGACGCGGCCAGCGCCTCGACCTCTCGCTGTTCGACGTCGGCACACACATGATGAGCCACTGGATCACCAACCACGGCCTCACGGGCGAGGATCCGGTGCGCATGGGCACCGGCAATTCGATCCTCTTTCCCTTGCGCGTGTTCGAGACCAGGACCAAGCCGATCTACATCGCCGGCACCAACGATGCGTTCTGGAAGGTGCTGTGCCGGGCGCTGGGCTGCGAAGAATGGCTGGCCGACCCGCGCTTCGCCACCAACGATGGCCGTGTCGCCCATCGCGCCATCCTCGAGCCGATGATGGAGCTGCATTTCGCCCAGCATACTTGCGAGGCGCTGCTGGAAGTCCTGCTGCCCGCCGGCATGCCGTGCTCGGCCGTCCAGAAGGTGAGCGACCTGATGAACAGTGCCCATGCGAAGGCGCGTGGCAGCATCGTCGAGTACGACTATCCCGGCCTCGGCCCGGTGAAGGCCGCAGCTAATCCGCTGAAACTCTCCGAGGCCCCACTGGAAGTGAGGCGGCTCGCCCCGCGGGTCGGCGAGCACACGGTCGAGATCATGCGCGACGTCGGCTATACCGATGGTGAGATCGAGGCACTGCGTGACTCCAAGGCGATTGGTACATCATGAAGATCGTTTATTCCGAAAAGCACGCCGGCCACGACCCGCAGACCTTCATCGTGCGCGGCGTGAAGCAGAGGAGCGCCGAGCAACCGGAACGCGCCACCCGCTTGCTCGCCGCCGCCAAGGCTGCCGGTCACCAGATCCTGCCGCCTCGGGCGTTCGGCCCCGGCCCGGCCGCCGCGGTGCACACGCCCGACTACATCGACTTCCTGCAGATCGCGGCGCGCGAATGGGCGAAACTCCCCGGCGCCGGGCCTGAGGTCGTGCCCAACATGCATCCCGCGCGCGCCCATGCCTCCTATCCCAGGGCGCTTGCCGGCCGCGCCGGCTGGCACCAGGCCGACATGGCCTGCCCGATCGGCCCGCACACCTGGGAAGCAGCCCTTGCCGCCTCCGAGGTTGCCGCGACGGTCGCCGACTTGGTGCTGGGGGGCGAGAACCACGCCTACGCGCTCTGCCGGCCGCCGGGCCATCATGCCTATGCCGACATGGCGGGCGGCTTCTGCTTCCTGAACAACACCGCTGTCGCCGCCCAGCGCCTGCGCGCCAAGCACGAACGCGTGGCAATCTTCGACGTCGACGTGCATCACGGCAACGGCACGCAGGGCATCTTCTACGAACGCGACGACGTGCTGACGGTCTCGATCCACGCCGATCCCGCAAACTACTACCCCTACTTCTGGGGCTACGCCCACGAGCGCGGCGTCGGCCCGGGAGAGGGCTTCAACTTCAACCTGCCGCTGCCGCTGGGCTCCGCCGATGCGCCGTGGCTCGAGGCGGGCGACGAGGCGCTGGCGCGCATCAGCGACTTCGCACCGACCGCGCTCGTCGTGGCGCTGGGCCTCGACGCCAGCGAAAGCGATCCGCTGCAGGGCCTCAAGGTGACGGGCGCGGGCTTCCACGCCATGGCGGAGAAGATCGCCGGCATCGGCCTGCCCACTGTATTGGTCCAGGAAGGCGGCTATCTCGGCGACGACCTCGGCCGCAACCTGGTGCAGTTCCTGGCCGGGTTCGAGAAGGGTCGCGGCTAGCGCGACCTCGTTCACGCCGGCGGGCGGGCAGTCGCCAGTTGGTCGATCAGGTTGGCAACCAGGGCGGTCCATCCGGTCTGATGAGAGGCGCCCAGACCGCGTCCGGTGTCGCCGTCGAAATATTCGTGAAACAGGATCAGGTCGCGGAAATGCGGGTCGGATTGAAGCATCGCGCTGTCACCGAGGACCGGGCGCTTTCCGTCCTGATCGCGCATGAACAGCCCGACCAGCCGTCGGCTGAGATGATCGGCGACCTGATCCAAGGTCAGGCGCAGGCCTGAGCCGACCGGGCACTCGACCTTGAAATCCTGGCCGTAAAACGTGTGGAAGCGCCGCAGGCTTTCGACGAGAAGGAAGTTCACCGGCATCCAGATCGGACCGCGCCAGTTCGAGTTGCCGCCGAACACGCCGGAATCGGATTCTGCCGGCAGGTACTTCAATCCATATTGCTGGCCGCCGTGTCGGAATTCGTACGGATGATCGAGATGGTAGCGCGACACCGCACGCACGCCATGCGGCGACAGGAATTCGTTCTCGTCGAGCATCCTCTCCAATAGCTTGGTCATGCGAAACGCCCGCGTGAGCGACAGCAGGTGACGTCCCTCGGCACCGACATTGTCCCAGCGCGAGATCAGGGTCGCCAGGTCGCCGCGTTCCTTGCTGAAATAGCGCATCCGCTTGCCAAAGCCTGGAAACTTGGCGAGGACCTCGCCCTCCACCACCGTCACGGCGAAAAGCGGGATCAATCCCACCATCGACCGGATGCGCATCGGCACGGAGGCGCCGTCCGGCATGCAAAGCTTGTCGTAATAGAAATTGTCGGTGTCGTCCCAAAGCCCGGATCCATCGGAACCGGTGCCGGCCATGGCCTGAGCGATATAGAGAAGATGTTCGAAGAACTTCGCAACCATGTCCTCGTAGGCTGCGTCGCGCTGGGCGAGTTCGAGGGCAATATTGAGCATGTTGAGGCAGTACATCGCCATCCACGCCGTCCCGTCGGACTGCTCGATGTAACCGCCGGTGGGAAGGGGCGCGGAGCGGTCGAAAATGCCGATGTTATCGAGGCCGAGAAATCCGCCCTCGAAGATGTTCTGTCCCTGCTGGTCCTTGCGGTTCACCCACCAGGTGAAGTTGAGCAGCAGCTTGTGGAACATCCGCTCGAGGAACTCGAAATCGCCGGTGCCGCTATTCCAGCGCCGGTCGTTCTCGTAAACCCTGAGCGCGGCCCATGCCTGCACCGGCGGATTGACGTCGCCGAACGCCCATTCGTAGGCTGGCAGTTCGCCGTTCGGATGCATCATCCAGCTCTGGCACAGGAGCAGCAGCTGTCTCTTGGCGAACTCGGGGTCGACCAGGGACAGGCTGACGCACTGGAAGCCGAGGTCCCAGGCGGCGAACCAGGGATACTCCCACGTGTCGGGCATCGAGATGACGTCGTTGGCGCTCAGATGCCGCCAGGCACTGTTGCGACCGTGCCTGCGTGCCGCGGGGGGCGGCGGTTGCCGGAGGTCGCCGTCGAGCCACCGCCCGACGTCGAAATGGTAGAACTGCTTGCTCCACAACAGGCCGGCGAAGGCCTGACGCTGAACCCGCCGCATGTCGGCGTCGGCGATGCCTGCCTGCAGCACCGCGTAGAAGGAATCGGCCTCCTGGCGGCAGCGTTCAACTTCGGCATCGACATCGGCGAGCACCGGCCGCTCGCCGTCCCCGAGCGAGAGGCGGACCCGAACGACCACCTTGCCGCCGGCGGGAACACGGCGGTGATAGACGCCCGCGACCTTGGTGCCTTGTGCCGCCGGATTGACGGCCTCCTGGCGGCCGTGAACGATGAAGTCGTCGAAACCGTCCTTGAAATATCCCGGCGTCCGCGCCGAGCCGAAGACTTTCGCAAGGTTCGTGTCGTTGTCGCAGAAGATCAACCGGTCGGCGGCATCGAACGACAGCGCGAAGCGACCCAATGACTCCTCTTCGCCCGTGACTTCGCCGGGACTCTGCTCGCGCATGACGGGCCGGGCGACCGTATCGGTCCAGCTCCACCGATTGCGGAACCAGGCCTGCGGCAGGATATGGATCGGCGCGCTGTCGGGACCGCGATTGTGCACCGTGATGCGCATCAGGATGTCGTGCGGCGCCAGCTTGGCGTATTCGACTTCGACATCGAAGTAGCGGCCCTCGTCGAACAGTCCGGTATCGATCAGTTCGAATTCCCGGTCGTGGACGCCGCGCCGCGCGTTCTCCTCGATCAGCCGCTTATACGGAAAGGCGGCTTGAGGGAGCTTGTAGAGCATCCTCTGGTAGGCATGGCTCGGCGTCGCATCGACGAAGTAGTAGAGTTCCTTGACGTCCTCGCCGTGGTTGCCCTGGCTGTTGGTCAGGCCGAACAGGCGCTCCTTCAGGATCGGGTCGTTGCCGTTCCACAGCGCCAGCGACAGGCAGAGCAACTGACGCTCGTCGCAGAAGCCGGCGATCCCGTCCTCGCCCCAGCGGTAGGCCCGGCTGCGCGCCTGATCATGGGTGAAGTAATCCCAGGCGGTGCCGCCCTCACTATAATCCTCGCGGACCGTGCCCCATTGCCGTTCGCTGACATAGGGTCCCCACGCCCGCCAGTCCTCGGTGCCCTTGCGCATGGCATCGAGGCGGCGGCGCTCCGGATCGGGCGTCTTGCAGGGCGAAGCCTCGGCCATTCCCTACGATCCTTCTGCAGCAGCGCGCATCGACTGCAACCTATGCCACGCCTGCAGGGTACAGGCCACGGACCACGCCTGCGCCGGCGCGCCGCGCGGGTCGTGCGGAGGATCGCCGT
>CALFRN010000189.1 GCA_937919085.1 uncultured Reyranella sp.
GAAGGAGTGCTGGCAGTGCTGGTACTCTGCCCTCCCGCTCTAGAACAGGCGCCCGCCGTTCGGCACGGCCCGGTCGGGCGCGAACAGCACCACGCTGCCGTCTTCGGCCGGAAAGCCGAGCGTCAGCACCTGCGACATGAATTTGCCGATCTGGCGCGCCGGAAAGTTGACCACGGCGGCGACCTGCCGGCCGATCAGCGCCTCGGGCGCGTAATGCACCGTGATCTGCGCCGAGGATTTCCTCGTTCCGAGTTCGGGGCCGAAATCGATCAGCAGCCGAAACGCCGGTTTGCGCGCACCCTCGAGGGGTGCGGCTTCGACGATGGTGCCGACGCGGATGTCGACCCTCTGGAAGTCTTCGTAGGTGATCTCGTTCATGATGGCGGCAGCCTAATCGGCTGCGGACAAAAGAAAAGGGCCGCTGACGCGGCCCTTTCCCGATCGTCGGCCAGAGGCCGATCGAAGCTTACTTCTTGGCGATCGCGGCCTTGACCTCTTCGGTCAGCTCCGTGACACGCTGGCTGAGCGCGCTCAGGGCGTCGGTGTGGCCCTTGCTGTAGAGTTCGGCCAGCTCCTTGGAGTTGGCAATGGCGGCTTCGTAGCTCTTCTGCACGAAGTCGATCTGCTTGGCGGCCTTCTCCTCGACGGTCGCGGCGGCGAGAACTTCGCTGCCGTGCTTGGAGAAGTCTTCCATCGCGGCGCGGACCATATCGCCCTGACGCTGCGCGATGGCCTTCATCGACTCGACGGCCGAGGTGTTGACGGTGGTCAGCGTGGCGAAGTTCTTGCGCGCGGCTTCGACCATCGACTCAACGTTCATGGCAGGCATTTTGAAATCGCCGGCGATCTTGGTGAAGTCGATGTCGGCAAACGGATTCTTGAAGGCGCCAGTGGCGTACATGGGATTCTCCTGGAAGGGGCGAAAACGCGGTGAATACTCGGGTGCCCGTTTTGTTGCGGTGCACAACGAGAGCTAATTTATGCATGCAGCGCAGCAAGTCAAGAGACAATTTTGTGCACTGCACCAAATATTCACGCAGCAGGCGAATGGGACTGGGTTGCCCGACTCCCTGAGATCGGCGCTTTCATATACTTATCAATGGTTTGTGCCCATTTTTCGGCAGTTTTCAGGCGACTGTCCAGGGCCGCCATGGTCTTGGAAAGATCGGCCGTCTCGTCACGATCGAATACGCGTGACACCGCATAGTCGATGGCCAACAGGCCATTCTGTCGCAATGCACCAGGCAGGCCATCGCTCGACAGACCCGAAGCCTCCAGCAGGGCGGACATCGACCGGCGCAGGGCCGGCCCCAGGGCCAGCGCCAGCAGCGGATCGCGGGCCGCCGCCCGGCGGATCGCCCCGAGCGCCGCGCGGTGCGGGCGGAGCGCGTCGTAGCGCTGCATCATGGTATCGAACAGACGGTCGCGCGCCGTTTCTTCCGGATCGGCCTCAGTCGGCACGCGGCCCAGCACTTCGCCATCGATCCGCGCCATGAACCCGCTGACCAGCGCGACCTTGTCGGGATACAGGCGATACAGATCGGCAAGACCGAGGCCGGCCCCCACCGCCACGTCACGCAGGGCCACCGCCGAAAAGCCCTTGTCGGCGACGAGGGCGACAAACGCGTCGAGGGCCGCCTCGTTCGCCGGTTTCATCCCGCGAGCTCTTTGGATCGGCGGGACGCTGCTGCCAGGGCCTTGTCGAACACCGGTTGAATGCCATCGGGCGCCATCAGGACCTTCAGCGCCTCCGCCGTGGTGCCGCCGGGGCTGGTGACGTTGACGCGCAGTTGCGCGGCGGGATCGCTCGACTGGCGCAGCAGTTCGCCGCTGCCCGCAACCGTCGCCCGGGCCAGTTGCATCGCCATGTCCGGCGCCAGGCCGAGCCTGGTGCCGGCTGCCGCCATCGCCTCGACCAGGAGAAACACATACGCCGGACCGCTGCCCGACAACGCGGTCACCGGATCCAGCAGGGCCTCGTCATCGACCCACAGCACCTGGCCGACGGCCTCCAGCAGATCGTGGCAGCGCTTCTTCTCCGCCGCCGACACACCCGTCGCCGCGGTGGCCACGGTGATGCCCTGCCGCACCGCCGCCGGCGTGTTGGGCATGGACCGCACGACCTTGGCAGTCTTGCCGAGATGGTTTGCGAAGTAGCCCAGCGTCTTGCCGGCGGCGATCGACAGGAACACCGATCCCCCCTTGGGACCATGGTCGGCAAAGCGCTTGAGATCGGGAAGCGCCGCATCCATCGACTGCGGCTTGACCGCCAGAACGACGATCTCCGGTGTCTCGCTCACCTCGCTCGACGATGCCACGACACACAGGCCGGGCTTGTTGGGCCTGATGGCCTCCACCGGTTCGACGACGATCGCATCGGCGGCCTTGAGACCGCGCGCCAGCCAGCCGTCCAGCATGGCGCCGCCCATCTTGCCGCATCCGACCAGCAGCAGTTTGCCCATGGTATCCCTCATCGACCCTTGAATTTCGCGGCCCGCTTCTCGCGGAAGGCCGAAGCGCCTTCCTTGCGGTCCTCGCTGTTGGCGATGGTCTCGAGCTTGTAGCGCTCGGGCACGAAGATTTCGGCCGGGCCGCGCGGCAGGGTCTGGTTGGCAAAGTCGCGCAGGGTACGAATCACCAGTGGCGCCGACTCGGCGATCACCTTGGCCATGCGGCGCGCTTCCTTGCGCTCCTCGCCGAGCGGCACGACCTTGTTCACGAAGCCCACGTCATAGGCGCGCTGCACGGAAATCTCCTCGCCCAGCAGCAGCAATTCCATGGCGACCTTGTGCGGCATGCGCGACACGATGCCCGGCATCAGGCCGCCGAACACACCGACCTTGGCTTCGGGATACATGAACTTCGTGGTGTCGGCCGAGACCATCAGATCGCAGGTCATCACCATGCAGATGGCGCCGCCGATCACCCACCCCTGGGTGGCGCAGATCACCGGCTTGCTCAGCGCATGGCTGACGTGCGGCACCGCCTTCCACATTGCCGCCGGCGGATCCTTGAGGTCGGCGCCAACGCAGAAGGCCGGCCCGTCGGCCTGCAGGATGGCGACCTTGTCGTCGCCCGCCTCGAAACCGCGATAGGCGTCATAAAGTTCGTCGCATAGGGCTTGCGACAAGGCGTTGCGCTTGTCCGCCCGTGTCATGGTGATGGTCGTGATGCCTTCGCTCGACTCGACTTTTACCAAACCCACGGCGTCCTCCGGCTTTCTGGCGGTGCTTCTTGCGCCGGATGCTACCAGCCGCCCATACTCCCTGCACCAGGAGTCACACCATGCAAACTCGCAATCCGTTTATTGACGATCTCACCAAGGTAGCCAACGGCGCCGTGGGCGCACTGAGCGGCGTGAAAGACGAGGTCGAGGCCCGCGTGCGCGACCGGATCGCCAAGATCCTCGACGGGATGGACATTCCGCGCCGCGACGAGTTCGACGCGGTAAAGGCCATGGCCGCCAAGGCCCGCGAGGAAAACGAGGAGCTGAAGAAGCAGATCGCCGAACTGCAAGCCAAGCTGGACGGTCGCTAGGCCGATGCGGGTCGGCGTCGAGGTCGGCGGCACCTTCACCGACCTCGTTGCGGTCGAAAACGGGCGGGTCGTCGTCACCAAGGTGCCGAGCACGCCCGGCAGTCCCGACATCGGCGCCTTCGCCGCACTCACCGCCTCGGGTATCGATCTGGCCGGCATCGAGGATCTCGGCCATGGCTCGACGGTCGCCACCAACGCCGTGATCGAACGCAAGGGCGCGGCGGTGGCGTTCGTCGCAACCGCTGGCTTCCGCGACCTGCTGTTCATGCAGCGCCACGATCGGCGCAACATCTACGATCTGTTCTATGCCAAGCCTGCGCCGCCGGTGCGCCGCAAGGATTGTTTCGAGGCGACCGAACGGCTGCGTGCCGACGGATCGGTGGAGGCACCGCTCGACGAAGCCAGGGTCCGCGCCGAACTGATCCCCGCACTGAAGAACGGCGGCTACCGTGCCGTCGCGATCTGCCTGCTCAATGCCTATGCCGACCCGGCACACGAAAAGCGGCTGGCGGCGCTGATCGCCGACGCCCTGCCCGATGTGCTGGTGACCTGCAGCCACCAGGTGGCCCGCGAGTTCCGCGAATTCGAGCGCGCCTCGACGACCCTGCTGTCGGCCTATGTGCAGCCCGTCATCGACGGCTACCTGCACCGCTTCGAGAGCAAGCTCGCGGGCGCCGGCTTCAGGGGCCGCTTCACCGTGATGCAATCAAACGGCGGACGACTTCCCGCCGAGGCGATGCGCCAGAGTGCCATCACCGCGCTCTATTCCGGGCCGGCGGCCGGTGTCGTCGGCGCCACGCGCCAGGCCGCACGCTCGGGCTACAGGGATCTCATCACCTTCGACATGGGCGGCACCTCCACCGACGTCTGCCTGGTGCAGGACGGTCGCCCCTCGCTCGCTTCTGAAAGCGAGATCGACGGCCTGCCGATCCGCACGCCGGTGCTCGACATCGTATCGGTCGGCGCGGGCGGCGGTTCGATCGCCTGGGTCGACGATGGCGGCATGCTGCGGGTCGGCCCGCAGAGCGCAGGCGCCGATCCCGGTCCCGCCTGCTACGGCAAGGGCGGCACCGAGCCCGCCACCACCGACGCCCATATCGTGGTCGGGACCATCCGCCCCGGCGCCTTCCTCGGCGGCCGCATGACCTTGGACGGCGAGGCCGCCCGGCGCGCCTTCGAGCCCATCGCCACCCGCTTCGGTCTCGGCATCGAACAGGCGGCGTCCTCGGCGCTGCAGTTGGCCGATGCCAACATCGTGCGCGCCATCCAGCTCGTCTCGACCGAGCGCGGCCGCGACCCGCGCGACTATGCACTGGTGCCGTTCGGCGGCGCGGGGCCGTTGCATGCCGCGCGCATCGCCGAGGAGCTCGGCATCTCGACCATCGTCGTGCCGCCCAACGCCGGCGTGATCTCGGCCTATGGGCTGGTGGCGTCCGACTACACCAAGTTCGATGCCGTCACGCGCAAGATGAAGCTCGACGATGCCGCAGCCGCGGAAGCCGGCAAGACCTTTGCCGAGATGCGGGAAAGACTCGCCGCCCAGTTCGCCGACATGAAGCTGCCGGGCACGCTCGACTACATCCACACGCTGGAAATGCGTTTCGTCGGCCAGGCCTTCGAGGTCGGCGTCGAAGTTCCCGCCGATCGCCTGGGCTCGCTCGACGGCGCCTATCTCTCCGGCCTGTTCGCCGATGCCCACCACCGCACCTTCATGCACGGCGCCACGCTCGACCGCGCGGTCGAGATCGTGACCTTGCGCGTTGGCGCCACCCTGCCGATCGGCACCGTCCCCCAGCTCGACCGCGAGAAACTGGCGGCGCGGCCACCTGAGCAAGCCAAGATCTTCCACGGTGAGGCCTGGCTCGACTGCGCCCGCCACACCGCCGAGGCGCTGACGACGGGTCAGACGATCGTCGGGCCGGCCGTCGTTGAGGGTTATACGGCCACGACCTGGGTGCCGCCGGGCTGGACAGCCGAACTCGACCCGGCCGACAATCTCGTCCTTCGGAGGTCCTGATGAGCCAGCTGGGTCCCATCGACTATGCCGTCATCAGCCAGGCGCTGATCGCCTCGGCGCGCGAGATGGGCGTGAAGCTGATCCGCTCCGCCTACTCGACCATCCTGCGCGAGGCGCGCGACGGCTCGGCCGGCCTGATGGACCGCTTCGGCAACACCGTCGCCCAGGCAGAGCTCATTCCCATGCAGCTCGGGCCGATCGGCGAGACGCTGCGCGCCTGCCTGAGACGCCATCCCGTCGAGACGCTGAAGGAAGGCGATTTCCTGATCAACAACGACCCGTTCGAGGGCGGCCAGCACATCCCCGACGTGTTCATCTTCACGCCGATCTTCGTCGCAGGCCGCGTAGGTAAATCTCAACTGGTGGGCTTCGGCGCCTCGGTCGCGCACCATCTCGACCTCGGCGGCGGCGCCCCCGGCCTCAACATCCATGCCTCCGATGTCTACCAGGAGGGGCTGCGCTTCCCGCCTAGCAAGTACGATTTCCAGCGCGACTGGAACGGCGGCAGCTTCGAACGCCTGGTCACCGCCAACGTCCGCGTGCCCGACCTCACCATCGGCGACTTCAACGCGCAGTTCGCCGCCAATGCGATCGGCGTGATGCGCGTAAAGCAGCTCTGCGAGCGCTACGGCACCGACAAGGTCGAAGCGGCGATGCAGGAGATGCAGGACTATTCCGAGCGCCGCGTGCGCGCCGCGATCGCCCAGGCGCCCAAGGGCACGTTCTACGGCGAAGACGCGGTCGACGACGACGGCCTCACCGACGATCCGCTGGTGGTGAAGGCCAAGGTCACCATCTCCGAGGATTCGGTAGAGATCGATTTCGAGGGCACCTGCGCGCAGGTGAAGCGCAACCTCAACTGCCCCTATTCCAGCACGCTCTCGGCAGCGCTCTCCTGCGTGAAATCGGTGCTGACCAGCCCGGATATTCCCTACAACGAGGGCATGGCGCGGCCGATCATCATCAAGGTGCCCTACGGCTCGCTGCTCAATCCCAGGCCGCCGGCGCCGGTGCGCGCCCGCATGATCCCGGCCTACCGCGTGTTCAACGCCGTGATGAAGGCGATGGCGCAGGCGCTGCCCGACAAGGTGATCGCCACCGGCTTCGATTGCACCACAGCCTTCTGCCTCTCTCGCCTCGGCGAAAAGGGCTATAGCGTCTATCTCGAAATCTTCGGCGGCGGCTACGGCGCCTCGCGCGGCGCCGACGGCTGCGACGCCGTCGATTCGCCCCTCAGCAACTGCTCCAACGCCCCGGTCGAATCGCTCGACATCGACTACGACTTCTTCCGCATCGTCGGATACGAACTGGCGCCGGACTCCTTCGGCCTCGGCGCACGCCGCGGCGGCGCGGGTTTCACCCGGCGTTGCGAAATCCTGCGCGACGACGTGCAGCTTGCCATCTACTCCGACCGCTTCCGCTTTGCCCCGGAGGGACTCCTGGGCGGCGAGCCCGGCCAGCGCGGCTACTGCCGCGTCCACCGCGCCAACGGTACGGTCGAGGAACTCAAGAGCAAGGCCGCGATCGACCTCGCCAAGGGCGACATCGTGGAAATGTTCGTGGGCGGCGGCGCCGGCTTCGGCCGCGCCGAGGAACGGCCCGACGCCATGATCGACCGCGACCTCGCCGACGGCCTGCTCACGCGCGATCCACGATCGGCGCGGAAACTGGCGGCGGAATGACCCCCTCCGCCCCGTAAGGCGGCGCACCTCCCCCGCAAGCGGGGGAGGAGAGAGAAGGGTCAGGCTCCTCCCCCATCATACGGGGAGGTGGCGCCGTCTCGCGGCCTGTAACCAAGCCGCTGAGGCGACGGAGGGGAGAGCCTCAGTACGACTTGTAGCCCAGGAATTTGCCCGACATGCCGATCTTCACCCGGTCGCCCTTCTGGTCGGGCTGGCGGTCCAGGGTCATGTCGAAGTCGATGGCGCTCATGATGCCGTCGCCGAACTCCTCCTGGATGAGTTCCTTCCAGGTCGTGCCGTAGACCTGAACCAGCTCGTAGAAGCGGTAGATCAGCGGATCGGTCGGCGGCACCTGGGGCAGCGAGCCGCGGTACGGCACCTCCTGCAGCAGCAGGACCTCTTCCTTGCCGAGGCTGAACAGCTTGCCGGCCTTGGTCGCCTGCTCCTTGGTCATCTTCATCTGGCCCAGGCAGGCGGCGGTGACGATGATCTTCGAGGCGCCGCCGATCTTCTTGGTGATCTCGTCCCAGGTGAGTTCCTTCATGCGCTTGGCGCTCAGGATCTTCTCGGTCACTTCAGCCCGTTTCATTGCCGTCTCCCGTTGTACTTGGCTGCCTTGAAAATCAGTGCGTCTGCCGAAGCGGCACGACTTCCGCCGGCGGATTGACCGCCGCCAGTCCCGGCTTCACCGTCTTCGGCCGCCTGGGATCGTAGCCGTGCTCGGCGATCTCCGCGTCGAACGCGCGACTGCGGTTGACGAGGAACTCCACCAGGTGATTGCGGATCGCGTAGTACTGCGGATGCTTGTGCAGGTCGTTCCGGTGGCGCTCGTTGCGCGGCATGGTGTTGATCACGATTTCGGCGATCCTGGCGCCGGGACCGTTGGTCATCAGCACGATCCTGTCGGCCAGCAGGATGGCCTCGTCGACATCGTGGGTGATCATGAACACCGTCTGATCGGTGTCGGCGCAGATCCTCAGCACTTCGTCCTGCAGCATGCCGCGGGTCAGCGCGTCGAGCGCGCTGAAGGGCTCGTCCATCAGCAGCATCTTGGGCTGGATCGAGAGCGCCCGGGCAATGCCGACGCGCTGCTTCATGCCGCCCGAGAGCTGGGCCGGCCGCTTGCCCTCGGCCCCCTTGAGCCCGACCAGGTCGATGAAGCGCCGGGCGTGCTCGCGCACCTTGGCGCGGTCCCAGCCCGGCCAGCGCGAACTCACGGCAAAGGCGATGTTGCCCATGACCGTCAGCCACGGCAGCAACGCATGGCCCTGGAAGATCACCGCGCGGTCGAGACTGGGGCCGTCGATCTCGCGGTTGTCGACGATGACGGCGCCCTCGCTCGGGCTGTCGAGGCCGGCCAGCACGTTCAGGATGGTGGTCTTGCCGCAGCCGGAATGACCGATGAGGCAGCAGAATTCGCCGCGTTCCACGCCGAACCAGATGTCCTCGAAGACGGCGGGCTGCGACAGATCGCCGAAACGGCGTGCCAGACCCTCGACGCTGATCAGCGGGCGTTCCATGGCGGCCTACTCCGGATACGTCACGAGGGTGGCGAGACGCGCCAGGATCTGGTCGAGCAACAGCCCGACGACGCCGATCAGCAGGATCGCCGTCACGATGTTGGCGATCGAGAGGTTGTTCCACTCGTTCCAGACGAAGTAGCCGATGCCGGTACCGCCCACGAGCATCTCGGCGGCGACGATGACCAGCCAGGCGATGCCGACGGAAATGCGCATGCCGGTCATGATGGTGGGGGCCGCCGCCGGCAGGATGACCTTGAAGGCGGTACGGAACGGCCCGACCTCCAGCGTGCGCGCCACGTTCAGCCATTCGCGGCGAACGCCGGCCACGCCGAAAGCGGTGTTGATCAGCATCGGCCAGACCGAGCAGATGAAGATCACGAAGATCGAGGAGATGGCGCTGTCCTTGATGGTGTAGAGCGCGAGCGGCATCCAGGCGAGCGGCGACACCGGCTTCAGCACCTGGATGAAGGGATCGAGCGCGCGATAGACCAGCGGCGACATGCCGATCAGGAAGCCGAGCGGCACCGCCACCAGTGCCGCGAGCGCGAACCCCAGCAACACGCGTCCCAGCGAATAGGCGAGCTGGATTCCGATGCCCTTGTCGTTGGAACCGCGGATGTAGAACGGATCGAGGATATGGTGCCAGATCGTGACGCCGATATCGGCGGGCGTCGGCAGTGCCGTCGTCGAGCCGGTTGCCGCCGCGGCGCCCACCAGCTTGGCATATTCCGGATCGACCACGACGCTGCTGCCGCCCGCCGGCATCGTGGCAATCTGCCAGGTCGCGACGATGCCGCAGAAGATCGCCAGCGACAGCAGGCCTGCCCGCAGGCCGAGCGAGTTCTTGAGCGCCGCCACGCCGTCAGCTCCGCTTGATGGCGAAGCTGTTGATGTACTCGGTGGGCTTGGCGGGGTCGAACGGCTTGCCCATCACGACGATGGTCTTCTTCGACGGATCGGGCGGCGTGAGACCCATTTCCTTCATCATCGCGGCCGTGTCGGTGGCCAGGAAAACGTCGGAGGCGACCTTGGCGTAGTCGACGTCGGCCTTGAGCTGACCCCAGCGCTTCATCTGCGTCAGGATCCAGATCGCGAACTGGTTCCAGGGGAAGGGATCGAAGTCGATGCGGTTCGGATCCTTCTTCACCCCGCCCAGGCCGTCGGCGTAGGTGCCGGTCAGGATCTGCTCGAGCACCGTCTCGGGCTGGTTCAGGTAGTTCTGCGGCGCGATCGCCTTGGCGATCTCCTTGCGGTTCTCCTGCTTGTGGGCGAAGGCGGTCGCGTCGATGATCGACTTCAGCAGCGCGCGGTAGCTGTTGGGATTCTGGCTGGCGAACTCCTTGCTGACGGCGAAGGCGCAGCAGGGATGGCCGTCCCACATCTCCTTGGTCAGGAGATGGATGAAGCCGATGCCGTCGTAGACGGCACGCTGGTTGAACGGGTCGGGTCCGAGATAGCCGTCGAGATTGTCGGCGCGCAGATTGGCCACCATCTCCGGCGGCGGCACCGAACGGATCGAGATGTCCTTGTCCGGGTCGAGGCCGTGTTCGGCCACGTAGTAGCGCAGCAGATAGTTGTGCATCGAGTAGTCGAACGGCACGGCGAAGCGGAAACCCTTCCAGTCCTTCGGGTTGCGCTTGTCCTTGTGCTTGTTGGCGAGCGTGATCGCCTGGCCATTGATGTTCTCGATCGCCGGCATCGTCCAGGGAACGGCGTTGGAGCCGACGCCCAGCGAGATCGCCAGCGGCATCGGCGAGAGCATGTGCGCGGCGTCGTATTCCTTCGACAGAGACTTGTCGCGAACCACCGCCCAGCCCGCCGTCTTCACCACTTCGACGTTGAGGCCGTGCTTGGCGTAAAAGCCCATCGGATGGGCCATGATGATCGGCGTGGCGCAGGTGATCGGAATGAAGCCGACCTTCAGGTCCTTCTTCTCCAGCGCGCCGGCCCCTGGCCCTCCCTGGGCGAAGGCCTCGCGCGCGGTTGCCAGCGGAAAGACCGACGAGATCGCCGCCATCGCCGTCGCCGCCCCGACGGTCTTCAGGAACTGGCGCCGCTGGGCGTCGACCGGGAAGACCGCCTGCAGCACAGCCGCATCCACCACCCGGTTCCACCGGGCCTCCTCGCCAGCCGGTGTCGCCTCGGCCGTCAGCCGGGCGTGATCGGCCGCCGCGTGGTTGCCGCCGCAGCCGCAGCGCCGTCCAAGGAAGGCCTTGGGATCGAATGGGTCCTTGAACATCGACATGCTTCCTCCTCGCGCTCTGGCGTCTGGCACCATGGGAGCAAGGCTCATGCCAAGGGCAGCAGATATGCGAAAACCACAGGCAATCCGCAGGTCGGTTCAAGAAGTGCCCAAAAACCAGTCAATATCGATTGATTCGTCATGCGAAATTCTGCGACTCGAATCTTAGCGCTGGGGATTAAATTTATGGAATCGCTGACTCTTTCCCCGATTTCCGCTTCATTTCTTATTGCGCCCGGACTCACCCTTATGGCAGGCTATAGCTAGTGGGTTATTGGGTGCCCACCACGATATATCGGCCACCCGCCTCAAGAAAGGTTCTCTAGGAACCGCATGGCGGAAATGGTTGGGGAGTGGGTCGATGGCGTTATCGCGACACGAGCGGACCAGACAAAAATCTGATTTGAACCCGCTAGAGATGATCGAAAGAGTCATTTCCGACAATGATTGGCCGTTCGACCGTACCTCCGACCGCGAAATCGCCGTCGAGGTCGCCGGCCGCTGGTGCGATTACCGCATGTTTTTCAGCTGGCGTGACGACGTCGAGGCGCTGCATTTCACCTGCGCCTACGATGTCCGCATCCCGGCCGAACGCCACAACGAAATCCATGTCCTGCTGGCCCTGATCAACGAGAAGATGTGGCTCGGCCACTTCGACCTGTGGACCGAGGAAGGCCTGCCGATGTTTCGCCACGCCATCCCGCTGCGCGGCACCTCTGGCCTCATGCCCGACCAGTTGAACGACCTCGTCGAGGTGGCGATCACCGAGAGCGAGCGCTTCTATCCCGCCTTTCAGTACGTCGTGTGGGCCGGCAAGAGCCCCGCCGACGCCTTGACCGCCTCGATCCTCGAGACGGTCGGGGAAGCCTGACCCGTAAAAGAGAACCGTCCGACGCCCCCTCTCGTAAAAAGACTATAAAAAGTCAGATCGGATCGTTCTCCGCGGCGCCGTCCCCCCAGGTCGGCGCCGCATCCATTATGCGGCGACGATTGGCCGGCTATAACCATCCCATCGCATGACCGCACTCCTCATCCCCTACCCCGAAATCGACCCGGTGCTGATCCAGCTCGGGCCGCTCGCCATTCGCTGGTACGCACTGGCCTATATCGCTGGCCTGGTGCTGGGCTGGCGCATCATGCGCCGCGTCTGCGAACAGCCGCCGGCCATCCTGTCGCCGCTCAAGATCGACGACTTCCTGCTGTGGGCCGCGATGGGCGTCATCCTCGGCGGCCGGCTGGGCTACATCCTGTTCTACAAGCCCGGCTTCTATCTCGATCATCCGCTGGCGATCCTGACCGTGTGGGAAGGCGGCATGTCGTTCCACGGCGGCCTGCTCGGCGTGATCGTGGCCATTCTGGCCTTTGCGCTGCGCAATGGCGTGCGCCCGTTCATGCTGTCCGACCTGGTCTCGATCGTGGCGCCGATCGGCCTGTTTTTCGGGCGCCTGGCCAACTTCATAAACGGCGAGCTGTGGGGCCGCGCGAGCGACGTGTCGTGGGCCATGATCTTTCCGCGCGGCGGCTCGTTGCCGCGCCATCCCAGCCAGCTCTATCAGGCGTTCTTCGAAGGTGTACTGCTGCTGCTCGCCGTCGTTGCCGTGTGGCGCTTCACCGACGGCCGTCGTCGCCCCGGCCTGCTGACCGGCGTGTTCTGCGTCGGCTATGGGCTGGCGCGTATCGTCGGCGAACTGTTCCGCGAGCCCGACGCCCATCTCGGCTACCTGTGGGGACCGCTCACCATGGGCATGCTGCTGTCGCTCCCGATGCTCGCTTTCGGCGGCTGGCTGATCATCCGCGCCTACCGGCAGCCCGCGCTGCCTTGATCCGGTGGCGATGACCAGTGAGCTTGGCCGCCTGATCGCACGGCGCATCGCCCTCACCGGTCCGATCTCGGTCGCCGATTTCATGGCCGAGGCGCTTGGCCATCCCCGGCTCGGCTACTACCGGCGCGCCATGCCGCTGGGCGCGGCCGGCGACTTCACCACGGCGCCGGAAATCTCGCAGATGTTCGGCGAACTGGTGGGCGCCTGGCTCGCCGAGCGCTGGCAGGCGATGGGATGTCCCGCGCCGGTGCGCCTGGTCGAACTGGGGCCGGGCCGCGGCACGCTGATGGCCGATGCGCTGCGCGCCACGCGCGCCGTGCCCGGGTTTCACGCGGCGGCGGATCTGCACCTGGTCGAGATCAGCGAACCGCTGCAGGACGCGCAGAAGGCAGCACTTGGTGAATTCGAACCGGCCTGGCATCCGTCGGTCGACGATGTGCCGGATGGCCCCGCGCTCATGGTTGCCAACGAATTCCTCGACGCCCTGCCGGTCCGCCAGTTCGAGAAGACACCGCGCGGCTGGACCGAGCGCATGGTCGGGCTGGCCGCCGACGGCGAGACGCTGCGGTTTGCCCTGGCACCCGGGCCGTCGCCCTTCGCCTCTCTGCTGCCGCCGTCGGTACGCAACGCCGATCTACCGCCGGGAACCCTGGCCGAGGCCTCGGGCCCGGTCGCCCAGCTGGCCACCACGATCGCCGAACGCCTCGCCCGCCAGGGCGGCTGGGCGCTGATCGTCGACTATGGGCGCGACGCCGCGGCGCCCGGCGCGTCCCTGCAGGCGGTCCGCGGCCATCGCGGCGTCGACGTTCTCGACCGGCCGGGCGAAACCGATCTCACGGCGCATGTCGATTTTGCCGCTGTCGCCCAAGCGGCGGCGGCGGCCGGCGCCGTCGTCTTCGGGCCGGCCGGGCAGGGCGATTTCCTGCGCCGGCTCGGCATCGAGCAGCGCGCACTGGCGCTGAAAGCGCGCGCGTCGGAGCCGGCACGGCATGCCATCGATGCGGCGCTGGCGCGCTTGATCGCACCGGATCAAATGGGCACCCTCTTCCGCGTTCTGGCCGTGGGCGACGACAGAAGCGCCCCACCGGCCGGTTTCTCGAATACCCCCTCGGACACGACATGATCCTGGCCCCGACGCTTGCCGATTTAGATGGTGTGACACACCGGTTTTTTACCCGTGGCGGCGGCGTGAGCGCTGGCCTCTATTCATCGCTCAACTGCGGCTACGGCTCGGGCGACGATCCGGCCAACGTGCGCGAGAACCGGCACCGCGCCGCCGGACATTTCGACCGGTCCGAAACCGACCTTCTGACCGTGCACCAGATTCACTCGGCGGACGTTCTGACCGTCGCCGATCAGCGCTGGACTTCGCCCGGCGCACCCAAGGCCGATGCCCTGGTCACCGACCGGCCGGGTGTGGTGCTGGGCGTGCTGGCGGCGGATTGCGCGCCGGTCCTGCTCGCCGACGGCCGCGCCGGCGTAATCGGTGCCGCACACGCCGGTTGGAAAGGCGCATTGGGCGGCGTCGTCGAGGCCGCGATCGCCGCCATGGAACGGCTGGGCGCGCGGCGCGAAGACATAAGTGCTGCCATCGGGCCCTGCATCGGTCGCGACTCCTACGAAGTCGGCCCCGAATTCCCCACGCCGTTCCTTGCCCAGGATGCGGCCAACGCCACTTACTTCCGCGCTGCGCCGCGTGCCGGCCACTTTCTGTTCGATCTCCCCGGCTATCTCGGCAACCGGATCGCCCGAGCCGGCGTCGCCGCGAGCGCCACCGGCCACGACACGCTGGCGGCAACCGAGGATTTCTTCAGCTATCGCCGCAATACGCTCTCCGGCGAGCGCGATTACGGTCGTGGCCTGTCGGCAATCGCCCTCCGGAGCTGATGTGCCTTATCTCATCATCCTGGTGTTCTTCTGCCTGGTCGGAATCGTCGCGACATGCGCCATGTTGTGATCCTTCTCTGGTGCATCGCCCTCGCGGCATGCGGCCCTCCCTCTCGTCCATTCAGTCACAGCGCTTCGGACGACGCTGCCTTCCGCCCGAACAATGACAAGGTCGAACTCGCCATCGGGGCACCGAGGAACATGCCGTCCGATATGGGGGCTCGGCTGGCGGCGGCGCTGGCCGTGGAATTGCAGTCGTACGGCGTTGTCGCAGCCGTCCAACCCGCAGATGCGCCAATTCAGGTCGCCGGCGCCATGAGCACCCGCGATGCCGGCGAGGGGATCGAGGTTCAGATCGACTGGCGGATCGAGGGCAAACCTACGACACAGGAACCGGCCGTCAGCCGTACACGCACACGCGCCGAGGACTATGCCGAAGCCAGCGATCGCCTGATCTCGCGTATCGCCCAGCAGGCCGCACCGCGGATCGCGACCCTGATCGGGCGACCGCCGACCTTCCAGCCGCGATCGCCCGGCCAGATCGCCGCCGGTGTCAGCGTACCGCTCGAGCGGCCGGTCGATCCCGCCGATCCGGCCTCGGCCGTGCCCGGCGCAACGCCAGCAGCCGCGGCGTCGAGGGCGCCGCAGGTCAAGGTGATGGTTGCCGCCATTACCGGCGCGCCTTCCGACGGCAATCGCCAGCTCTATTCAGGCATGCGGCGCGCTCTGGGATCGAACAAGATCGTGATTGTCGACACCGCAGGCAACGACACTTTCACCGTGGCCGGCACGGTAAGCCTGACGCCGATCGATGAACGGACCGGCAAGCTTGTCCTGAAATGGGTTCTCAAGGACCCGGCGGGCAAGAATGTCGGCGATATCGAGCAGTCCAACCCGGTGCCGCTCGCCGCCGCCCGCGGATCGTGGGCGGGCTTCGGCGACATCGTCGCGTCCGCAGCCGCCGAAGGCGTGCTCGAGCTGCTCGAGAAAGCGCTCAATCAGCCGCGCTAGAAAACGCTTAGCACGGTGAATCGGCTTGTCAGAGGGGGGCCTTCGGCTGCTACTGTTCACGCGAGTGGCGCGATTCTTGCGAAGATCGCGTGCGGGGATGCAAACGGGGACGAACACAAGGGAGATGTAGCGGATGTTCAACGTCAAGAAATCGGTCGCCACGGTCGTGGCGGCTGCAGGTCTGGCCGGATTGCTGGGCGTTTCGCCCGGCCAGGCACAGACCCTGAATGTGGTGATGCATTCGGATCTGAAGATTCTCGATCCGATCTGGACCACTGCCTACATCGTGCGCAACCACGGCTATCTCGTCTGGGACACGCTGTTCGCGATGGACGACAAGCTCGCGGTGAAACCGCAGATGGTCGACAAGTACGAAGTGTCAGCCGACAACCTGACCTACACCTTCACATTGCGCGACGGACTGGAATGGCATGACGGCAAGCCCGTCACCTCCGAGGACTGCATTGCCTCGATCAAGCGCTGGGCGGCCAAGGACTCGATGGGCCAGTCCCTGATGGCCCGCGTCGCCGGCATGAAGGCGGTAAACGACAAGACCTTCACGATGAGCCTGAAGGAACCCTATGGCCTCGTGCTGCAGTCGCTGGCCAAGCCTTCCTCGAACGTGCCGTTCATGATGCCGGCCCGCGTCGCGGCGACCGATCCCAACACACAGATCAAGCCGGAAGACGTGGTCGGCTCCGGCCCGTTCATCTTCAAGCGCGACGAATGGAAGCCGGGCGAAAAGACGGTCTACGTCAAGAATCCCAAGTACAAGCCACGCAGCGAACCGGCGTCCGGCCTGGCCGGCGGCAAGGTCGTCAAGCTCGACCAGGTGGTCTGGCGCTCCGTCGGCGATCACCAGACCGCGGTGAACGCGTTGCTCGCCGGCGAGGTCGACATGATCGAAGCGCCGCCGCACGATCTGCTGCAGGTGGTGGCCAAGGACAAGAACATCAAGTTGTTCAACGCCAACCCGCTGGGCAGCCAGTACACCTTCCGCTTCAACGTCCTGCACAAGCCCTTCGACAACGAGAAGGTCCGCCAGGCTGTGCTCTACGCCTTCAACCAGAAGGACTTCCTCAACGCCACGATCGGCGATCCGAAGTGGTACAAGGAATGCAAGGCGATGTTCATCTGCGGCACGCCGCTTGAAACCTTCAAGGGCTGGGAGGACAAGCTCAACTCCAACTTCGACAAGTCGAAGGCGCTCCTGAAAGAGGCCGGCTACGACGGCACTCCGGTGGTGCTGATGCAGTCGACCGACCTCGCGGTGCTCACCAACCTCGCTCCGGTCGCCAAGGACCTGATGGAAAAGGGTGGCTTCAAGGTCGACATGCAGGCGATGGATTGGCAGACGCTGGTCAGCCGCCGCGCGAAGAAGGATCCGCCGGACAAGGGCGGCTGGAACGCCTTCCTCACCTCCTGGGTGGCGGCCGACGTCCTCAATCCGGTAATGGCCGGCTTCTTCAACGCCGGCTGCGACAAGGCGATGTTCGGCTGGCCGTGCGACGCCAAGATCCAGGAACTGCGCGATGCCTTCGCCAAGGAAACCGACCCGGCCAAGCAGAAGGCGCTAGCCGAGGCCGTTCAGGTGCGCGTGACGGAGTATCCGACCCACGTCCATCTCGGCCAGTGGTACTCGCCGATGGCGCTGCGCAACAACATCGACGGCAATATCGCCGCGCCGGTGCCGGTGTTCTGGAACGTGACCAAGAAGTAGACCAAGGCGCACGCGGGGCTCAATGCCCCGCGTGCCCACCGATGAAGGCGGGTCGCGATCCGCCTTCTTCCGTGGGAGAAAACCAAGGGGAACTGTGATGAAAAAAAGAACAGTGATTCGGCGGCGCGAGCTTGCCGTGTTGACGGCGGGCGCGGCGATGGCCCTCACGGTACGGCCGGCGGCGGCCGCGACCTCGGTCCTGCGCTATGTGAAGAACGGCAACCTGACCATCCTCGACCCGATCTGGACGACCGCCTACGTCACACGTGACCACGGCTACATGGTCTACGACACGCTGTTCGCGATGGACGAGAACAACGCGTTCAAGCCGCAGATGGTCGGCAAGTACGAAGTTTCGCCCGACAAGACGCTGTGGACCTTCACCTTGCGCGACGGCCTGGAGTGGCACGACGGCAAGCCAGTGACGGCGGAGGATTGCATCGCGTCGCTTGGCCGCTGGGGCAAGCGCGACACGATGGCCCAGAAGCTCATGGACTTCGTCAAGGAGTTCAAGATGGTCGACGCCAAGACCTTCACCATGCAGCTCAAGGAGCCCTACGGCCTGGTGCTCGAAACGCTCGGCAAGCCCAGTTCTAACGTGCCGTTCATGATGCCCAAGGCGGTCGCCGCGACCGACCCGTTCAAGCAGATCGACAGCCAGATCGGGTCCGGGCCGTTCATCTACGTCGGTGCCGAATCCAAGCCCGGCGAGAAGCACGTCTACATCAAGAACCCGAAGTACAAGCCGCGCGCCGAGCCGCCCTCCGGGCTGGCCGGCGGCAAGGTCGTCAAGGTCGACCGGGTCGAGGTCATCGAGATGCCCGACACGCAGCAGCAGGTGAATGCCATCGCCAATGGCGAACTCGACGTTGTCGAGCAGCTGCCCCACGATCTGATCCCGGTCGTGAAGAAGGACAAGGGCGTCAAGCTGGTCGACTGGAACCCGCTCGGTCACCAGTTCGTCATCCGCTTCAACTGGCTGACCAAGCCGTTCGACAACCCCAAGATCCGCCTGGCCGCGCTCCATTGCATGCGCCAGGAGGACTATCTCAAGGCGACGGTCGGCGAGAAGGACTACTACAAGGTCTGCAGTGCCGCCTTCGTCTGCGGCACGCCCAATGCCTTCGAAGCTCCCAACGGCATGCTGGTGAAGCCCGACTTCGAGAAATCCAAGGCGCTCCTGAAGGAAGCCGGCTACGACGGCACGCCGATCGTGCTGATGCAGTCGACCACCCTGCCGGTGCTGACCAACATGGCGCCGGTGACCAAGGCCCTGCTCGAGCAGGGCGGCTTCAAGGTCGACATGCAGTCGATGGATTGGCAGACGCTGGTTACGCGCCGTACCAAGAAGGAGCCGGCCGACAAGGGCGGCTGGAACGTCTTCCACACCTACTCGGTGGCGGCCGACGTGCTCAACCCGATCTCCGATTCCTACATGGCCGCCAACGGCGCCAAGGCCTGGTTCGGTTGGCCGGACGACCCGGAGATGGAGAAGCTGCGCGACCAGTACGCCAAGGAGACCGATCCGGCCAAGGGCAAGGCCCTCGCCGGCGCGATCCAGACGCTCGCGCTCAAGACCGGACAGTATGGCTGGCTCGGCCAGTGGTATGGTCCGGGCGCCACGCGCGCCAACGTCAGTGGCTGGCTGAAGGCGCCGGTGCCAGTGATGTGGAACATCGAGAAGAAGTAACAACGCGACATCCCGGGCGAGACCCCTCGCCCGGGATTCCGCTTCGATTGGTAAACATGCTCGATTTCATTGCCCGCCGACTCGTCGCCATCATCCCTGTCCTCACGGTGGTGGCCATCTTCGTATTTCTCATGCTGCGCCTGACGCCCGGCGACCCCGCCGCGATCATTGCCGGTGACAATGCGACATCCGACCAGATCGACGAAATCCGCCGTGCGCTCGGCCTCGACGAGCCGATCTGGACGCAGTTCCTGATCTGGATCGGCAAGGTCCTGCAGGGCAATTTCGGCGAAAGCTTCTTCTTCAAGAAGACCGTGGCCGAGCTGATCGCCCAGCGCGTCGAACCCACGCTCGCTCTGGCCGTCTGCACGCTGATCATTGCCGTCATCACCGCCGTGCCGCTGGGCGTCCTTGCCGCATACCGGCATGGTTCGCTGCTCGACCGTTGCGTCATGGGCTTCTCGGTGCTGGGCTTCTCGGTGCCGGTGTTCGTGATCGGCTACATCCTGATCTACATCTTCGCCATCGAGCTCGGCTGGCTGCCGGTGCAGGGCTACATCCGGATCGGCGTGAATTTCTGGGGTTTCCTCGAGCGCATGGTGTTGCCGAGCGTGACCCTGGCGGTGATCTATGTCGCGCTGATCGCCCGCATTACGCGGGCCAGCGTGCTCGAAGTCCTGAACGAGGACTACATCCGCACCGCCCGCGCCAAAGGACTTACCAACCGGGTCGTGCTGATGCGCCATGCGCTGCGCAATGCCGCGGTGCCGATCCTGACGGTGATCGGCATCGGCATCGCCCTGCTGATCAGCGGCGCCGTGGTGACGGAAAGCGTCTACGGCCTGCCTGGTCTGGGCCGCCTCACGGTCGAGGCGGTACTGAGCCGCGACTTCCCGACGATCCAGGCAGTCATCCTGCTGTTTTCCGTGGTTTACGTCCTGATCAACCTTGTGATCGACATCAGCTACACCCTGTTTGACCCGAGGATCCGGTATTGAGCGCGATATCAGAAGAAGTCGTCGACTCGGCATCCATTGCCGCGGCATCGACCAAGCGCAAGAGCCTGTGGGCGCTGGCGCTGCGCAATCCGGCCGTCATCTTCGGCGGCGTCATCCTGCTGGTCATGTTGGCCATCGCCATCCTGGCGCCCTACCTCGGCACGGTCGATCCGACGCGTATCGACCCGGCATCCCGTAACAAGAATCCCGGCACCGAAATCACCTACAGGCTCGACGACGGCTCGACCGCCAAGCGTGTCGTCCTCATGGGGACCGACAGCCTCGGCCGCGATGTCTACAGCCGCGTGCTCTATGGCACGCGCGTCTCACTGATGATCGGCGTCGCCGTCGCCGCGATATCGGTGGCGATTGGCCTGGTGATCGGCCTGGTGTCTGGTTACATCCGCTGGGCTGATGGTTTCATCATGCGCATCATGGACGGGCTGATGGCCATCCCGGGCATATTGCTCGCCATCGCCCTGGTATCGATCTGGCGAGCCGGACTCATCACCGTAATCTTCGCCATCGTCGTGCCCGACGTGCCGCGCGTGGTCCGCCTGGTGCGTTCCGTGGTGCTGTCGGTGCGCGAAGAGCCGTATGTCGAGGGCGCCATCTCGGTCGGCACGCCGACCTGGACCCTGATGTTCCGCCACATCCTGCCCAACACCATCGCACCGCTGATCGTTCAGGGCACCTTCATCGCCGCCGCCGCGATCATCACCGAGGCGATCCTGTCGTTCCTGGGCATCGGCATCCCGCCGGAAATCCCGAGCTGGGGCAACATCATGGCCGAGGGCCGCACGCTGTTCCGCGTGTTCCCGCACAATATCCTCTATCCGGGCATCTTCCTCGCCCTCACCGTGCTCGCGATCAACATCATGGGCGACGGCCTGCGCGATACGCTGGATCCGAAGATGAGCAAGAAAGTATGACGCAAAGCGCCATACCCGAAACACGGCGAAGCTCAGTCGAGGGGTCTCCTCTCGTCGGTACGAACCTGGCAAATGAAACAAGGTCCCTCGGCCGCGCGCCACGCGCCCCGCTCGGGACGACGAGAGTTTGGTAATGAGCGAAGCAAAGAAGCCCGTTCTCGAGGTCCGCAATCTCAGCGTCTCTCTTCCGGCTGGCGCCGACCGCGCCCATGCGGTGGAAAACGTGAGTTTCACCGTCAGTCCCGGCGAGATCGTCTGCCTGGTGGGGGAATCGGGCTCCGGCAAGTCGGTCATCGCCTTCACCGTCATGGGTCTCCTGGCCAAGGCCCTCAAGCCGACGTCGGGCGAGATCCTGCTCGAAGGCGAGAACATTCTCGCCGCGGACGAATCGCGGCTGCGCGAGCTGCGCTGCACGCGCATGTCGATGATCTTCCAGGAACCGATGACGGCGCTCAATCCGGTCATGACTTGCGGCCTGCAGATCGACGAGGTGCTGGAGACGCATACCAAGCTCGACGCCGCAGAACGCAAGGCCAAGATCATCGCCATCCTCGACCGCGTGAAGCTGCCGGAGCCGGAGCGCATCTACGCCTCCTACCCGCACCAGCTTTCGGGTGGTCAGCGCCAGCGCATCATGATCGCCATGGCACTGGTGCTCGATCCGGTACTGCTGATCGCCGATGAGCCCACGACGGCACTCGACGTAACGACCCAGGCCGAGATCCTGAAGCTGATCGCCGAACTGCAGGCCGGCGAAGGCACCGGCGTCCTGTTCATCACCCACGATTTCGGCGTGGTTGCCGAAATCGCCCATCGCGTGGCAGTGCTGCGCTGGGGCGAGCTGGTGGAGCTCGGCCCGACCGAGAAGATCCTGTCGCGGCCGGAACACAACTACACCAAGATGCTGATTTCCTCGGTGCCGTCGATCCATCCCGCCCACCGCGGCGTGCGCCGGGACGGCACCACCGTCCTGCGCACCGAAAAGCTCGGCAAGACCTACTCCGGCAACGCTTTCTTCCAGAAGGCCCGCGTGGTGAAGGCTGCAGTCGACGTCGATCTCGACATCCGCAAGGGCGAGACACTCGGCATCGTGGGTGAATCGGGCTCGGGCAAGTCGACGGTGGCACGCTGCATCGCCCGCCTGATCGACCCGACCGAAGGCAAGGTGTTCCTGGGCGATACCGAGATCGCCACCATGTCGGCCAGCAAGCTCCGGCCGCACCGACGGCGCGTGCAGATCGTGTTCCAGGACCCCTATCGTTCGATGAACCCACGGATCACCGTGGGCGATTCGATCATCGAGGGCCCGATGAACTTTGGCCTCAAGCGCGACGAGGCCCTGGCCCGTGCGCGCAATCTCATGGAGACCGTGCGGCTCGATCCCAATTCCCTCGACCGCTATCCGCACCAGTTCTCCGGCGGCCAGCGCCAGCGCATCTGCATCGCCCGCGCGCTCGCCATGGAACCCGAACTGCTGATCGCCGACGAGGCGGTTTCCGCCCTCGACGTGTCGGTGCAGAAGCAGGTGCTGGAACTGCTCGACGAAATCCGTGTCAGGCTCAACCTCGCG
Organism: uncultured Reyranella sp.; assembly: GCA_937919085.1. Classification (GTDB taxonomy): domain Bacteria; phylum Pseudomonadota; class Alphaproteobacteria; order Reyranellales; family Reyranellaceae; genus Reyranella. The sequence goes on from CALFRN010000189.1 coordinate 22,633, forward strand.
GTGCTGTTCATCACCCACGATCTGCGCGTTGCGGCGCAGATCTGCGACTACGTAGCGGTGATGAGCAAGGGTCGCATCGTCGAATACGGTTCGGCCGAGCAGGTATTCGGCGCACCGCGGGACGACTACACCAAGGCGCTGTTCGCCGCCGCACCTGGCCGCAACTGGGAGTTCGGCAAGTTCGCCGCCTGATTTGAGCCGCTCGGCGCAGCCATGCTAGGCTTCATTCCGCTACAAGGAAAAGGCCAGCAAGGCAGCCGCTGCCGAGCCTCCCCCTGACCCGGCGCCGGTTCAAACGGCACAGTCGTGTCCAGGGAGGTTCACATGGCAGAGAGCGTCTACAAGGTGATCGAACTCGTCGGGACCAGCAGCGACTCCTGGGAGAAGGCGGCAAAGGCCGCGGTCGAACGGGCCGCCAAATCGCTGCGCGACCTGCGCGTTGCCGAAGTCGTGGAGCAGGATCTCGTCATCGAAAAGGGCAAGGTCACGGCCTACCGCACCAAGGTTAAGCTTTCCTTCAAGTATGGCGGCGGCAGCTGACGCGGGACGATCGCTGGCGTCCTCCCCGGCATGGCGTAGTATCGCACCATGAGTTCCGGCCTGCTCGAGGACGCCTCGTTCAACCAGTCGCCAGCCTTTGGGGACGTCGACCTGTTCGCTGCGGACCGGCCGTTGGTCGATGCCGCCACGCGCCTCGGCCTCGACGCCGAGGCGCTGTCGGCCTGCGGCCGCGACTACGGCGCCGCCGAGACGCTTGATCTCGGCCGGGTCGCCAACGAGAATCCGCCCAGGCTCCGGACGATGGACGGCAAGGGCAACCGCCTCGACCTCGTCGAGTTCCACCCCGCCTATCACGCGCTGATGGCCAAGAGCATCGGCCACGGTATTCACGCCGCGGCCCATGACGGCAGCGCGCCGCAGGCGCCGCTCGGCAGCCGGGCCGTCCGACTCTATCTCGCCACCCAGGCCGAGAGCGGCCATCTCTGCCCCATCACCATGACCCATGCCTGCATCGGTGCGCTGCGCGCCGAGCCGGCACTGCTAGAGACGTGGCGGCCCGGGATCCTGTCGCGCACCTACGATCCGCGGCCGCTGCCGTGGTGGGAGAAGACCGGTGTGACCCTGGGCATGGGCATGACCGAACGCCAGGGCGGCACCGACGTGCGGGCCAATATCACGCAGGCGGTGACGCGGGGCGATCATGTCGAGATCACCGGCCACAAATGGTTCATGTCGGCGCCGATGTGCGACGCCTTCCTGGTGCTCGCCCAGGCAACTGGCGGCCTGACCTGCTATCTGATGCCGCGCTACAGGCCCGACGGCACACAGAACAATATTCGGTTCCAGCGACTGAAGGACAAGCTCGGCAACAAGTCGAACGCTTCGTCGGAGGTGGAATTCCATTCGGCCCATGCCGAACGCGTCGGTCCCGAGGGCGCGGGCGTGCGCACCATCATCGAAATGGTGAACCTCACGCGCCTCGACTGCACCATCGCCTCGGCCGGCCAGATGCGCATCGCGCTCAGCCAGGCACTGCACCACATCCGCAACCGCACGGTGTTTCAGCGACGACTGTCCGACCAGCCGGCGATGCGGGCCGTTGCCGCCGATCTCGCCCTCGAACTCGAGGCCCAGGTGGCGCTGGTGTTCCGTCTTACCCATGCAGCCGACCGTGCCGCCTCGGACCCGCGCGAAGCCGCCTACGCGCGGCTGCTGACACCGGCGGTGAAGTTCCTGGTGTGCAAGAGCACGCCGCAGGTGGTCTACGAATCGCTCGAATGCCTGGGCGGCAACGGTTACACCGAAGACCTGCCGCTCGCCCGCTACTACCGCGAGGCGCCGCTCAACGCGATCTGGGAAGGCTCGGGCAATGTCATGGCCCTCGATGTTCTGCGTGCCGCCGGCCGCCACTCCGACGCCGCGATGGACACCCTGTCGCGGCTCGTCCGCACGGCGTCCCAGGCCTTCCATGTGGCGCCGCTCGCCCAGGCGCTGGAGCGCACGCTGAAATCGGCCGAGGCCGAACGCCGCGCGCGCTTCGTGTGCGAAGGCCTGGCCCGGATCGCGGCCCTTGCCGCGCTGGTCGAGGCCGGCTCGCCCTTCGCCGCACTCTACGGCGAGACGCGCTTGGGCGCGGGCCACTTCGCACAGTTCGGCACGGCGGATCTCGGCGATGCCGAGACCGGGTTGATGGATCGCGCGTTAGCCGCCTGACTGCGACAACCTGTCCGGAAAATAGTCTGCAATACGAAGTGCCGGGAAAAGACCGTTGAGCCTCAAGAGCTTGCAGAGGCACCGCCTGCAAAAGCGCGATTCGACTTCGCCGCGGGAGTTTTCGTAGCTTGGCGTCGATGGTCGATTCTGTCCCCGCCTTCTCTTTGCCCGTGCCGGCGTTGGCACGCGTCGCGGTCAATGTCGCATCGCATGGCAATTTTGAAGTGTCGCGTTTCACGCAACATGCGCCGTTCCGGATCGCAGCGAAAAAGACCGATGAAACAGTCGCTTGCCGCCGGCCGGTGCGCCATGGGACTTTCGCCTTAGCGTCCGAAAAAATGTCCCAGTGAGTACCCCTGCCCAATGAAAAAGATCTTTACGGCCTGCCTCGGCACCGAGACCAACACCTTCGCGTCGATCCCGACCGGCCAAGGCCTGTTCGAGGAGACCTGCCTTTTCCGCAAGGGCAGCTACGGCACGAACGTGCCGATGTTCGGTGCGCCGCTCGCCGTCTGGCGCAGCCGTGGCGAGGCCAAGGGCTGGGAGGTGGTCGAAAGCCTGTGTGCCTTCGCCCAGCCCGCTGGCCGGACGGTGAAGAAGGTCTATGAGGCCTTCCGTGACGAGATCGTGGCCGACCTCAGGGCCGCGCTGCCGGTCGACGGCGTTTTCCTCTCCATGCACGGCGCCATGGTGGCCGAAGGCTACGACGATTGTGAAAGCGACCTGCTGGCCCATGTACGCAAGGCCGTGGGTCCGGCGGTTCCGGTCGGTGTCGAACTCGATCTCCATTGCAACATTGGCGAAGGCACGATGCGCGACGCCACGGTGCTGGTGTTGTTCAAGGAGTATCCGCATGTCGATGTGTCGGACCGCGCCGAGGATCTGTTCAATGTCATGGAAGGTGCCATCGAAGGCCGTACCAAGCCGGTGATGGCGGCGTGGGACTGCCGCATGATCGGCGTGTTCCACACCACCCGCCAGCCGATGCGCGGCTTCGTCGACAAGCTGATGGCGATGGAGGGCAAGGACGGCGTGCTCTCGCTCTCGATCGCCCACGGCTTCCCGTGGTCGGACATCAAGGAGATGAGCAGCAAGATGATCGCCGTCACCGACGGCGACAAGGCCAAGGCCGGGAAGCTGGCAAAGGAACTCGGCCAGGAATTCTTCGCCATGCGCGAGGCGACCCAGCCGCCCTATGTCACGCTGGGGGCCGCCATGTCGCGCGTGAGCTCGCACAATCTGCCCAAGCCCATGGTGCTGGCCGACGTGTCGGACAATGCCGGCGGCGGCGCCGCATCGGATTCGACCTACATCCTGAAGGCGCTGCTCGATGGAAAGGTGAAGGACGCGGCCATCGCCATGTTCTGGGACCCCGGTGCTGTAAAGCTCGCTTTCGAAGTGGGTGAAGGCGCCGAACTCGATATCCGCCTCGGCGGCAAGCTCGGGCCGCAATCGGGGGCGCCGATTGACGCGCGCGCCAAGGTGCTGAAGCTCGAGAAGGACGTCTTCATCCAGTTCGGCGGCGCCCGCAAAGGCACCAACCCGATCGGCGACGTGGCCGCCCTGCAGATTCAAGGTGTCACGGTGATCGTCAATTCCAAGCGCTCGCAGTGCCACAGCCTCGACTGCTTCACCAAGCTGGGCGTCGACCCCTCGACCAAGAAGGTGGTCGTGGTGAAGTCGATGCAGCACTTCCACGCAGCCTATGCGCCGATCGCCAGCGAAGTGGTCTATGTCGCGGCCCCTGGTGCCCTGGTGCCCGACTGGTCGCTGCTGCCCTACACCAAGATCGATCGCGGACAGTGGCCGTTCGTGGCCCAGCCGCATGGCGGATGACAGGCCGGTAAAGGCTTGATTTCAGGCCGTTTACACGGCCCGTCCACATTGGTATTGTCCGCCGCGTCGCGGCCCGGGATGGCCGTTTTGTTGTTTTAAATCAACGACTTAACGCGATCCCACCCGGCGCCAGGGGACGCGATCCATGAAGATTCTCACCGGCAACAGCAACCGACCGCTGGCAGAGGCCATCTCCGCCAAGCTGGCGTTGCCGCTGGTCAAGGCCAACATCCGGCGCTTCTCGGACAACGAGATCTTCGTCGAAATCCTGGAGAACGTGCGCGGCGAGGACATGTTCGTCATCCAGTCGACCAGCTCGCCTGCCAACGACCATCTGATGGAGCTGCTGATCACCATCGATGCGCTGCGCCGCAGCTCGGCGCGCCGCATCACAGCGGTGATGCCCTACTTCGGCTACGCCCGGCAGGACCGCAAGACCGGCTCGCGCACGCCGATCTCGGCCAAACTGGTCGCCAACCTGATCACCCATGCCGGCGCCAACCGCGTACTGACGCTCGACCTCCATGCCGCGCAGATCCAGGGCTTCTTCGACATCCCCGTCGACAACCTCTATGCCGGTCCGGTGTTCAGCAAGGATATCAAGGAAACGCTGCCCAACCGCGACCTCACCGTGGTGTCGCCGGACGTCGGCGGCGTGGTGCGCGCCCGTGCGATCGCCAAACGCATCGACGCCGACCTTGCCATCATCGACAAGCGCCGCGAGCAGGCCGGCGTCAGCGAAGTCATGAACGTAATCGGCGACGTCAAGGGACGCGACTGCATCCTGATCGACGATATCGTCGACTCGGCCGGCACATTGTGCAATGCCTCCGTGGCCCTGATGGACCAGGGCGCCAAATCGGTTTCGGCCTACGTCACCCATGGAGTGCTGTCGGGTGGCGCCGTGGCCCGGGTCGCCGCCTCGCCCATGGAAAAGCTGGTGATCACCGACTCGATCCAGCCGACCGAGGCGGTGCGGATTTCACCCAATGTACGGCCGCTCAGCATCGCCTCGCTGATGGCCGAGGCGATGAGGCGCATTTCCGACGAATCGTCGGTATCGAGTTTGTTCGACTGAAGGAATTCCGGAGATCCGGCGTTGGGCACCCCTGGAGGCCACGCCGCGAGTGAGAGAGAGCAACCCAAGGAGAAGAAAGATGTCAGAGACGACCAAAGTCGTCGCGAAGATGCGGGATCGGGCCGGCAAAGGGGGCGCCCGTTCCACACGTCGCGAAGGACTGATTCCCGCCGTGATCTACGGCGACAAGCAACCTCCCGTCATGATTGCGGTCGAGCCGCGAACGATCGCACGCGAACTGCACAAGGAAGGCTACTTCAACCATCGGCTTCAGATCGACGTCGCGGGAACGGACTACCAGGTCCTGCCGCGCGACGTGCAGGTCGATCCGGTGACGGACAAGCCGCTCCATCTCGACTTCCTGCGGATCGGCCCCGACTCGATCATCACGGTGCAGGTGCCGGTCCATTTCCGCAATGAAGCGGCGTCCCCGGGTCTCAAGCGCGGCGGCGTGCTCAACATCGTGCTGCACGAGATCACCGTGCGCACCAAGGCGAGCTCGATTCCGGAGTACTTCGAGGTCGACCTGACCGGCCTCGAAATCGGCCATTCGGTCCATCTGTCGACGATTGCCGTTCCCGAGGGCGTGAGCTTCGTGAGCCGTGATGCGGCTGCCACCGTGGCGTCGATCGCGGCTCCGACCGTGGTCCGCGAAGCGGCGGCCCAGGCGGCAGCGGATGCTGCAGCCCCGGCGACGGCCGACGCAGCGGCGCCCGTGGCGGGTGCTGCTCCGGC
>CALFRN010000190.1 GCA_937919085.1 uncultured Reyranella sp.
CCGATAACTACTGGGACTGGCAGATCGGCCTGGTGGTTTCGGTCTACGGCTTCGACCTCTCCGCAGCCTATACCGACACCAACATCGACATCGCCGGCTGCGCAAACACCCTGAACTGCCAGGGCCGGGTCATCTTCGGCATCAGCAAGGCGTTCTGAGCGACCCCAGCTCTGGCCATAGTTGGTCGCCGCCCGGCTTGCAGCACGGCCGGGCGGCTGCCATCTAGGCCGGATGAGCAACGATCGGTTCGATCTCGCGGTCGTAGGCGCCGGCCTCAATGGCAGCCTGCTGGCCCTTGCCGCCGGCACCGTCGGCCTCCGCACGGCACTGGTCGACCGGGTGCCGCTGAAATCCCTGACCGAGGCCGGCTTCGACGGCCGCACAACGGCAATTGCCTACACCAGCCAGCGCTTGTTCGCGGCGCTGGGCGTCTGGGACGATGTGGCAGGCGAATCCGAGCCGATCCGCGAGATCCGGATTTCCGACGCCGGCCACGACGGGCGGGCAAGCCCGCTCCATCTCCACTTCGATCACCGCGAGGCAGCACCCGATGCCGACGATCCCGCGCCGATGGGCTGGATCGTGGAGAACCGCTTTTTGCGCACCGCACTGCTGCAGCGATTGGCAGACTGCTCCCAGGTTGAGCTGGTGGCGCCCGACGAGGTGATCGAGACGATCCGCGAGGCCGACGGCGCCGAGCTCACGCTCAAAAGCGGTCGCCGCCTTCCGGCACGGCTCGTGGCGTCGGCCGAAGGCCGCTTCGGCTCGATGCGCGAGGACGCCGGGATCGGCGCACGGTCGTGGTCTTACGACCAGGTCGCGATCGTGCTGGTGGCGCACCACGAACGTCCGCACCGCGGCGTGGCGCAGGAGAAGTTCCTCCCTGGCGGTCCCTTCGCCATCCTGCCGATGACCGACGGACCGGCTCGCGATGGCATGGCGAGCGAGCATCGCTCCTCGATCGTGTGGACCGAGCGCGCCGATATCGCCCGCCGCCTGCTTGAGCTCGAGCCTGCCAGCTTTCAGGCCGAGTTCGCCCGGCGCTTCGGCGATCATCTCGGCAGGGTCAGGGCGGCCGGCCCGCGCTGGTCGCATCCGCTCGGCCTCGTCCATGCCGACCGCTACATCGACACGCGGCTGGTCCTGGTCGGCGACGCCGCCCACGGCATCCATCCCATTGCCGGCCAAGGCTACAATCTCGGCGTGCGCGACATCGCGGCACTTGTCGAAGTACTGCTCGACAGCCAGCGGCTCGGCCTCGACATCGGCGCGGCCGATACTCTCGAGCGCTACGCGCAATGGCGGCGGGCCGACAATTTCGCCATGGTCGCCGCCACCGATTTGCTGAACCGGCTGTTTTCCAACGACGTCAGGCCGCTGCGCCTGGCCCGCGACCTTGGCCTCGCCGCCGTCAATCAGGTGCCGGCGTTGCGCCGCTTCTTCGTGCGCCACGCCATGGGCCTGATCGGCGACCTGCCGAAGCTCATTCGCGGCGAAAGACCCTAGCCGGGCCACCCTAGACTCCCCCGGCCGACGGCCCTATCTCAGAGGCCAATTCGTGAGGACATTTCCATGGCTCAAGCACAAGTACCCGTGACCGTGCTGACCGGCTATCTCGGCGCCGGAAAGACGACCCTGCTCAACCGCATCCTGAGCGAACAGCACGGCAAGAAATACGCCGTCATCGTGAACGAATTTGGCGAACTCGGCGTCGACAACGACCTCGTGGTGAATGCCGACGAGGAAGTGTTCGAGATGAACAACGGCTGCATCTGCTGCACCGTGCGCGGCGACCTGATCCGCATC
>CALFRN010000191.1 GCA_937919085.1 uncultured Reyranella sp.
CCAAGCCGGATCGCGTCGTTCACAGCTTCCGCCACGACTTCTTTCGGCGCCGCTTCCAGCAAGCGCAGAATCTGAATGAACTCGCGCTTGCCTCGATTGCCCATGCGGGCTTCCAGAAGATGACGGATATGCTGAAACCCCTCCGGCAGATCCCAGCCTTGCAACGCTGCCGCCTGGTCGAGCGCATTCGGCTTCATCTCGATCAGCGCCAGATAGTGCAACGGGTCGTACACGAACACGCCCCGGCCGTAGGACCGCCCATGCCGGGCAATCTCCTCCCCGCGACACAAGATCACGACCTCCTCGACAAACCCCTTCACCAGGACTTCCTGGAACCCGAAAGACGTGGGCGTCGAATAATCATTGCCGCGATAGCGCACCAACGCCGTCGACGACACGCGAGCCGCCCGCTTCTCGCACGGTTCCAGCGGTGTCGCTGGCAGGGTCCTCATGATCGCCGTGTCGGCCGCCAGACGCTCGCCGATCGTCTCGGCGCGCCGTCCAGCCCGTTCCGACTGGCGCTCCAGGCAGCGCTCCCGCAACGTCGCGTTGAACGCTTCGTAGCTCGGGGCGATCGGGATCGGCGTCATGAAGTTCGCCCGTGCATGCTTCACGAGCCCTTCGACCTTGCCCTTGTCGTTGCCCTTGCCAGGTCGTCCAAACCGATCCTTGAACAGGTAGTGGCTGACCAGTTCGGTGAACGCCCGCGTGCGCTCGCGCTTGCCGTCGCCGCAGATCCTCGCCACTGCGATCTTGAGATTGTCGTAAAGGATCGACAGCGGCACGCCGCCGAAGAACTCGAACGCCGATACATGCCCGTCCAGGAACGCCTCCGTCGTCTCCGCCGGATAGGCCTTCACGAAACAGGCGTCCGATTGGGGCAGGTCCATGCAGAAGAAATGAACCTTCTGGCGCACCCCGCCAATCACCCCCACCGCTTCGCCGAAATCCACCTGCGCATGGCCAGGCGGATGCGCCAGCGGAACGAACGTCTCCCGCCCCCGTGCGCGCTCGATCCGCACATGATCCTTGACGACGGTGTAGCCGCCCGCAAACCCATGCTCGGCGCGCAGTCGCTCGAAAATCCGCTTGGCCGTATGACGCTGCTTCACCGGAGCCGACCGGTCAGCCTCCAGGATTGCCTCGATCACTGGAATCAGCCGCCCTAGCTTCGGCTTCTCCGCCGGTCGCTGCCGTACATAGCCCGGCGGCATCGAGAACCGGCACATCTTCGAGACCGTCTCGCGGCTCAGGCCAAAAACACGAGCCGCTTCCCGCCGGCTCTTGCCATCATTGAAAACAAATTGTCGAACCGCCGCGTAAACCTCCACGACATACATCCCTTCGGCTTCCCTTCGTCCCGAGGACAAAGGACTGCCTTACCACTGGCTGGATTTTACTCCGCCGCAGCCGCACATCGCCGCCGCTCCAGTGGCAGACTTTGTCACCGCCGTGCACAGTTTCTAGATCCGCGCGCCGCAGGCGCCAGCGCTGGCCGCATTGGACGACATGGCCGCACACTTCGCCGTC
>CALFRN010000192.1 GCA_937919085.1 uncultured Reyranella sp.
TCCTCCCCTGCGCGGAGCCCGCGCAGGGGAGGTGCCCGCGTCTGCGCGGGCGGAGGGGGCATGAGCCCCAATGTCCGTCGTGTGGCCCATGACCCCTCCGTCGCCTCAGCGGCCTGGTTACAGGCCGCTGAGGCGACACCTCCCCACTTCGTGGGGAGGAGGCAGATTTGAAGGAGTACGACAAATGGCCAAACCCAAAGTCCTCATCTCCGACGAGCTCTCCCCGCGTGCCGTCGCGATTTTCTCGGAGCGCGGCTGCGATGTCGATTTCAAGCCGGGCCTGAAGCCCGCCGAACTGCGCGCCATCGTCGGCAACTATGAAGGGCTCGCAATCCGCTCCGCAACCAAGGTGACGGCGGAGGTCCTGGCCGAGGCCAAAAAGCTCAAGGTCGTCGGCCGCGCCGGCATCGGCGTCGACAATGTCGACATCAAGTCGGCCACCGCCCACGGCGTCGTCGTCATGAACACGCCGTTCGGCAACGCCATCACCACCGCCGAGCACGCCATCGCCCTGATGTTCGCGGTGGCGCGGCAGGTGCCCGAGGCCAACGCTTCCACCCAGGCCGGCAAGTGGGAAAAGAACCGCTTCATGGGCACCGAGCTCAGCTTCAAGACGCTGGGCCTGATTGGCTGCGGCAACATCGGCTCGATCGTGGCCGAGCGCGCGATCGGCCTCAAGATGCGGGTGCTGGCCTACGACCCGTTCCTGAGCGACCAGCGCGCCTCCGAGCTCGGGGTCGAAAAGGGCACGCTCGACCAGGTGCTGGCGCGTGCCGACTTCATCACCGTGCACACGCCGCTCACCGACCAGACGAAGAACATCCTGAGCCGCGCCAACCTGATGAAGACCCGGAAGGGCGTGCGCATCGTCAATTGTGCGCGCGGCGGCCTGGTCGACGAGCTCGCGGTGCGCGACCTGCTGGTCTCCGGCCACATCGCCGGCGCCGGTTTCGACGTGTTCGTCGAGGAGCCGGCCAGGGAGAACGTGCTGTTCGGCACGCCGAACCTCGTCTGCACGCCGCATCTCGGCGCCTCGACCGTCGAGGCCCAGGAAAACGTGGCGCTGCAGGTGGCCGAGCAGATGGCCGATTACCTGCTGACCGGCGCGGTGACGAACTCGCTGAACATGCCCAACGTCTCGGCCGAGGATGCGCCCAGGCTGGCGCCTTACCTCGACCTCGCCCAGAAGCTCGGCTCGTTCGCCGGCCAGCTCACCGAGACCGGTCTCAAGGCGGTGTCGATCGAGTACGAGGGCCAGGTGGCGGGGCTCAACGTCAAGCCGCTGACGCAGGTGGCGCTGATGGGCGTGCTGCGGCCGCTGCTCGATTCGGTGAACATGGTGAACGCGCCCGTGGTCGCCCGCGAGCGCGGCATCGAGGTGGCCGAAGTCAAGCACGAGCGCGACAGCGACTACAACTCGATGATCCGGCTGTCGGTCACGACCGAGAAGCAGACGCGGTCGGTGACCGGCACGCTGTTCGGCGGCAAGCACCCGCGCATCGTCGAGATCAAGGGCATCGAGATCGACGCCGAGTTCGCGGCGCACATGCTCTACATCACCAACGACGACAAGCCGGGCTTCATCGGCCGGTTGGGCACCATCCTGGGCGAGAACAAGGTCAACATCGCGACCTTCCATCTCGGCCGCGACAAGCCCGGCGGCTCGGCGATCGCTCTGGTGCAGGTCGACCAGCCGCTCTCGAAGGAGATCATGGCCAGCATCGGCAAGATCGAAGGCGTAATGCAGGCCAAGGCGCTCGCCTTCTGACGCTGGCGGCGCGAGGAGGGCGGCGAGGGCAAACAGGGCCGCGAGGACGGCAGCGACGATCGGCGGGATGCACACGGCTCGTCTCCTCCCTGGGTTGACGAGCCCCTACTTAGAGTTAGCTGGCCGATCGGAAAGCAAGCGAAAGCCGCTCGCCGGCACGAAGTGATTCGCCTTCGGTGCCGAAACGAATCAGAATTGACCGGCCGATTACTGGCCCTGCTACTGGCCCCTGCGGGGTGCCACCCTTCCAGAGCACAGGAGTTTCCATGGCCCGTGTGAGCGAGATCGAGGACGATGGCGGCGATCCGACCGTGAAGGCCATATTCGACAGGCAGCGCGAGATGTTCGGCGGGCTGCTCAACCCGACCAAGGTGATGGCGCATTGCCCGCCGATCCTGCGCGCCGCCGGTCTGCTCGGCCAGTCGATCGAGCAGTCGGGATTGCTGCCCAAGGGGCTGCCGCCGCTGCTCTACGTGCGGGTCGCCACAATCAACGGCTGTCCGTTTTGAATGGACATCAATTCCAGCCGTGTGCTGGAAGCCACTGAAGGCGGTCTGGAGAAGCTGGCGGAAGTAACCGGCTGGCGCGACAGCACGCTGTTCAGCCCCTCCGAGCGGCTGGCCCTCGAATATGCCGAACGCATCACCGTGACCGGCCAGAAGGTCGACGATGCGTTGTTCGCCGAATTGAAGAAGCACTTCACCGAGCCTCAGATCGTCGAGATGACGGCGGCCATTGCGATGGAGAATTTCCGCTCGAAGTTCAATCCGGCGCTCGGCATCGAGGCGCAGGGTTTCTGCATGGTGCCGCCCCGCAAGGCGTGACGCCCGACAAGGCGTGATGAAGAGAGCCGGCGTCAGTCCTGATCGTTGGGGATGCACAGCAGTGTGCCGCAGGCCTTGCAGTGCACCGCGTCGGGTTCATGGCGCTGCAGGCCGCAGGTCGGGCAGGGAAAGCGCACCTTGCGTGGGCGGATGACCGCCTGGCCGAGACGGAAAAACAAGGTGACGCCGGCCAGCATCGTCACGATCGACAGAATTCGCCCCGACGTTCCCGGCAGCAGGACGTCGCCGTAGCCCGTGGTGGTGAGCGTGCTCACCGTGAAATAGAGCGCGTCGACGTAGCTCGCCAGTCCGGGGTGACCGAGGAAGCCGGTATAGACGAAGCCGGTCATCACGAACAGGAACGTGACCAGCGTTGCCGCGGCCTTGGTGACGTCCTCGATATAGGTGTCGTCGTGCCGGCCCTTCCGGAATGAATGCCAGAACAGGTCGGAGTGGGCGAGCGTCCATAGTCTGAGCACGCGCAGGAAGCCCAGGTTGAACAGGTACTGCGGCAGCAAGAGGGTGAGCAGGACGAAGAAATCCACCCAGGCGATCGGGCGGCGCGCCAGTTTGCGCACGCCGCCGAATGCGACGGCGCGCGCCGCCAGGTCGAAGGCGAGGACGGCGGCGATGCAGTAGTCGGCGAGAAGAAACCACGGCTGCTTGTTGAGCAGCGGGGCCGCGATGAAGAAGGCGATGATCGCCAGGTCGACGAGGATGTAGGTGTAGCGGAACCGCACGGCGCGGCGGCTGCTGCCGTCGTAGAGTTCGTGAAGCCGCGTCCGTAGCCGCGACATGCCGTCGGATTGGCGAGGGGAGGCCAAGTGCAGGGTCACTCGGCCTGGATGTTCAGCGCTTTCAGCTTCTTGCCCCAGAAGGCATGTTCGTCGTGCACAAACTTGACGAACTCGGCACGGGTGCGCTCGGGCGGCAGCTCGAGGCCGTCCTTGGCCAGCGCGCCGGTAAATTTGGGATCCTTCATCGCCGCCGCCGTCTCCTTGTGCAACCGGTCGAGGATGGCGTCGGGCGTCTTGGGCGGGGCAAACAGGCCGTGCCAGCCGGTGACCGCGACGTCGATGCCCTGCTCCTTGAGGGTCGGCACCTCGGGCAGCGAACTCACGCGCTTGTCGCCGGTCACCGCCAGCGCCCGCAGCTTGCCGGCCTTGATCTGGCTGACCGCCGGCGGCAGCGAACTGAAATTCATCGTGATGATGCCGCTGATGACGTCGAGCAGCGCCGGCCCCGTACCCTTGTAGGGGACATGGGTGAGGTCGATACCGGCGGCCTCGGCGAACAGTGCGCCGGCGAGGTGGTTGTTGCCGCCGACGCCGGACGACGAATAGGTGAGTTTCCCAGGTTCCTTCTTCGCCAGGGCGACCAGCTCCTTGACGTTGTTGGCCGGCACGGCGGGATTCACCGCCAGCACGTACTGATAGTCGGTGGTCTGTATGATCGGCACGAGGCCCGCCAGCGTGTCGATCGAGGTCTTGAGGACGTGCGGGTTGGTCACGACGTTGGTGCCGACGGCGTAGAAGATCGTATAGCCATCCGGCTTGGCGTTGGACACGAAGCGCGCACCGATGGCGCCGGCAGCGCCACCCTTGTTTTCGACGATGATCTGCTGGCCGAGCAGCGGCGTTTCGAGCATGGCGAGTTCGCGCGCCACGATGTCGGCGCCGCCTCCTGCCGCGTAGCCGACGACGAAGGTAATCGGTTGCGTCGGCCAGGCGGCCTGGGCCCGTAGCGATGACGGCAGGAGGAGGGCGCCTGAGCCAAGCGCGAGGGCGTGGCGGCGGTTGATAACGGTCATTTCTTGAATCCTCCCGTTTCGTTTTCCTCCCCTTCGAGGATTCCTCGAAGGGGAGGTGCCCGCGTAATCGCGGGCGGAGGGGTCATGAGAGCCGCGTGGCCGTCGCGCATGACCCCTCCGCCCTCGTAGGACGAGGGCACCTCCCCTTGGCGGAGCCCGCCAAGGGGAGGGGTAATTCTAGTTCTTGCCGGCAACGTAGCGCCCGGCGCTGTCGCCCGCCAGCTTTCCCAGTACCGCGCCCGAGACCAGCCCGGTGCCGCCGGGATAGTTGTGGTAGAACAGCCC
>CALFRN010000193.1 GCA_937919085.1 uncultured Reyranella sp.
TCTGACGCTCTGCTGAGTTGCCGACCACGTGGCAGACGAGCGGCCGCTTCGCGCGGACAGCGGCGGAACTGAACGAACGTGCCGTCGACCGGGTCCGGCCCCGCAACCGGGTGAAGACACTACTTCAGCAGGTAAGGCTCGACCTTGCCCTTGAGCTTGATGGTGAGCGGGTTACCCTTGCGGTCGACCGTCTTGCCGACGGCGAGCCGGACCCAGCCTTCGCTCACGCAGTATTCCTCGACGTTGGTCTTTTCCTCGCCGTCGAACTTTATGCCGACACCGCGCGCCAGCAGCGCCTCGTCGTAGAACGGGCTCTTGGCATTGGTCGAGAGACGATCCGGCAGCTGGGCCGGCGGGGCGGAAGGTGCAGAAGGTGGGGTGTCTGTCATGCCCCTAGCTAGCACGTCAGGCGGATAAGAACAGCGCGTAGACGATCCCGGCCAAGGCGCTGGCGAGCAGCACCGGGATCATGCCGAATTTGAACCGGAAGATCGCCACCGCGCAGGCCGCCGCCAGCGCCAGCGCCGGAAGATTGGCCGAGCCGAGCACCGGCAGATCGAAGGCCGCGCCGAGGAAGGCCACGGGCTCGAGGTCGGAGAACAGGACCTGCAGGCCGAACCACATCGCGAGGTTCAGGATAACGCCGACCACGGCGGCGGTGATGGCGGCGAGTGCGGCTGCCAGCGCCTTGTTCGATCGCAGCGCCTCGACGAACGGCGCGCCGAAGAAGATCCAGAGGAAACAGGGCACGAAGGTGACCCAGGTGGTGAGCAGCCCGCCCAGCGTGGCGGCCAGCAGCGGCGGCAGCGCCCCCGGCTCGCGCCAGGCGGCGAGGAAGCCCACAAACTGCGTCACCATGATCAGCGGTCCCGGCGTGGATTCGGCCATGCCGAGCCCGTCCAGCATCTCGCCGGCCTTCACCCACTGGTAGTTCTCGACCGCCTGCTGGGCGACATAGGCCAGCACCGCATAGGCGCCGCCGAACGTGACCACGGCCATCTTGCTGAAGAACACCGCGATCTGGGCAAACACGTTGCCGCCGCCCAGGCCGACGTAAAGAATTGCCACCGGCACCAGCCACAGCGCCAGGAACACGGCGGTGATCGACAGCGACCAGCGCAGGTTGGGCCGGGCATGCGCCGGCGTCTCCTCGCCCAGCAGCGAGTCGGCGTCGGCCAGCTGTTTCGCCCCCAGCGTGCCATGGCCGCCGCCGGACCTGAACGCCGCCCAGCCGAGGCGGCCGCCCAGCCAGCCGAGCGCGCCGGTCGCCACGATGATGAGCGGGAAAGGCACGTGATAGAAAAAGATCGCCACGAAGGCCGCCGCCGCGATGCCGCGCATGACGTTGTTGCGCAACGCGCGCTTGCCGACCCGCAGCACCGTCTCGATCACGATCACCAGCACGGCGGCCTTGAGGCCGAAGAACAGGCCCTGCACCAGCGTGACCTGGCCCAGCAGCACGTAGACCCAGGAAAGCGCCATGATGGCGAGCAGGCCCGGCAGCACGAACAGGGTGCCGGCCAGAAGCCCGCCCCGGGTCCTGTGCATCAGCCAGCCGATGTAGGTGGCGAGCTGCTGCGCCTCGGGGCCGGGCAGCAGGGTGCAGTAGTTCAGCGCCTGCAGGAAGCGCTGCTCGCCGATCCACTTCTTCTCCTCGACGACGATGCGATGCATCACCGCGATCTGGCCGGCCGGGCCGCCGAACGAGAGGGCGGCGACGCGGGCCCACACCTTCATGGCTTCGGAGAAGGGAACGCCATGGTCTTTCATTTGCTGCCCTGCTTGCCGCCTTGTTTGCCTGTGAACGAGCTGTAGAGATCGTCGAGGAGGACGGCGCCGCGCGACAGGCGCTGCTCGTCGTCGGGGCTGGAGGCCGCGATGCCGGCAATCAGGCTGCGGACACCGGCGGCTTCCTCGCGGCCGTACTTGCCGTCCTTGAGATCGATGTCGTGGATGATCTCGGCGATGGCGTCGAGCGCTGGATCGTCGAGGCCGGTTTCCGCCAGCAGCACCTCGAAGGTGCAGCGCTCGCCGCGGTGCGTGAACTCGCCCTCGAACATGTCGAAGCGCAGCTCGCCCGGCTGGGCGACATAGCCCGAGCCCGGCACGAACTTGAAGCGCGCGGCGGGATCGACGAAGCGGCGGATCAGCCACGCCGAGGCAATGCGGTCGACCTGCACGCCCTGGCGCGTCACCCAGACGCGGTTCTTCAACGGATCGGGTGTGGCTTTGGTTTCAGTCCCGGTCACGTCGCCCTCCTTCTCTTGCAGGCCGGCCTCGAGACCGGACACCAGCCCTTGCGCCGGTTCGCGGCCTTCGGCGCCGAAGAAGTCGATGGCCACGATCTCGTCGAGCTGCTTGCGCAGCCGCGCCACCGGGCCGGCCCGCTCGGTATCGCCGGTATTCCCGTCCGCCAGTTCGCGCGCCGCGGCCGCCACCTCGGCATAGTCCTCGTCGCGGGCGGCGCAGAACAACGCCTCGACCTCGCCATCACCAAGCCCATCGACCAGCCGCGCCTCACAGACGAAGGCCTCGCCGCCCAGCTCGGCGATCTCGCGCACCAGCCAGGCGAAGTCCTCCTGGGTCTCGGTATTGGCCGGCAGCGCATAGACCGAGTTCTTCACCGTCACCGCACCCAGCCCCTTCAGGCGCCGCCAGATCTTCACCCGAGCGTAGGCGGGCTTGGCCGGCAGTTGATGGATCAGCAGCAGCCACCGCACGCTCTCCGATGTCTCA
>CALFRN010000194.1 GCA_937919085.1 uncultured Reyranella sp.
AAAATACCATTTATTTTCAATGAATTATAGCACAATCTTGACATATTTGATACACTAATTGGGTCGGATGGCCACAGGCTGACCATATGTTGATTTCAACTTCACCTCAGCGAACCGGAATCTTTCACGGCTGTGCGTCCGCCGTGCGCGGGCGGTCTGGGGATAGGCGGCCCGGCAGCTGCCCGTGGATGGCCGGGAAGCTGCCGATCGGGGCCGGGCCTCGTTGTCTGGTGCATCGCGGGCGTGCGCGTCGAGTGCTGGTGCGGCCGACGGACGATGCCGGCCGTCGTGGCTGATCCCACTGCGCGACAGGCGGGAGAGTCCGGTCCCGCCGGGCAGGAGGCCTTCGTCCGCGCCGAACTTATCCGGCGCCTGTTCGAAGGTTCGGCGCAGTCGCGCTATTTTTCCTTCGTGTTGTGGCCGGTGATCGCGGCGATCTACTGGCGCCAGGTCGACCTGCTCGAGCTTGCCGGTCCCTTTGCTGCCCACGTCGCCGTCACCATCGGCTTCGATGTCCTGCGATACCGCTTCACCCGGGCCGATCCGGCTGATCGGGATGTGGTCCGCTGGGCGCGCTGGTTCGCTGTCCTGTCGTTTCTGGCGGGAGCCTGCTGGGGCGCCGCAGGCTTCATTCTCGCGGCCCAGGACTACGAACTGCAGCGCATGCTTCTTGGCCTGGTGCTGCTTGCCACCATCACGACGGCTGTGCCGATCCGTTCGGCGCACCCGCCGACATTCTATGCCTTCGCCGTGGCAACCACGGCGCCGTACCTGTTCGTGCTGTTGATCTCGGTCGATCCCTTTTTCCAGCTGATCGGCATCGCTGGCGGTGCCTACGTCGGTCATCTGATGACCTATGTCCGCGATGTTCACCGCTGGCAGTACGACAACATCGCTCTGGCCTACCAGAAGGAGGACCTCGCCGGCCGACTCCAGGTCGCCTACGACGAGGCCCGTCTGGCGCGCGATGCCGCTCTCGCGGCGCAGCGCGAGGCCGAGAACGCCAACCAGGCCAAGTCGACCTTCCTCGCCACCGTGAGCCACGAAATCCGCACGCCGATGAACGGCGTCCTCGGCATGGTCGATGTCCTCGAACGCACGCCGCTCTCCGTCGAGCAGCGCGAGTCGCTGAAGACCGTGCACTATTCAGCGTCGTCGTTGCTGCGGATCATCGACGACATTCTCGACTTCTCCAAGATCGAGGCCGGCCGCCTCGATCTGGAGGCGCTCGAACTGTCGACCGTGGAACTGATCGAGGGCGTGGCCGAGATGCTGGCGCCCCAGGCTGCGGCCAAGGGTCTGAAGCTGGTGGCCTACGCCGCGCCAGGCGTGCCCGACCGGGTGATCGGCGACCCGTTGCGTCTCCAGCAGATTCTGTTCAACCTGCTGGGAAACGCGATCAAATTCACCGAGATGGGCTCGGTCCGGCTCACCGTCGAACACCTCCCCGGCCACGCGCCGGCAGACGGTCATGCCGGCGAGGTCCAGCTGCGCATCCGCGTTTCCGATACCGGCATCGGTCTCACCGCCGAACAGCGTGAGCGGTTGTTTCAGCCTTTCGTCCAGGCCGACAGTTCGACGACACGCCGCTTTGGCGGTACCGGCCTCGGGCTTTCCATCGTGCGCCGCCTTGCCGAGGTCATGCGCGGCGACGTCGAGGTCGAAAGCGAGGTCGGCGTCGGCTCGACCTTTGTCGTGAAGGTGCGACTTGGAGCGGCACCGACTGCCGTCCCGCGGCGCCCCGGGGCATTGCTGCAAGGCCTGTCGCTCGCGCTTGCGCTGCCTGACCCCGACGAAGCCTGCGCGATCGCGGGCTACCTGGCCAAAGCCGGCGCGACGGTTCGGCGCACACCGCCAGACTCCTCATTCACGGGCATTCACCTCGACGATGCGGCCGGGATCGGCCAGCGGATTGGGCTGCGCGATGGTCCCGCCGACGCCGCCGGCGCTGCGGCCGGCCTGCCGCGGCCATGGCGACGCGATGCCCTGATCCGTGCCGTGGCGCGTGCTGCCGGGCGGCTGGCGGAAGCGGAGAGCGCCAAAGCCGGTGGCGTGGCGCATGCTCCGGAACGGCTCCTGGGTCGAGTCCTGGTGGTCGACGACAATTCGGTAAACCGCAAGATTCTGGCGCGTCAGCTCGAACTGGCCGGCGCCTCGGCGGATCTGGCGGGCAGCGGCGAGGAAGCCCTCGTGTTCTGGCGCCGGAGTACCTACGACCTCGTGCTGGCCGACCTCCAGATGCCGGCCATGGATGGCTTCGAACTGGCGCGCCGCATCCGCGGCGGCGAAGCGGCCGACGAGCGACGAGCCCGCACGCCCATTCTCGCCATCACCGCCAGCACGCTCGAGGAGCAGGAACTCAAGAGCCGGGCGGCCGGCATGGATGGCTTCATCACCAAGCCGATCGGTATCCAGCAGCTCAGGGCGACCCTCGATGTCTGGCTGACGGGCGCCCGGGACATTCATCAGGCGGAGCAGGCGACATGAGCAGGACGATATGACCAAGGCATACGATCGCGAAAAGCTCGTCGAACTTTTCGGCGACGATCCCCGCACCCTGGGAGAGGTGGAGCGCGAATTTCTCGATACCGCGCGAGGCGCCGAGCGCGAGATAACCGGCACCGACGATCTCGCCGCCATCGCGCGCGTGGCGCATCGGCTGAAAGGGGCATCGGGCATGATCGGGGCGGTGGCGCTGAGCCGGATGGCCGTGGCCCTCGAGCGGGCGGCCAAGGCCGACGACCTGTCGGGCGTCCGCCGCCTGCACGGCATGTTCAGCCAGGAAGTCCAGCGTGTCGCGGTGCAGGTGGGTACCGCCGCCGACACTCAGCCGGCGCTGATCTAGCGCCGGGGCCGCAGCATCATCGTTGCCGAATAGGACAGCAGGTTGCGGCCGCTCTGCTCGACCAAGCCGCGCAGGAAGGCAATCGACTTGCCGCGTCGCGGGATTTCGACCCGGGTCGTGAGGGGCGCCGTGATGTCGCCGGCGGACAGGAACTCGGCGGCGAAGGAAACCGTCGACGGCGCCATGTCCGTTGCCAGTGCGGCGGCCCGCGTGATCGCCGAATCGGCAAAGCTCATCAGGTAGCCGCCATGCAGATTGCCGCCGGAGTTGCACATGCGGGGCAGCGTCGGTTGCAGGACGGCGAGGCCTTCCGGTTCTGGCCGCACGTGTATCGGGCCAATGTGTCGCGAGTAGGCGCTCGCCGCAGCGAACAGTTCGAAATCCGCCGGCACCTTCTGCGCAATCGCCGCGGTCTGCTGATGCGCGCTCTCTGCCTTGCGGGCCATCGCCTTGGCGCGTGCCACGTGGCGGCAGACACCCGACCAGAGTGCGATCGTGCGGCCTTCCTGGGTCAGGCTGCCGCGCGCGAAGGCCAATCGCCCGGTTACCTGCAGCGGCTCGCCACGCGCTTCCACCGGCGGGCCGATTCGTGCGCCATCGAGGAACTCGGCGGCGATGCTGACCGTCAGGGCGAAGGAACTGTTGGTGCCGCCATCGGCGGCGCGGCCGGCGACCAGACAGAGGGCGTAATCGGCGAAGGTCAGGAGGGCGCCGCCATGGACGCCGCCGGCATAGTTGCCGTGCGCCTCGTGGGTCGGCAGCACGCAATGGACGCTGCCCGCCGATCGCGCATCGCCCGAGAGGTTGTAGTAGATCGGGCCGATATGATCCTCAAAGGGATCGGGCGGCACGAACACCGAATAGCGGGCAAGATCGATGCCCCAGCCGGCCAGATCGGGATTGGCATCACGGACGGTATCGGGCACGGGCGGTGGCTTTCCGGTTCGCTCTTGTGAAGGCTCGTTCGGCGGCTCTAATAGGGGAAATTCCCTGATGATAAAAGAGCCACGGAGCGAAACTTCATGACGGCAACCGCGCATAAGGTCGATATCGTCTGGGACCGCCGCGCGGCCGGCGTGGTGGCATACGTTACTTTCGACAATTCCCGTCGCCTCAATGTGCTCAATCCGCCCGCGCTGCTGGATCTCACCGAAGCGTTCCAGTCGCTTTCCCGGGAAGACAACCTGCGCGCCGTCGTGTTCGCGGGAGCCGGCGGCAAGGCCTTCATCGGTGGCGCCGACATCAACCACATGGCGGCAATGCGGGAGGCCGAGCAGGGCCGGGTCTTCATCACCATGATCCACAAGCTCTGTCAGTCGATCCGCGACTGCCCGGTGCCGGTGATCTGCCGCCTCGAGGGGTTCACGCTGGGGGCCGGCCTCGAAGTGGCGGCCGCCTGCGACATCCGCATTTCCACTGACGATGCCTACTTCGGCATGCCGGAGGTCAAGGTGGGTGTTCCTTCGGTGGTCGAGGCGGCGTTGCTGCCCCGTCTGATCGGCTGGGGCCGTACCTCGTGGATGCTGCTCACCGCCGAGAACATCGATGCGCGCCGCGCCGAGGCATGGGGTCTCGTCGAGCAGGCGGTGCCGGCGGCAAAGATCGCCGAGGCGGTCGAGCGCTGCGTGCATGCCATTGTCGAGGGAACGCCACTCGCCGTGCGGGCGCAGAAGCGGTTGATGCGGCGCTGGGAGCGGCTGTCGCTCGACGAGGCGGTGCAGGCCGGCATCGACGCCTTCGCCCAGTCGGTCAGCGACGGCGAGCACATCGCGCCGATGACGGCCTTCGTCAACCGCAAGAGAGGGAAATGAGCACCGACAGGACAGCCCGGAGTTCGGTGCGCGTCGGCTGCCATTCGGGCTTCTGGGGCGATACCGAGACCGCGGCCGTGCAGCTCGTGCGTCACGGCGACGTCGACTATCTGGTGAGCGACTACCTTGCCGAAGTCACCATGTCGATCATGGCGGCACAGAAAGCGCGCAATCCGCACGCCGGTTATGCCATCGATTTCGTCACTGCCGTGATAGCGCCGCTTGCGCGCGAGATCGCCGAGAAGAAGATCAAGGTCGTGACCAACGCCGGCGGCGTGAACCCGCTGGCCTGCCGCGACGCGGTGCTGAAAGCCTGCGAGGCGGCGGGCGTGAAGCTCAAGGTCGCGGTCGTGATGGGCGACGACATCCTGCCGCGCGCCGATGAATTCCGCGCCGCCGGAATCCGCGAGATGGATACCGGCGCCGAGTTGCCGGCCAGGATTGCCAGCATGAACGCCTATCTCGGCGGCTTCCCGATCGCCCGCGCGCTGGCTGAGGGCGCCGACGTGGTGATCACCGGCCGCTGCGTCGATTCGGCCGTGACGCTCGGCGCGCTGATCCATGCCTTCGGCTGGATGCCCGAGGATCTCGACCGGCTGGCGGCCGGCACCCTGTGCGGCCACATCATCGAATGCGGCGCCCAATGCAACGGCGGCAACTTCACCGATTGGCGGCTGGTGCCGGACTACGACAACATGGGCTTTCCGGTCGCCGAAGTTTCCAGCGACGGTTCTTTCGTGCTGTCGAAGCCCGCCAATACCGGCGGCCTGATCTCCGTCGCGACGGTGGCGGAACAGATGCTCTACGAGATCGGTGATCCCCGCGCCTACATCGTTCCCGACGTGGTCTGCGACTTCAGCGAGGCGCGTTACGAGCAGGTCGGCAAGAATCTCGTGCGCGTGTCGGGTGCCCGGGGACGTCCGCCGACCGATACCTACAAGGTGTCGACGACATTCCCCGACGGCTTCAAGCTTGCCTCGATCTTCATGCTGGGGGGGCGCGAGGCGGCCGCGAAGGGCCGGCATAGCGCCGAATCGATCGTCAAGAAGGCCCGTCGCATGTTCAAGGACAAGGGCATGGCCGATTTCCGCGACGTCAGCATCGAGGTGATCGGCGCCGAGGCGACCTACGGCCCGCATTCGCGTGCCAAAGGCAGCCGCGAAGTGGTGGTGAAGATCGCGGCCAAGCACGACCAGAAGGAAGCGCTGTCGCTGCTGGGACGCGAGATCGCACCGATGTCGACCGGCGGTGTCGTCGGCATGACCGGCAGCTTCGGCGCCGGCCGTGTCTCGCCCTCGCCGGTGATCCGCATGTTCTCCTGTCTGGTGCCGAAGAGCCAGGTGCCGGTCACCGTCGATATCGGCGGCCATCGGATCGCGATGCAGGAGGGTGCCCGCAGCGGCGGCTTCGATGCGAAGTCGCTGCCGGTCGAGGCGCCACCGGCGAAGCCGTCGGCGGGTGCGGCCGAAACCGTGCCTTTGGTGGCGCTGGCCTACGGCCGTTCGGGCGACAAGGGCGACAACGCCAACATCGGCATCTTTGCCCGCAAGCCCGAGTATCAGCCGATCCTGGACGCCGAGGTGACGGAGGAGGCGGTGGCGGCATACTTCGCCCATCGCATCAACGGCAAGGTGAGCCGCTGGCGCCTGCCCGGTATCAACGGTTTCAATTTCCTGCTGCGTCAGGCGCTGGGCGGCGGCGGCATGGCCTCGCTGAAGGCCGACCCGCTGGCCAAGGCCTTCGCCCAGATGCTGTTGGACATGCCGGTGAGGGTGCCGGCGGCGATGGCGCGGAAACTCGAGATCTAGCTGTTCTGCGGCGGCAGAATAATTTGCAATTGTAGCAGGAATATGCCTATTATCCCTCTAACTTGGCAGGGATTGCGCCGGCCTTTTTCGTTTCCGGCAAGACCTGCCCGCACCCTCTGGAGTCCGCAAGAGGGGCCGCGGGTACGCGCCACGCGCCTGGTGTAGCCGACGCGGGTCCTGACCCGTGGGTGAGACCCAATTCAACCGGCCCAGAGGGCCTCGCGCCAGCCGTGCCGGCGCCATCAGGGAAAAGAGCCACGCCTCGAATCGTGGACGGTATTGCGCGCACGCCCGGGCCCAGGTCCGGGCACAGAGTCGAGCCCAACACTCCCATCGTTTGAATGGGCCCGCCGCATTGGGTGAAATCCCGTATTTATTGGCTTTCCGACGGTTGGAAGGCCGATTTTCCGCAGCTTGAGCTGGGCCAAATTCGAAAGGTTTGGCCGGGACCGTGGCGCAGCGGGCCTACAGCGCCCGCGCCGCGGCGCGGGCGATCTCCTCGCCCCATTCCTGCAGAAAGTGGCCGCCGTCGGCGATTTCCATCGGCGGAGGGCAGTTGCGGATGACGCCGTGCAGGGCGCGCATCACGGGCGGGCCCAGCACCGGGTCTTTCATGCCGATCGCCATCAGGCTCCTGCCGGTCCACTGCTCACGCCAGAAGTCGCG
Source organism: uncultured Reyranella sp. (assembly GCA_937919085.1). Lineage (GTDB taxonomy): Bacteria > Pseudomonadota > Alphaproteobacteria > Reyranellales > Reyranellaceae > Reyranella. The sequence goes on from CALFRN010000194.1 coordinate 7,131, forward strand.
GGCCTGGCGCGACAGTGCAGCACCATCGGCGTCGGGCCGGTCGGGGACAAGATTGGGGAAGCGCCGGACGCCTGCCTTGTAGGTGGTATCGGGGAAAGGGGCGGCATAGGCAGCCGCTTCGGCCGCGGCGAGATGCGGGCAGGCACGCTGCATCAGCTTGGCGATATCCATGTCGGGATTCTTGTTGGAGAAGGCGCGCCAGGCGAGAAAGCCGTCGCCCAGCGGAGCATCTCCGGTTCCAAGGTCGGTGTTCATGACCAGCAGCGAGGCATAGCGCTCGGCAGCGGCCATGGGGAGGGAGAGGCCGATCAGGCCGCCCCAGTCCTGGACCACCAGCACGATATTCCTGAGATCGAGGGCCGCGACGAGATCCAGAAGCGTGTTGCGGTGAAAATCGAAGGTATAGGTGGCCTCGTCCGTGGGCTTGTCGGAACGGCCGAAACCGAGGAAATCCGGCGCCACGACGCGATCCCCGGCGGTGGCCAAGACCGGGATCATTCGCCGGTAAAGATAGCTCCAGGTCGGTTGGCCGTGCAGGCAAAGCCAGGTCCGGGCAGCGTCGCGCGGCCCTTCGTCGGCGTAGTGCAGCCGAAGTCCGTCCGCACGCGGGAAATAATGCGCCGCGTAGGGCCAATCCGGCAGGCCGGCGAAACGCTCATCGGGTGTGCGCAGGGCGTCGATCATTGGTGTATCCTCCCTAGGACATGCCCGATCCCACGAATTCCGCGCCCGCGCCCGTTCCGGAGAAAGATTCGCGCGCCGAGCGGCTGGCTGCCGCCTTGCGTGAAAATCTCAAGCGGCGCAAGGCCCAGGCGCGGGCCAAAGAGCAGGTCAAGGGCGATGCTGGCAAGGAGTCCGGTTGAGCGCTGCCGCGCGCTCGTCTAGAAGCCCCCTCTACCCTCTGGAAACAAGAAAAATGACCATCCTTTCGGACCGCTGGATTCGCCGCATGGCGCAGGAGAAGGGCATGATCGAGCCCTTCGTCGATGCCCAGAAGCGCGAGGGCGTCATCTCCTACGGGCTGTCGTCCTATGGCTACGACGCGCGCGTCGGCAACGACTTCAAGATCTTCACCAACGTCAATTCGGCGGTGGTCGATCCGAAGAATTTCGACCAGAACAGCTTCGTCGACCGTGCGACCGACATTTGCGTCATTCCGCCCAATTCTTTCGCCCTGGCGCGTACGGTGGAGTATTTCCGCATTCCGCGAGACGTACTGGTGATCTGCGTCGGCAAGTCGACCTACGCCCGCTGCGGCATCATCGTGAACGTGACACCACTCGAACCGGAGTGGGAGGGACACGTCACGCTGGAATTCTCCAACACCACGCCGCTGCCCGCCCGCATCTACGCCAACGAGGGCGCCTGCCAGTTCCTGTTCCTGCAGGGTAATGAGCCCTGCGAAGTCTCGTACCGCGACAAGGCCGGCAAGTATCAGGGCCAGCGCGGCGTCACATTGCCCAAGATCTGAGCGGGAGGACACCATGGACCGCATCCGCATCCGAGGCGGCCGCCAGCTCAAAGGCGACATCCGCATCTCCGGCTCCAAGAACGCCACCTTGCCGCTGATGGTGACGGCATTGCTCAGCGACAAGAAGCTGACTTTGAACAACGTGCCGCGACTGGCCGACATCACCACCATGATCCAGCTGCTGGCGCAGCATGGCGTGGAGATCGAATCGGGTACCGGCGAGAACGGTCATGCGCATGGCACGACCCTTACGCTGCATACTCGAAAGGTCACGTCGACGACTGCACCCTACGACATCGTGCGCAAGATGCGGGCCTCGGTGCTCGTGCTGGGCGCGCTTCTGGCGCGCGAGGGTGCGGCACGCGTGTCGCTGCCCGGTGGCTGCGCCATCGGTGCGCGGCCGGTCGACCTGCACATCGCGGGGCTGCGCGCGATGGGTGCCGAGATCGACATCGATGGCGGCTACATGGTGGCGCGGGCACCCAAGGGCCTCAAAGGCGCGCGCTATACCTTTCCCAAGGTGTCGGTCGGCGCCACCGAGAACCTGATGATGGCGGCGGCGTTGGCCAAGGGCACGACGGTGCTCGACAACGCCGCCCGTGAGCCGGAAATCACCGACCTCGCCGAATGCCTCGCTGCCATGGGCGTGCCGGTGGGCGGCATCGGCACCGAGACGCTCACTATCGAGGGCGTCCAGTCGCTGAAGGAAGCGACCCATAGTGTCATTCCCGACCGTATCGAACTTGGCACCTATGCCATGGCCGTGGCCATGACCGCGGGCGATGTCGAACTGGTCGGCGGCCGGCTTGAGCTGATCGAGAGCGTTGTCCAGACCCTGCGTGCGGCCGGTGTCACGCTGGAGGAGACGGCGAAGGGCATCCGCGTGCAGCGGACCAACGGCGCCCTGCATGGCGTCGACGTCATGACCGAACCCTATCCCGGGTTTCCCACCGACCTGCAGGCCCAGATGATGGCGCTGATGACCCGCGCCGAGGGTGCGTCGATGATCACCGAGACGGTGTTCGAAAGCCGTTTCATGCACGTGCCGGAACTGTCGCGCATGGGTGCCAACGTCACCATCCATCACGAATCGGCGCTGGTGCGCGGGGTGCCGAAGCTGCGTGGCGCCGACGTGATGGCGACCGATCTGCGCGCGTCGGTCTCGCTGGCGATCGCCGCACTTGCCGCCGAAGGCGACACCACCCTGCATCGCGTCTACCACCTCGATCGCGGCTATGAGCGACTCGAGGAGAAGCTTGCCGCCTGCGGCGCCGACATCGAACGACTGAAGAGCTGACGCGATGCCGGGCAAGCTCAAACTCTCGGCGTTGGACGCCGACGATCTCGGCGTGGTCTCCGCCGCCGTCCAGGACGCCCTGGTGGCGGTCCGCGACTGCGCCTATTTCAAGGACGAGAATCGCTTCGTGCTATTGCTTAACCGCTTCCAGTGGGAAGCGGATCCGGGCGTCGACTCGGCCTACTCGCGAACGCATTCGGCCCTAGTTTTCAACGAGGTGACAGTGGTCCGGCACCACAATATCCCGCTCGGCGAAGCTGACCGAATGCTGGAATTGCTGGCGGTCACGCTGGAAAGCGACCGTTCAGTCGTCGTGCGCTTCGCCGCCGGCCGGGCCATCCAACTGGAAATCGGCCGCCTCGCGTGCCATTTGGGGGATGTGGGCGAGCCTTGGCCCACTCCCTGGAAGCCCGCCCATCCGGTCGAATAGCCCTCGCGGCGTTCGCCGAAGGGTGGTCATTCGTTACTGGAGCAAACGGTCGTGTCGAGCCAAGCCAACGAGAAGCTGATCCTGGCGATTCCAAAAGGCCGCATCCTCAAGGAGGCAGCGCCGGTGTTTGCGCGCGCCGGGATCGAGCCGGAGCCGGCATTCGCCGATCCCGATGCGCGGCAGCTTCGCTTTGCGACCAATCATGCCGATCTCGACATAATCCGCGTACGCTCGTTCGATGTGGCGACCTTCGTGGCGTTCGGCGCTGCCCAACTCGGTATTGCTGGCGCCGACGTCCTGATGGAATTCGACTATCCGGAAGTCTATGCCCCGATCGACCTCGGTATCGGCAGGTGCCGCCTGGCCGTTGCGGAACCCGCGGAGATGGCGGGCAGCGACGATCCGCGTCGCTGGAGTCACGTGCGAATCGCCACCAAGTATCCGGAGGTGACGCGCAAGCATTTTGCTGCCCGAGGCGTGCAGGCCGAGTGCGTCAAGCTTTCGGGGGCGATGGAACTCGCACCCTCACTCGGTCTCAGTCACCGCATTGTCGATCTCGTCGACTCGGGCCGGACGCTCAAGGAGAACGGCCTGGTCGAAATCGAGCATATTGCCGACATCACCTCGCGCTTCATCGTCAACCGGGCCGCACTCAAGACCCAGCCCGAACGGGTCGGCGGCTGGATCGATCGCTTCCGCGAGATCGCCCGTGCCGCCGCTTAGGCTCAACGCCTCGGCGGCGGGCTTCGAAAGGGAGTTCGCCGCTTTTCTCGGGCGCAACCGGGATACCGACGAGAACGTCGACCGTATCGTGGCCGACATCGTGGCCGACGTGCGCGCCCGCGGCGACGCGGCGCTGGTCGACTACACGAAAAGGTTCGACCGGTTCGAGACCGATGCGGCGGGACTGCGGGTCACCCGAGGCGAACGCGCCGAAGCCGCGGCAAAGGTGCCGGCGGTGGAGCGCGAGGCCCTGGAATTCGCCGCCAAGCGCATCGAAGCATTCCATCGCGCGTTGTTGCCGCAGGACGTCGATTTCACCGATGCGACCGGCACGCGGCTCGGTGCCCGCTACCGGCCGATCGACGCGGTGGGCGTCTATGTTCCGGGCGGCACGGCGGCTTACCCTTCATCGGTGCTGATGAACGTCGTGCCCGCCAAAGTAGCCGGCGTGGGCCGCATCGCCATGGTCGTGCCGACGCCGGGCGGCGAGCTCAATCCGCTGGTGATGCTGGCGGCCGAGATCGCCGGCGCCGACGAAATCTGGCGGATTGGCGGCGCGCAAGCCGTGGCGGCGCTTGCTTACGGCACGCAGTCCATCGCGCCGGTCGACAAGATCACGGGGCCGGGTAACGCCTATGTCGCCGCCGCCAAGCGTCGCGTCTTCGGGCAGGTCGGGATCGACCTGATCGCCGGGCCATCCGAGATCCTGGTGGTCGCGGACTCGGCCAACGATCCGGGGTGGATCGCGGCCGATCTGCTGTCGCAGGCCGAACACGATTCGTCGTCCCAGTCGATCCTGATTGCCGCCGACCATGCCTTTGCGGACGAAGTAGTGCGCGCCGTCGAGAGCGAGCTTCGGACCATGGTGAGGGCTGAAACTGCGGGTGCGAGCTGGCGGGACAACGGCGCCGTCATCGTCGTGCCTGACCTTGCGTTGTGCGCGCCGATCGTCGACAGGATTGCGGCCGAACACGTCGAACTGGCAATGGAACTGGGTCCCGCAGAGGCGTTGTTCCGGAAGATTCGCCATGCCGGTGCGATCTTCCTGGGCCGCCATACGCCCGAGGCGATTGGCGACTATGTTGCCGGTACCAATCACGTGCTGCCGACGTCGCGGGCGGCGCGCTTCTCCGGTGGCCTTGGTGTTTCCGACTTCGTGAAGCGCACGTCGTTCGTATCCTGTACGCCCGACGCCCTGGCAGCCCTGGGTCCGGCGGCGCTGGCGCTTGCCGGGGCGGAAGGCCTCGACGCGCACGGCCGGTCGGTTTCGATCCGCCTGAACCACCGCAGCTGAGGCCGGCGATGACGAAGTCGCGGCGCATCGCCGATGTTGTTCTGGACGAAAAGTCGGTCGCCCGGCGTTCACCCGAAGTCGAGCACGAGCGCGCCGTGGCTCTATTCGACCTGATCGAGGACAACGACTTTCATCTCGTGCGAGGCGCGCCAGGTCCCTACCGCCTCAGGATCGGCGTCTTCGAACAGCGGCTCGTCTTCGATGTCCGCGATGGCGCGGACCGGAAGCTGCGCGACATCGTTCTGTCGCTGACGCCCTTCCGCAAACTGGTAAAGGACTACTTCCTCGTCTGCGAGAGCTATTATGCCGCCATCAAGAAGCTTGGGCCGACGCAGATCGAGGCGCTCGACATGGGGCGGCGCGGATTGCACAACGAAGGCTCCGAACTGCTGCGCGAGCGGCTTGCCGGCAAGATCGAGGTCGACCATGACACCGCCCGCCGGCTGTTCACCCTGATCTGCGCTCTACACATCAAGGCATAAGCGGCATGCTGGCATCGATCGGGTTGCCGACCAGTCTGCTTTTTGCCTGCAGCGAGAATTCAGTGCGCTCGCCGATGGCCGAGGCGATGGCCAAGCGGCTTTATGGCCAGACGCTGTACATAGACTCGGTCGGCGTGCGGGCGCGGGACGTCGATGGCTTTGCCGTCGCCGTGCTGGAGGAGATCGGGATCGACGTGCACCGGCATCACGCCAAGACCTTCGATGATGTCGATCCGGCGTCGTTCGAGCTGATCGTGACATTGTCGCCGGAGGCCCACCACCGGGCGCTGGATTTCACCCGCGGCACGGCGGCCGAAGTCGAATACTGGCCGATACCCGATCCTGGGGCCGTCGATGGTTCGAGAGAAACCCGGCTGGCGGCTTACCGCCAGGGCCGCGACCTCATCATGGCCCGCCTGAAGGCCCGATTTGGCAGCCCCTCCGGTCCGTCACCCTGATATCGCCGGCGCCGCTACGGGGCGCCAGCGTACCAGGCGCTACGAAGCGAAGTACGGCGTGTAACCGGCAGGTTGATGACATCGAGGAAAACCGTGGCCGAGCCATCGCCGCCCGCGAGGTCACCCTCGAGAATCTCGACATCGAACGTCAAGCGGTCGCCCTCGAGCTTGGGTGACTTCAGCACCACCACGGCGTCGACCACGTCTGCCTTGGCCTTTCTGAACACCGACACGGTGGCGCTTGGGGCATCCTTGGCGAAGCTGTCGGGCGCGGCACTGCTCCATTCCTCGAGCACATGCGCCGTCAGGGCGTGGCCGGCCGAACGGATCGGCCGGTCGGCAAAAACGATGGCATTAGGCGCAATGCCCTCAAGGATGAGCTTCTGGCCGGCGAGCTTGGCGCCACGGGCGTTGAGCACGATCATCGACGGCACGAGATGCGGTTGTCGCGGCTTGCCGACGGTCTTGGTTGGGTGCTGTGCGCCGTTGGTTTGCGCCTGCGCCGCGAGCGGCATGCCCAGGAAAGTCGACGCCGCGAGCACGACGACGGCGAAGCGAAGGGAATTCATCGATGGCCTCCAGTACGGCTCAATAGCAAGGCAGAAGAGGGGGGGCGCCGCACCGCCGCGGACCGTAACGGGGATCGAGTTCAGGCGGCGGCGGCGCGCCCGCACCGCCCATGGCCGGGCGGGGATTGTAGGGGCCGTTCGGCGCCGGATTGGACCACTGGCCGTTGCCAAAGACGCTCGTGCCGTCGGGGTCGCCGATCGCCGGCGTCTCTCCGCCGGTGGTCTGGTTCTGGCCGAGGTAGGTCACACCCTGCGAGCCGCCGATGCCAAACCAGATCGTGTCGATGAATACCGAGGCCGGGCCGTCGGCATCGGCGATGCTGCCTTCAAGCACATGGACATCGAAAGTCAGGCGATCGCCGTCGAGCTTGGCTGACTTCAGCGTGGCAACGATGTCGGAGACGCCGTTGCCGTCCTTCTGGAACACCGACACGGTGGCGTTGGGCGGGTCCTTGGCAAAGCTGCCGGTCGTCCAGATGTTGACCATATCGAGGGTCTGCATGTGGCCGACGCCGCGCGTCGGGCGGGTGGCGAAAAGCGTGGCATTGGGCGCGACGCCTTCAAGAACGAGCTTCTCGCCCTGCAGTTTGGCGGCGCGCGCATTTATCACGATCAGTGCGGAAGAATACTTTCTTGCCGATGGTATACCGATGGTCTTGTACGCGGGCGCACTGATGGCATTTGACGCGGCAGCCTGGGGGGGCGCCTGTGCCAGCGCCAATCCCGGTGCCAGGATCGCCGAGGCCAACAGGCCGATGAGTCGTTGGGCATTCATTTTGACTGGTCCTTCCTTCCCCGGGCCTTCACAGCCGTTGTAGGTATAAGGGGAGGGCGGGCCGGTGAGAAGGGCAGGTTGCGTTTCTATCCCCTTGGGTCCATTGACTAAATCCCCGGTGCGGCCCATTTTCCGCCCGCTTCCTTCCATAATTCACCCTAGCCGGAGGCCGGATGGCCAAAGAAGATCTGATCGAGTTCAATGGCGTGGTCTCCGAGTTGCTGCCCAACGCGATGTTTCGGGTAAAGCTCGACAATGACCACACAATTCTCGCCCATACCTCGGGCAAGATGCGCAAGAATCGTATCCGCGTGCTCGCGGGCGACCGGGTCACGGTTGAGATGACACCGTACGACCTGACGAAGGGCCGCATCACCTTCCGTTTCAAGTAGGCGTTGCGCGCCTCGCCGCTCCCCCCGCTCGTCCTCGCCTCCGCGTCGCCGCGCCGGCTCGACTTGCTGCGACAGGTCGGACTGGAGCCCGCCGAGATCGATCCTGCCGACATCGACGAAACGCCCGCCGCGCGCGAACTGCCGCGGATTTATGCCATGCGCATGGCGAGATCGAAGCTTGCCGCCGTTGCGTCCCGACATCCGGGGGCCGTGGTTCTGGCTGCCGACTGCGTCGTTGTATGCAGCCGGCGCATCCTGCCAAAGACCGAGACCGAGACCGAGGCACGGGCCTGTCTCGACCGGCTGTCGGGCCGGCGCCACCGCGTACTGGGGGCAGTCGCCGTCGGCTTTCCCGATGGCACGGTTCGCACGCGTTGCGTCGTGACGGTCGTTCGCTTCAAGCGTCTGACGGCGCCCGAGATCGATGACTACCTGCGCAGCGGAGAGTGGCGGGGCAAGGCCGGCGGCTATGCCATCCAGGGCCGCGCCGCCCGCTTCGTCGACTTTCTCTCGGGCTCCTACAGCAATGTCGTCGGCCTGCCGTTGTTCGAGACTGTGAACCTGCTGAAGCAGGTACTGCCGTGAGTCGGGTCGATCGTCTGATCTGCCACGTGTTGCCCAAGGCGTTTCTGATGGCGCTGACCGCTGGCGGTCGACTGGTCGAACTGCAGGTCGCCCGCCGCGATCTGCCGACGCGCGTCGACAGCGTGTTTCTGGGCCGTCTCGAACGCGTGATGCCTGAGCTCGATGCGGCCTTCGTCGACATCGGTATCGGCCGCTCCGGGTTCCTGCGGGCCTCGGACCGTGCCGGAATCGACGATTGGCCGCCGCCCGGCGCCCCCCTGCTGGTTCAGGTCCGCGGCGACGGCGATGGCGAAGACGGTAAGGGTCCGCGACTGTCGATGAACCTCGCGGTGACCGGCCGCTATCTGGTCTATCACCCTGTCGGCGAGGGCGTGAGCTTCTCGCGTCGCATCGAAGGCGAGTCCGAGCGCGAGCGCTTGCGCGGCCATGTCGAGACGCTTCTGCAGGGCGGCGTCGTGCTGCGCACTGCCGCTTCAGGCGCGTCGCTCGACGTGCTGCGCGCCGATGCGGCCGATATCATGGAGCGCTGGGAGAAGATTCGCCGGCAGGCTTTCGCGTCCCAACCGCCCGCCGACCTGACCGCGCACATTCCCGGCGAGCGCGATCCGATTGCGCGGGCCTTGCGCGACCATGGTGCCTCGCTGGAAGAAGTGATCCTCGATGACCGTGCAATGGCGCGACGCCTGCAGGACGATATGGACCGGCAGGCTGAGAAGATCCGGGTGCGCTGGCATAATGGATCGATGGCGGCCTTCGACATCGACGACGTGGCGGGCCAGATCGGCACCGCGCTCGCCGAGCGCATCGTGCTCGAAAGCGGCATTGAGGTCCTGTTCGAGCCTGGCGAGACGCTGTGCGCCGTTGATGTCGACAGCGCCTCCGCCGGCGGCCGTCAGGGTCGCGCGCCCCGCCGGCCGGTCGAGGTCAATCTCGAAGCCGCACCAGCCATCGCTCAACAAGTCAGGCTGCGCAACATCGCGGGCGCCATCGTGGTCGACTTCGTCACCATGCGCAGCACCTATGACCGCGACAAGGTGCAGGCTGCCCTTGCCGACGCCCTGGCGGGCGATCCGGTGCCGACGCAGCTTTATGGATTTACCCGGCTTGGCCACTTTGAGTTGACGCGCGCCCGTCGTGGCGCGACGCTCAAGTCCCAGCTTGAGGCGCTGGAGAAAAGTGATGACTGACAAATCCCTTCCCCCGCTGCGTGCCGTCCGGATCATGGCCAAGTGTCCGATCTGCGAAAGGACTGCCACGACCGACTACCAGCCGTTTTGTACCAAACGTTGCGCCAACATCGACCTTGGCCGGTGGCTGAAGGAGGGATATCGCGTCGAGACAGAAGAGGGCCCGGCCGACGATGAGGACGGTGGGCGCGAGCCGGGATCAACTAGACAGGCGGGCTAGCGCATCCTATAAGCCCGCCGCCAGGCGAAGTGGTGCGCCCAGGTAGCTCAGTTGGTAGAGCATGCGACTGAAAATCGCAGTGTCGGTGGTTCGACTCCGCCCCTGGGCACCA
>CALFRN010000195.1 GCA_937919085.1 uncultured Reyranella sp.
TTGAAGCGGGCGAATGATCCTGTCCCGGCCGCGATCAGGATGATGTCGTAGCTCTCGCCGTTCCGCGTGAAGTCTTCCCGCGTGTAGTCGATCGCCTTGTGGGCGCCGATGGATTTCACCAGATCGAGATTGGCGGCACTGCAGACTCCCGTCACCTCGGCGCCGAAGTGCCGGGCGAGCTGGATCGCGGCACCGCCCACCGTTCCGGACGCGCCGATGACTAGAACCTTCTCGCCGCGCCGGATCATTCCCTTGGTCCTAAGGAAGTGCAGCGCCGTCGAGCCGCCGAACGACAGGGCCGCGGCTTCTTCATCGGAAAGGTTGGCGGGCTTCGGAACGATTGCCCCGTTGGCGGGCATCGCCTTGAATTCGGCATGGCACCCCATGCCGATGCCGGAATTGGCGACAACCGAGTCGCCCGCTCTGAACTTCGTGACGTTTCTACCGACAGCCACGATGTCGCCGGCCAACTCCGAGCCCAGGATCCGCTGCCGGGGTCCGAAGAGGCCCAGCATCGGCCGCGCGAGCAGGCTGAAACCGGCCGGCATGTCGAGGCTGCGAACGCGCCAGTCGCCCGACGATACGGTCGTTGCGCGGACCTTGATCAGGACATCGTTGTCGCTGATCGTGGGCTTGGTGACCTCCTCGATCCGGACGACGTCGGGCGGACCATATCTGTCGTAGACGGCTGCTTTCATTTCCACGTTTCCGGGTTGGCGGCGATCCGATTTTGAAAGTCGTGAATTCGCGCGCGATATCAGATACTTGGCTCCCGCGGACCAAGTCGCTCACAATCCGGTCGTAGGCTGAAAAGCCGGTGGAAACAACGGGTTGACGGGAGCGGCTGCGATCCCTATTTTCCGCGCGCTTCTGGAATTCACCCCGGCCCGGCCGGGGCTTTTTGTTGAGTAAGGACCATGAAGATCCGTCATTCGCTCAAGTCGGTGAAGGCCCGTCACAAGGACTGCCGCATCGTGCGCCGCAAGGGCCGCGTCTACGTCATCAACAAGACCAATCCGCGCTTCAAGGCCCGCCAGGGCTGAAGAGCGGAGCAGCGTCTGCGTGAACAAAGCGGCGGGAGCCTCGGCTTCCGCCGCTTTTTTATTTGGCGTATGAGCAAGGCATGCAGATGCCGCCGCTCGATCCTGACATCCTGCGCCGTCGCGGCGAGATCGTGGCCGCGCTCCGCGTCATTGTCCCGGGCGAGGGGGTGATCGACGACCTCGAAGGCATGCGCCCCTACGAGTGCGATGCGCTGTCGGCCTATCGCCAGATGCCGCTCGTGGTGGTCCTGCCCGAGACGGTGGATCAGGTCTCCGCCATCCTGCGCTATTGCCAGGACAGCAAGGTCAAGGTCGTGCCACGCGGTGCCGGCACCTCGCTGTCGGGCGGCTCGATGCCGGTCGGCGACGCCATCCTGCTGGGCCTCGGCAAGTTCAACCGCGTGCTGGAGATCGACTACGCCAACCGCGTTGCCCGTGTGCAGCCCGGGGTCACCAACCTCGGCATCTCAAAGGCAGTCGAACACGAGGGCTTCTATTACGCGCCCGATCCCAGTTCGCAGATCGCCTGCTCGATCGGCGGCAACGTGGCGGAGAATTCCGGCGGCGTGCATTGCCTGAAATACGGCCTCACGACCAACAATCTGCTGGGCATAGAAATGGTGCTGATGACCGGCGAGGTCGTACAGCTGGGCGGCAAGCACCTCGATTCCGAAGGCTATGACCTGCTGGGCGTGATGACCGGCTCGGAAGGCCTGCTGGGCGTTGTCACTGAAGTCACGGTGCGCCTGCTGCGCAAGCCTTCGACGGTGCGCGCCGTGCTGCTGGGCTTTCCGACCGAGGCGGGTGCCGCCGAATGCGTCGCCGCCGTCATTGCCGCCGGCATCATCCCCGGCGGCATGGAGATGATGGACAAGGAAGCCGTGAAATGCGCCGAGGCCTATGTCGGCGCCGGCTATCCGATGGATGCCGAGGCGCTGCTGATCGTCGAACTCGACGGCCCGCAGGTCGAGGTCGATCACCTAGTGGCGCGGGTCGAGGAAATTGCCCGCGAGCGCGGCGCCACCACGGTGCGCGTCAGCCATGACGAGCAGGAGCGGGTTCTTTTCTGGGCCGGCCGCAAGGCTGCGTTCCCCGCCGTCGGCCAGATCACGCCGGACTATATGTGTCTCGACGGCTCGGTGCCGCGCGGCCGGCTGGTCGAAGTGCTGGCCGAGATGCGCGAGATGTCGAAGAAGCACCGGTTGCGCGTCGTCAACGTCTTCCATGCCGGCGACGGAAATCTCCATCCGCTGATCCTATTCGACGCCAACGATGCCGACGAGTTGCACCGCGCTGAGGAATTCGGCGCCGACATTCTGCGGCTCTGCGTGCGGGTGGGCGGCGTGTTGACCGGCGAGCACGGAGTCGGCATCGAGAAGCGCGACCTGATGGGCGTGCAGTTCACCGAGATCGACCTCGATCAGCAGATGCGCCTCAAGTGTGCCTTCGATCCCGATCACCTGCTCAATCCCGGCAAGGTCTTCCCGCAGCTCCGCCGCTGCGCCGAGCTCGGCCGCGTTGTGGTCCATCACAACAAATTGCCCTTCCCCGACATTCCGCGGTTTTGATGTGCCTCGCAAAGCAAACTCCTCCCCCGCTTGCGAGGGAGGTGCCCGAAGTGCGGAGGGTGGCATGTCTTCATCGGCGATGCCGAAGACCCCCTTCCGGCGCTGCGCGCCGACTTCCCCCACTGCGCGGGGGCAGAGCATGAGCAGCCAATGACCTCCACGATCAAGCCGCGGTCGCCGGAAGAGCTGCGGCAGGCGGTGGAATGGGCGCTGAATGACGGCACGACACTCGACGTGCGCGGACAGGGCAGCAAGATCGCCCTCGGCAGGCCGATGAGCTGCGGCCAGGTCCTCGATCTCTCCGGCCTGAGCGGCATCGTCGATTACGCCCCTGAGGAGCTGGTGGTCACGCTGCGTGCCGGCACGCCGATCGGCGAGGTCGAGGCGCTGTTGGCGCAACGCAACCAGATGCTGGCCTTCGAGCCGCCCGACCTCGGGCCGTTGCTCGGCCGGGAAGCCGGGCAGGGGACACTGGTCGGCGCCGTCATGGGAAATCTCGCCGGGCCGCGGCGGCTGTCGGCCGGTGCGGCGCGCGATCACCTGCTGGGCTTCAGCGGCGTCAACGGACGCGGCGAGGCCTTCAAGTCGGGCGGCAAGGTGATGAAGAACGTCACCGGCTACGATCTCTCCAAGCTGCTGGCCGGCTCCTGGGGCACACTGGCGGTGCTCGACCAGGTCTCGGTAAAAGTCCTGCCGGCGCCGGACCAGACGCGCACGCTGCTGCTGCTGGGCCTCGACGATGCAGCGGCGGTGAGCGCGATGTGCGCCGCCATGGGCAGTCCGCACGAGGTTTCGGGCGCTGCCCATCTGCCGGGCAGGACTGCCTTGCGGATCGAAGGCGTGGCGCCCTCGGTCGAAGCACGCCTGAAGGGATTGCGCGACCTGCTGGCCGGTACGGGTGCCGCTATGGAGGAACTCGGCACGCTCGAAAGCCGCGCCTTCTGGCGCGAGGTGCGCGATGTCGCTCCGCTCGGGGCCGCGCGCGATGCCGTCGTGTGGAAGATCTCCTGCCCGCCGACCGAAGGTCCCGCCATCGTGGCACGCCTCAAGGCGTTGCGGCCGGCGGCCGAGGCTTTCTACGACTGGTCGGGCGGTCTCGTCTGGCTCGCCCTTCCGGCGAGTGCCGACGCCGATCATGTGGCGGTGCGTGGCGCCATCGGTGCCACGGGTGGCCATGCGACGCTCATTCGGGCGCCCGAAGCGGTGAGGGCGGTGGTGCCGGTGTTCCACCCGCAACCGCCTGCGCTCGCCGCGCTGGCCACGCGCGTAAAAGAGAGCTTCGACCCCAGGCGCCTCTTCAATCCAGGAAGGATGGGCTAATGCTTCCCGTCGTCCCGATCGGAGCAAAGCGTAGTGGAGGGACCTTTTGTGAGCAGGCAAGGTCCCTCCACTACGTCTCGCTACGCTCGACTTCGGTCGGGACGACGGGAAGTCGTTGCCGACAGGATTGATTGATCGCCAATGCAAACCACTTTCACCCTGGCCCAGCTTGCCGATCCCGAGACCGCGCGCAGCAACGAGATCCTGCGCAAATGCGTGCATTGCGGCTTCTGTACCGCGACCTGCCCGACCTACGTGTTGCTGGGTGACGAGCGCGACAGCCCGCGCGGGCGCATTTATCTCATTAAGGCGATGATCGAGGGCGCGCGCGCGCCGTCGGCGGCCGAGGTCAAGCACATCGACCGCTGCCTCTCGTGCCTTTCCTGCATGACGACCTGTCCGTCGGGTGTGAATTACATGCATCTGGTCGATCACGGCCGGCATCACATCGAGGAAACTTTTGCACGTTCGCTGCCCGACCGTTTTTTGCGCGGGCTGCTGGCGTATCTGATGCCGCGTCCCACGGTCTTCCGCTGGGCCATGGTGCTGGGCCGGCTGGTAAAACCGCTGGCGCCGCTCCTGCCCGCAACCAGTTCCGATCCCGGCGGCGCCACCTTCCTGCGCCGGCTGCGCGCCATGCTCGAAGCCGTGCCCGACAAGGTGCCGATGCCGTCGCCGGTAGACCGGCCACAGGTCTTTCCGGCTCGGGGTCTGCAGCGAAAGCGCGTGGCGCTGATGCCGGGCTGCGGCCAGCAGGTGCTGGCGCCCGAGGTCAACGAAGCCACGGTGCGGCTGCTGACGCGGCTCGACATCGAGGTCGTGAACGTCGCGGGTTCGGGCTGCTGCGGCTCCTCGGTCCTGCATGTCGGCCGCAACGACCAGGCCATCGCGCTCGCCAAGCGCAACATCACGGCGTGGCTCAGAGAGATCGACGGGGCCGGCCTCGATGCCATCGTAATCAACGCTTCGGGCTGCGGCACCACCGTGAAGGACTATGGCCACATGCTGGCCGACGAGCCGGCCTGGGCTGAGAAGGCCAAGCAGGTCGCCGCGCTGGCGAAGGATGTCACCGAGGTCGTGGCAGAGGTCGGTCTCAGCAATGTGACGCCGCGGCCGCTCACCGTCGCCTATCACTCGGCCTGCTCGATGCAGCACGGCCAGAAGCTCACCGAGCTGCCGAAAAAGCTGCTGCGCGATGCAGGCTTCGTCGTGAAGGACGTGCCCGAAGGCCATCTCTGCTGCGGCTGGGCCGGTACCTACCAAGTGCTGCAACCCGACCTGTCGCGCCGGCTGCGCGACCGCAAGGTGGCCAACATCGAAAGCGTGAAGCCCGACGTGATTGCCGCCGGCAACTTCGGCTGCATCGGCAACATCGCCGCGGGCACCGGCATCCCCATGGCCCACACCGTCGAACTGCTCGACTGGGCCACCGGCGGGCCCAGGCCCGTGGCCTTGAGCTGATTCCATCATGACGGTGACACAATGACCGTCCTTAGCTCTTGCCTGGCCGCCCTGCTGGGGCTGATGCTGGGCACCACCGTCATGGCGCAGAACGCCGGGAGAAACACCGTGCTCGATACGCTGTTCGACAAACTTCAGGACGCCACCGATCCGGTCGCGGCCCAGACGCTCGAGGCTGCGATCTGGGAGCAGTGGACGCTGGTCCCCGACACGCGGCAGCAGGCCACGATGATGCGCGGCATTGCTGAAATGCAGCAGCGTGAATTTGCGACCTCGGTCGAGACCTTCACGGCGCTGGTCGAGTCCGCACCCGATCTTTCGGAGGCGTGGAACAAGCGCGCCACGGTCCATTGGCTGATGGGCAACTTCAAGGCTTCGCTCGCCGACATCTGCGAGACCATCAAGCGCGAGCCGCGCCACTTCGGTGCCTACTCCGGCCTCGGCATGATCCGCGCCGAAATGGGCGAGAATGCCCGCGCGGTCGCGGCCTTCGAATTGGCCCGCAAATGGAATCCGCACATCGCCGGCATCGATTCAGAGATCGAGCGGCTGAAGGCGCTGGGCGGCGATTCGGGGACCGATGGGCCCGCCGACCCGTTGGGCTGCGGCCGCCTGTCGTCATGACACTGCCGGGATTGACCGGAGGGGTGTCCATGCAATCAGGCATCCAGTTGATTCGACAAGTACAGCAAGTTTGGGCATGATTTTTCGGTAGGCTGGCGCTTCTCGCGCCGGCCTTTTTCGTGCCGGCAAAGACCTCTCGTGGCCGCCCACGGGCAGGCGCAACCAGCGCCAGGTCGCCGCCGCGGGTCCTGACCCGTGGGTTAGCACGGCGATGAGCCTGCGCCTTCCCAAGCCGATCGTCCGTCGGGAGGTGCCATCGATGCAGTCGGTCAACCGATGCAACGGGCTCCACTCGCTTCCAGACGGTCGATCGAATGAGAATTCCCATGTCTACAGTAGAGAGCCGTGGACATATTCGCGGACAACACGCGTTACATTTGGGCGTCCGTTTTGTCCGCGGGTGACGCCTGCAAATTCAGCCTTCCAGGCGGATTTGGCGCTGAAATTCGAGCGGGTACCTGGTCTTCGATCGCGCCGCGCGAATGCATAAATCTGGCTAATGGAACGTGGCGCGTCGTGGTTCTTGCCCATCCCGAGGAGCAGGGGCAAAGTCGCGTCACGTTTCAATCCGGGAGTTTCGTATGGCCACCTTGTATGTCGGCGGGCGTCTGTTCGATGGGGAGAAGGTTCACGACGGACAGGCGGTGCTGGAGGAAGGCGGCAGGATCAAGCGCGTCGCCGCTGCCGCCGAGTTCGCGGGTTTCGCCGGCGAGCGGGTCGATACGTCCGGCGGCACGCTGATCCCCGGCATCATCGACTGCCATGTCCATTCGCTGTCGGGCGCCGAGGGCAATCCCGGCGCGGCGCAGGACAGGCTCAGCGCCGCGCAGATCGCGGTGCGGGGTATGGAGTATATGCGCAGCACGCTGGAGGGAGGCATCACCGCGGTGCGCGACTGCGGCGGCAAGGATTACATCGAGTTCGCGCTGCGCGATGCCTTCAACGCCGGCAAGTTCCTCGGGCCGACGATGCGCTGCGCCGGCCGCATGATCTGCATGACCGGCGGCCACGGCAACCGCACCGGGCGGGTCGCCGACGGTGTCGACGAGGTGATTAAGGCGGTGCGCGAGCAGGTCCATGCCGGCTCCGATCTGGTGAAGATCATGGCGACCGGCGGCGTCATGACGCCGGGCGTCAATCCCGAGGACGCGCATTATTCGGCCGAGGAGATGAAGGCCGGCATCGGCGAGGCCCATCGTTTCCACAAATGCTGCGCCAGCCACGCCCAGGGCGCGCTCGGTATCCTCAATGCGGTACGCGGCGGCATTGATTCGATCGAGCACGGTATCTTCATGGACGAGGAATGCTGCGCCGAGATGAAGGCGCGCGGTGTCTGGCTGGTGCCGACGCTGGCGGCGGTGAAGAACATCCTGAAAGGCTACGACGACGGCGACCGCTCGATCCCCGACTACGTGATCGAGAAGAGCCGCCGCGTCTATGACCGCCACATCGCCGCGACCCAGATGTACTACAAGGCCGGTGGCCGCATCGCCATGGGCACCGACGCGGGCACGCCGCACAACCGCCACGGCGAGAATGCGCGCGAACTGGAATACATGTGCGACATCGGCATCTCGACGTGCGATTCGCTGTTCTTCGCGACGGCAAGTGCCGCCGACCTGATGCGCCTCGAGGATCAGGGCCGCGTCCGGGAAGGCAACAGCGCCGACTTCGTGCTGTGCGACGGCGATGCCTTGGCCGACATCAAGCGCGCCGCCCGCAGGGAGAACCACCGCATGGTGGTGAAGCGCGGCCAGGCCGCCCGCGACAACCGCGCCGCCTTCGTCCGCCAGCCCGCCCGCGTCGCGGCGGAGTAGACTAGACAGTCCGATAGGTCAGCGGAGCCTCGGTGGAAGAAATCTTTCTCGGCCTTCTGGCCGTCGCCTGGGCGCTTGGCACTCCGTTGATCGCCATCGTGGCGCTGGTGCGCACCTCGCGACTGCGCCAGGCCAACGACCGGCTGGCGGCCGAGGTGGCGCTGTTGCGGCGCGCGCGCGGTCCTGCCGAGGTCCTGCCGCCGCCTTTCGTTGGCGCACCGGCAATCGAGCCGATCGCCGAACAGGCAGCGCCGCCCGCGCCGGCCCTGCCGTTCGAGCCGGATCCCGTGGTCGCCGTCGCCGCACCGCTACCGCCCGCCGTCGAGCCGGTGCAGGGTGGCTGGGAACAACGTCTGGGCGCCCGCGCCTTCCTGTGGGTGGGCGCGGTCACGCTGGCCCTGGCGGCGATCTTCCTGGTCCGCTACTCGATCGAGGAAGGTTATCTCTCGCCCGAGGTGCGGGTGATCCTGGCGGTACTGTTCGGTTTCCTGCTGATCGGCGGCGCCGAGAAGATGCGGAGCCGCGACGATCGCGTCGCCCAGGCCTTGGCCGCGGCTGGCATCGCGGCACTCTACGGTTCCCTGTTCTCGGCGGTCGCGCTCTACGACATGATTTCCAAGGTCGCGGCCGGCGGCGGCGCGGCGGCATTGACCGCCTTCGCCATCGGCGTGTCGCTACGCCACGGCATCTTCGTGGCCGGCCTTGCCTTCGTCGGCGGCTTCGCCAGCCCGGCGATCATCGGTGCCGAAACGCCCAACACGCCGGTGCTGTTCGGCTATCTGCTGGCGATCGCCGCCGGCACGCTGGGCGTCATCCGGATAAGAGGCTGGTGGCCGCTGGGCTGGGGCGTGCTGGCCGGTTCGGCGCTGTGGACGATCGTCTGGATGTGGTCGTCGCGCGATGCCGCCGGGGTGCAGGGCGAGCTGCATTGGGTCGGGTTGTTCCTGGTGGGTGTAGCGGGCCTCTTCGTCTGGGCAACCTGGAAGCGGATGGCGGAGAACGAGAATCCGCCGAAGGATGTCGTGGCGCTCGTCTGGACGGCGCTTGCCGGCACGGGCGCGCTGCTGGTCTGCGTCATCCTCGATGACGGCGGCCGGCAGACGGCGGGCTGGCTGGCGCTGGCGCTGCATGGGGCAGCGCTCTTTGCCTTCGGGCGCTGGACGCCGCGCTTCCAGTATGCGGCGGCGCTGGCGCCGGGACTGTCAGCCGCCGCCCTCGCGCTGTGGTGGGCATTGACCGGTGGTGTGGGCACGAGTTGGGATGCCGATCGCTTCGCCTGGCTCACGATCCTTTTCGGCGGCTTCTATGCCGCCGGGGCCTTCGCCCTGCTGTGGAATGCCGGGCGGCCGGGCTTCTGGGCAGCCTTGTCGGTGGCCGCCGCCTTCACGCACTTCCTGCTGTGCTGGTACGTGCTGCGGGGTACGGCGACAGGCACGCCGTGGGGCCTGATCAGCGTCGGCCTCGCCGTGCCCTTCCTGGTCGGCGCCGAGCGGCTGGTGCGCTGGCGCGGCAGCATGGCCGGCGCCACCGAGGCGCTGGGGTTCCTGGCGGCCGGCGTCGCCTTCTTCATCGCCGCCGCCATTCCGATCGAACTTAGCCGCGAGTGGGTGACGGTAGCCTACGCGATCGAGCTGGCGGCGGTGGCGGCCATCGCGGCCAGGCTGGAACTGCGCGCCATGCGTCTGCTTTGCTGGCCGCTGCTGGCCGTCGTGGTGGTGCGCTTCGTGGTCAATCCCGAGGTGCTGAAATATCCGCTTGGCCTCACGCCGGTGTTCAACTGGATCCTGTGGAGCTACGGCATTTCCATCGCGGCTCTCGTCGTGGGCCTGCGGTTCCTGCGCCCGACCGGCGACCAGCGGCTGGCGCGGGCGGTCGAGGCAGCGGTCGCGTTGCTGGTCTTCGTGCTGGCGACGCTGGAAGTGCGCAGCCTGTTCCAGCCGGGCACCATGATGGTGCCGGATGCGGGCTTCACCGAGCGCTCGTTCTATGTCGCGATCTGGGGCGCCTTCGCACTGGCGGCGTTGTGGATGGCGCGGCGACGCCGTGACCCGGTGGCGCTGTGGGCGTGGCGGTTGAGCGGCGGACTGGCCATCGCAACGGCGCTGGTGGTTCAGGTGCTGGTCGCCAATCCGGTGTTCGAGCCGGCCGATATCGGGCGACTGCCGTTCTTCAACGGCCTGTTCCTGGCCTATGCCGTGCCGGCGGTGATGGCCGCGGTAGCCCGGCGCTGGATCGACGTCGAACCCAACCGCGCCATCGACCTGATGATCGAGGCTGCGGCCTCGATCCTGGCCTTCGTCTATGTCTCGCTGGAAGTCCGGCACCTGTTCGATCCCGGCTTCGAGCGTGGCGGCTTCGCCGCCGACGGCCTCGAACTCTACGCCTATTCGATCGTCTGGCTGCTGTTCGGGGTGGCGCTTCTGGCGTTGGGCTTCGTGCGCGGCGCGGCGGCACTCAGACATGCCGGGATGGTGCTGGTCTGCATCGTCGTGGCCAAGGTATTTTTGATCGACATGGCGGGGCTGAAAGGATTGTTGCGGGTCTTCTCGTTCCTCGGGTTGGGAGCGGCACTGGTCGGCCTCGGCTATGCGTATCGGCGTTTCGGCTTTCAGGAAAGGCAGCGCGGCTAGGATCATGACGGCGAAACTCTTTCCCGAGACGAAAACCTCGCTCGACGCCCTGCGCGGCCTGCAGCTGGACCGCCTGCGCGCGACGCTGCATCGGGCCTACGCCAGCCAGTCACCGTATCGTGCGAAGTGCGTGGTGGCGGGGATTCATCCCGACGACCTGAAGAGCCTCGACGATCTCGCCCGCTTTCCGTTTACGGTGAAGGACGATCTGCGCGACGCCTATCCCTTCGGCATGCTGGCGATCCCCCGCGAGCAGTGTGTGCGGCTCCATGCGTCCAGCGGCACGACGGGGCGGCCGACGGTGGTCGGCTATTCGGCGCGTGACATCGACACCTGGTCGGACCTGATGGCGCGTTCGCTCCATGCCGGCGGCGCCCGGCCGGGCGACATCATCCACAATGCCTTCGGCTACGGTCTGTTCACCGGCGGCCTCGGTGTCCACTACGGCGCCGAGCGGCTGGGCTGCACCGTGGTGCCGATGTCGGGCGGCTTCGGCGAACGGCAGGTCCAGCTCATCCGCGAATTCGGCGCCCGCGTCGTGCTGATGACGCCGTCCTATATGCTGGCGATCGCCGACGAGTTCGAGCGCCAGGGAGTCGATCCGCGCCAGACGGCGATGCGCGTCGGCCTGTTCGGCGCCGAGCCGTGGACCGAAGGGATGCGGGACGAGATCGAGCGGCGGTTGGGTATCGATGCCGTCGATCTGTATGGCCTGAGCGAGGTGATGGGCCCGGGCGTTGCTTGCGAGTACGTCGAAAGCAAGGGCGGTCCCACGATCTGGGAAGACCATTTTTATCCCGAGATCGTCGATCCGGACACCGGGATTCCCGTCGCCGACGGCGAGCCAGGCGAGTTGGTGTTCACCACACTCACCAAGGAAGCGATGCCCGTCATCCGCTACCGAACCCGGGATCTCACGAGCCTGACGCCGGGATCGACCACCGCGATGCGGCGGATGGCCAAGATCACCGGCCGCAGCGACGACATGCTGATCGTGCGCGGCGTCAATCTGTTTCCGAGCCAGGTCGAGGAGCAGATTCTGCGCGATGTCGCCTTGAGCGGCCACTATGTGATCGAGGTCTCTCGCACCGGTGCGCTCGACGACCTGCTGGTGCGGGTCGAGGCCCGGGCCGTCCTCAGCGGTGAGGCGGCGGGGAGGTCGGCGTCTGAATTGATGCGGCGCCTGAAAGGGATGTGCGGGCTGTCGGCCACGATCGACATTGCCACGCCGGGAACGATCGAGCGCTCGATGGGCAAGGCGCGGCGCGTGATCGACAAGCGGCCGCG
>CALFRN010000196.1 GCA_937919085.1 uncultured Reyranella sp.
CGGCATCGACCGAAGCGCTCAGGAAACGCCGAGGTCGGCGCCGGTCAACCGGCGATAGGCCTCGAGATAGCGTTTGCTGGTCGCTTCGACGATCTCGCGCGGCAGTTTCGGCGGTGGCGCTTCGCCGTTCCAGCGGCCAGCATGACGCTCGACATCGAGCCAGTCACGTAACGGCTGCTTGTCGAAGCTGGGCTGCGGCCGGCCAGGCGCGTAGCCATCGGCCGGCCAGAAGCGCGAACTGTCCGGCGTCATCACCTCGTCGATCAGGATGATCTCGCCCGATGCGGTGCGGCCGAACTCGAACTTGGTGTCGGCGATGATGATGCCCTGGTTCAGGGCGACGTCGCGGCCTTTGGTGTACACGACACGAGTCAGCCGCTCCAGTTCGGCAGTTGCCTCGGCACCGAGTATCTCCCGCATGCGCCCGACGGTGATGTTCTCGTCATGCCCACTTTCGGCCTTGGTCGCCGGACTGAAGACCGGTGGGTCGAGTCGCCCGCTCTCCTTCAGCCCCGCCGGCAGCGCCTCGCCGGCAAGCGTGCCGGTCTTGGCATATTCCCGCCACGCCGAGCCGGTGATGTAGCCGCGCACGACACACTCGATCGGAAACACCGCGGCGCGACGGCACAGCATGGCACGGCCGGTGATCGCCGCACGGTATGGCGCAAGCGCCGGCACCGCGGAGGCAATTTCACCGGCATCGGCCGAGATCATGTGGTGCTTCACGGCGTCGCCCAACTGGCGGAACCACCAGGCGCTCACCTGCGTCAGTACCGCGCCCTTCTGCGGGATCGGCTCGGCCATCACCACGTCGTAGGCGCTGACCCGGTCAGTCGCCACCAGCAGAAGCCGGTCGGCGTCGACCACGTAGACATCGCGCACCTTCCCCCGCGCGATCCGCTCCAGGGGCAGATCGCTGGTCGTCATCGCGCTCATGTTATTTCTCGTTGCGCATCTCGTGAAACACTTCCTTTGCCGTCAGCATCGCCTCGCGAACCGACGGCAGACCGATATAGCCGCAAAGATGCATCAGGGCCTCGCTGAGTTCGTCCTCGGTCCAGCCCTCGTTGCGCGCCATGCGCAGGTGGATGGCGAGTTCCGGCCAGCGCGCCTGGGATGTATCGGAGATGACGCAAATCAGCGCCCGCGTCTTCATGTCGAGTCCGGGCCGCGACCACAGCATGCCGAACACGGCTTCACGTGCATAATCGCCGAACTTCTGCATCATCGGGTCGTCGTAGACACTCTTGTTCATCTTGTCGGCGTAGGCCGCACCCATCAGCTTGTTGCGGATCTCGGTGCCCTTCTTGTAGTTCGCGTTCTCGGTCATCTTCCCTCCAATCGGCATTCCGGACTGCAGCGTCGGGGAATTCACCTGTAGGATCAATCACTCGTTACGGGGAGCGGCGCGAAACCACGATGACCGACAGCACTCCACAAGCAGCGCCGACCGGCCAGCGTACCGCGAAGCTCACCCTGGCGGCGCTGGGTGTCGTGTTCGGCGACATCGGGACCAGCCCTCTTTACACCGTCAGTACGTGTTTCAGCGACTACACGGGAATCCAGCCGACGGTCGAGAACGTGCTGGGCATGCTGTCGCTGATCACCTGGGCGCTGATCATCGTCGTCACCCTGAAGTACGTCGTGGTGGTGATGCGCGCGGACAACCACGGTGAAGGCGGCGTGCTGGCGTTGATGGCGTTGGTGTTACAGGAGGCCGGCCTGTCCGAACGCCGGCGGCAGATCTATATGATGCTCGGCATCGCTGGTGCCGCGCTCTTCTACGGCGATTGCCTGCTGACACCCGCGATCTCGGTCCTGAGCGCGGTCGAGGGTCTTAACGTCGCAACATCCGACTTTGCCCCACTGGTGGTACCGATCTCGATCGGCCTGATCGTGGGACTATTTGCCATGCAGCGCTACGGAACCGCCAGTGTCGGCCGCTGGTTCGGACCGATCATGCTGACATGGTTCATTGTCTTGCTCGTGCTCGGCGCCTGGCATGTCGTCGATCACCCGCGCGTGCTGGCGGCTCTTTCGCCCCTGCACGCATTCGAGTTCGCCCTTCGCCACAAGGTCGTAGCCTTTGTCGCCCTGGGAGCGATCACACTCGCCTTCACCGGCGCCGAGGCGCTTTATGCCGATATGGGCCATTTTGGCCGCACGCCCATTCGCACGGCGTGGCTCCTCCTCGTGCTGCCGGCGCTGCTCGCCAACTACTACGGTCAAGGGGCGCTGCTGCTGGACGATCCCACATCGCTCGAAAATCCGTTCTTCCGCCTCGCGCCACGCTGGGCTCTCTACCCGCTGGTCGGCCTCGCCACGATGGCGACGGTGATTGCCTCGCAGGCGACGATTTCCGGCGCGTTCTCGATGGCCCAGCAGGCTACGCTTTTGGGCTTGAGCCCGCGTGTGCAAATCCAGCACACCTCGGCCAGCGAGGTTGGCCAGATCTATGTTCCGGCGGTCAACTGGTTGCAGCTTGCCGGCGTCGTGACCCTCATCCTGGCCTTCACGAATTCCTCGAACATCGCCGCCGCTTATGGCATCGCCGTCACCGGCACCATGCTGGTGACCAGCATACTGGTGTTCGGCCTGGCGATCCGGGTCTGGAAATGGGGCTGGCTGACGGCATTGCCGATCCTCGGCGGATTCATTGTGGTCGATGTCTCGTTGGTTTCGTCCAACATGTTGAAATTCTTCCACGGAGGCTGGGTTCCACTGGTGGTTGCCGCGGTTGTTTTCACGGCAATGTGGACATGGTTGAGAGGCCGCCTCGCGGTTTCGGTGCGCGAGAAAGAACGAGCGGTGCCGATTGCCGAGTTGTTGGGATCCATAAAGTCCGAAGGCCTGCACCGACCGAAAGGTACGGCGGTCTACCTCACGGCCCTTTCGGACAACGCTTCCAACTGCCTGATGCGCAACCTCCGGCACAACGAAGTGCTGCATGAGAGCGTCATTCTGCTCACCGTCCACGTGGCCGATGAGCCGTTCGTGTCATCGGCGATGCGGTCGCAACTTGTCGATCTGGGCAGCGGCGTGCACCGGGTCGTGCTGCGTTATGGATTCGTGGAGCGGCCCGATGTACCGCGCGATCTCGCCACGCTTTCCGCCAAGGGAATCCTTGTCGATCCCACACGCACGTCCTACTTTATTGGGCGCAACAGCATTGTGGGCGGCGACCGACCGCTTTTGCCGCGCTGGCAGCAGAGATTGTTCCTGATGCTCGCGCGCTTCTCCACCAGTCCGGGTGACTTTTTCGGTTTGCCGGCCAACAACGTCGTCGAACTCGGTGGCCGGGTCGAGATTTAGACAACTACCATTCGCTACAGCCGAATTTCAGCAGATTGCCGTGCGGATCATGGATATGGAACTCCTTCGTTTCCCACGGCCGCACTTCAAAGGACGACAGGCGCGGCACGCGATTCGTCTTGAACTCCTCGAACAGCGCCGACACCTGCCCGCCACATATGTAGCAGGACGTATTCTCGGGAAACTGACGCTGGTTGGTCTTCCAGAAATGCAGCTCGATGTCATCGCGCTTGACGATGAGATAGTGTGGCGCCTCGTAGCCGACGGCGAAGCCGAGTTGCCAGACGTAGAAGTCGCGCGTCTCGGGAATTTCGAGCGACGCTAGTATCGGAATGCAGCGCGCGGGGTCGAGCATCATGCGTCGAAGCCCATGAGCGAGATCGCACCGCTCATCGGCGGCTTGAGGCCGCGCACCAGGAGGTCGGCGAGGCGCGCAAAGATGCGGCCAGCTTCGACACAGCCCACATCTTCTACCACCGCTTCGGCAGCAACATTGAGCAGCGCGTTGCCGGCAAGGTCGCGACACTCCGGTGGCAATCCCTCGATCACCTCAGCGATCGCCCGCATTGCCGACTGAAGATCGGCAAGGCGATCAGGCGCCGGCGCGGCCGCCATCAATTGAGTCGCCCGCCGGCCTGCCCGTGCGATGGGGCGAACCGCAACCCCGCACTCGCAAGGGCCACGGCAAACGCCTTCAGTTTGATGGCGGCGACGCGCGAAGCCGTCGGCGCCATCATCACATCTAGTGAAGCCAGGAGCGCGGCGTCATAGTCGCCCTGCGCCAAGCCGCACAAAGCGACCAGGGTCGCCTCATCGCCGCTCACCTTCGAGCAGGTCGGCAGATGAATCTCCATCGCGCGCCGGGCGCCGAACAGGAAAGCGTCCATGGCGATGGCAAAATCGGGCAGTGCCTCCAAAAGACCTGCCATCTGGAACCCGCGATGTAACGTCGATCCCTCGGCGGGCAACGCCCGGTCGCATTGCCACTGGCGCAACGCCCACAGCACGAAGCG